>NZ_JBSFUY010000014.1:0-218802 GCF_053592055.1 Streptomyces sp. NPDC002817
CTCTCGACTCCCCTGCGGGCTGCGGTTAGTCGAGCATGCCGAGATCGGTGTGGGCGACAGGGCGGGGGGGGGCGGGGCCTGAAAGGCCTTATTCATTCAGCCTTTCGGCTGAATGCGCTGAGGAATTCCCCGTTGGGGAATTCTTGGGTGGTGTATGTCGGCCCCCGTTGGGGGCCTTGTTTTGCGTGTGAATTCCTCCGTTGGAGGAATTCGAGTTGTGGTGTGTTTTTTGAAATTCCTTCGGAATTTTGGGCCCCTGTCGGGGCTTTTGTTTTTGAGGGTGTTTCAGTTTTGTTGTGGTGGTGGGTTGTTGGGCCGCCCGGTTCGGGCGGCCGGGGGTGGGTGCGGGTGGTGTGTGGTGGGGCCCTGTCGGGCCTGGGTGGGGTGTGGGGGTGTCAGTTTTGGTGTGGGGGTGGGGTGTTGGGCGCCTTCGGCGCTGGGGTTGTGTGGGGTGTTGAGCTGGTGTTTTGTGGTTTGGTTGGTGGTGTTTGTCGAGAGTTGCAATATACGAATCCTCGGTTGGTGGAAGTGCTCCCTGGCCGTTGGCCAGGGGCGGCTGGGGGCGGGTTCGTTGGGGTGCCTGACGGTGGGCGTGCTCGGGTTTCCGGGGTGGGATTGGGTGGCCGCCGTAGTCCTGGCACGAAGGCGGTTTTCGGTGGTTTACCGGGCCTGCTGTTCCTTGTGTTCGGCGTCTTTCATTTTTCCTTTTCTGGGAGTGCTCTGGGAAGGGGTTACGTGTCTTTTTCTGGAGGTTATGGGCGTTGCTCTGGGGTCTCTTTTTCTGCTTCGTGTGTGTGGTGGAGGTGTCTCGTCTCGGAGTCTGAGGTGGTGTTTTTTATGAGCCGGGCTTGAATTGGTTTTTCTGCGTGTTCCTGGGTGTTGTCGGGCGTGTTTTGGGTGGGGTTGCTTGGCGCCCGTTGGGCGCTTATTGGGGGCGGTCGGGATACCAGGGGGCGAGGCGTAGGAGGAGGTGGAGGGTTCGGTGTGCGGCGGTGCGGTGGGCGGGGTTTCGGGCGTAGGCGGTGCGGAGGGCGAGGGTGGCTGTGGTGGCCAGGAGGAGGAGCAGTGCGATGCCGGCGATGGTGAGGGCGGTGCGGCCGGCCGTGGTGGCTGTGAGGAGGAGGGGGAGGGTGACGGTGGTGGTGATGCGGGCGCGGCGGTGGCGGGGGTTGGGCATGGGGTGGCTCCTTCGGGGGGTTGGGTTCCTGCTGGCTGTGGGGCATGGGGTGGTGAGGGTTAGTCAGCCAGGTGGGCTGTCGGTGGTTCACGGGTGCTTCGCGGGGTTCTAAAGTCGGGCGTTGTGGCACGTGGGGAGCCCAGTGGGGCGGATCAGGAACTGATCGAGCGCCTGTCGGCGCTCGGCTTGACGGTGTCGGCGGCGCAGCTGGAGCGGTGGCGTGGGGCCGGGCTGCTGCCGGGGCATGCACGGCGGTGGCTGGGGCGCGGGCGGGGTTCGGTGTCGGTGCTCGAGGAGGCGGTGGTCGACGTCGCCGCGGCGCTCGCCCGTCACGCGCGGCAGGGGCGGGACCTGCGGTGGACGGTGCTCGCCTGGTACGCCGAGGCCGGACGTCCGCTCGTGCCGGGCGCGGGCGTGGTGCCGGAGCCGCCGTGGCCGGCGGTGCGGGAGGCGGTGCTGTGGGCCATGGCCCACTCCCGTGCGCACCGCGTGCTCGCGCAGGCCCGTACGGCGGCCGGCGCCGCGGGTGAGGAGGATCGGGACGCCGGGCGGGACGCGTTCTACGCGGAGGCGGAGCGGGCGTTCGCCCACGGGCCGGCCGGGACGCCGGACCCGGCCGCGGTGCGCCGGCTGCTGGAGGGGGAGGCCGAGACCGCTGTGGTGCGGGGTGAGGACGCCGTACGGCGGCGCGCGGCCGTGCACCTGGCCGCGGCCGCCGGGATGGGCTCCGGCGAGGTGGGCGGCGCGCTGTTCGTCGAGACCCTCGCCGTTCTCCTGCCTCACCTGGACTGGTCGGCGAGCGCCGGGGCCGCTGACCAGGCCGAGGACGAGGGCACGTTCGACGGCTGGGTGTCGGCGGCCGCCGTGGACCCGCTCGCTCTCCTGGCCGCGGCCGGCGAGCAGGAGATGGCCCTGGCCCGGGCACGGGCGCAGCTCCTCGCCGGCGTCGGCGGCCTGCACCTGATGTACGGGCTGCTCATGCCCGACACCCCCGCCCTCGCCGCCCTGCGGACGGCGATCGAGAGCACCGGCCTGGCCGTGCTGCTCCACCAGTTGGTTCCGCTGCTGATCAACCCCTCCGGCGTCCCGCACGCGCTGGCCGCCTGTCTCACCCCCCAGTACGAGCACCTCGCCGACCACGTCGGTGAACTCCTCGCCGAGCACGCCCAGCACAGCCTGCTCACCGGCCCCGGCAGCGAACACCCCACCGCCCAGGCCTACATGGAGACCTGGCTCGACCGCCTGCGCACCGCCCCGATCCGCCGCGCGAACGCCGCCCCGCACGACCAGGAGGCCGCCGGCGACGAGCTCGGCGAGCAGGACGCGCCACACGGGCCCCAGGACGGCGGGGCACAGCACGCGGCCGGCCCGCCGGCCCCGCCCCGCGGCTGACCGCCTGGTGCACGCAGAGGGCTCCGGGGTGCGCCGGCCGCCACCTCCGACGGACACGCCCCCGGGACCACGGGGCCCGCCAACCTCTCTCCAGAATTCGTTTACTAAATTTCACAAGACCTCTTTTCTTGGTTTCCGAAGAGCTCTTTTCTCGTGAATTCTTGACGGGCTTTTCGGGCGTGCTATCGGGCGGATGCCGCCTGAGAAATTGTGCGACCTGTTGTCTCCGGGGCGCCCGGAGGGGCGCGGACCATGATCGAGTGCCGGAGCGCGTGCGCGGAGGCGCGGAGGAGCACTCCGGGCCGGCCGACGGACCGTCATGTCGACATCGAGCCTTGCAATATACGACGGCTCGGCTCACCGGAACCGGCTGCGGACGCGGCGGACCACCGAGGCCTACCGGGGTCCGTCCTGGCCCAACGCGCCGTGATGGACCGGGAGTTGGCTCCCAGGGCGGAGGGCGGGCCTGGACGAGCCGGGCGCCGTCGTACGGCGGCGGGCCGCTGCTGCCCGCCGGTGGAACGGGCGGCGCCAGGGCGCGGCAGGACCGGCCGTAGTCGACGTCGCCGAGTCGCAAAGGTCCTCGCTCAACTCCCGTAGCGCGGCGGATTGTTCGTCTCCGGGGGCGCCGTCGTGCGGCGGGGCGAGGGGCGGTGCCCTCGGCCATCGCCGTCGGCGGCAGACAGAGCGCCCGTACGGTCCGCCGGCGGGGCCGCGTACACCAACGCCACCCTCAACTCCCCTGCCCTGCCCGGATGTCCGTACCCGGGTAGCGGAGCCGAGGAGAGCGGTCTCCTGGTCCCGTGGCCTCGGCGAGGCCACGGGACCAGGAGACCGGGCCAGGGTGCTGCGCGGGCGCCGTGACGTGCCGACGGCGCCGTCGTTGACCATGCGGAGTTCTGCGCCGCTCCACCGCCGCCTGCTCGCCGTCATCCCGCCGCTGGAGTCGCCCGTGCCGTCCCTCGCAGCCCCGCCCGCCACCGCACCGGGACCGGGCCCCGACATGCGCTCCCAGCAGTACCTCGAACAGGCCGCCGCGGCCGGTGTGCTGGACCTCGACGAGCCCGAGACCCTGGTGGTAGCCGACGTCCCCCAGGCCGACGGCGGCCTCTTCTCGTGCACCGCCTGGACCCCCGGCGCCGCGCGTCTCGGCGACCACATCGACCAGGTCGCCCTCGCCGGCCGGCTCGACGCCTGCTCCTGGATCGAGATCCTCGACCGCCACTCCCGCACCACCCACCACGGGCAGACCGTGATCCGCACCTACCGGCTGCGCCCGTACTCGCCGACGTCGAGGCCGGCCACCGCGGCAGTGAGAACCTCCGGGCCAACCTCGCCCGCGTCCTGGCCGCCGACGCCGCGCGCGCGACGGCAGGCCACCGCTGCCGGCACCGGGCATTCCCGGATGGGTCGGCGTCGGCCCCCGGCTGTGGCACGGGCACCACTCGGTGGCGTCGACGGCGGCGGGCCGTCCGGCCGCCATGGCGTCGCGCCCGGCACCCTCCAGGAGGCTCCGGTGGCGCAGCCGCAGTCCGCGTCCGGATCGCCCTTCGGACGGCACGGCTGACCGCCGTTCAGCCACGATCGCCGGCCGCCGGGCGTCCGGCCCGCGAAGAGGACAGAGGAGATCCACAGTGCCCGCGGTGTTCACCACCATGACTCCCGGCGATCCGGAGAGCGAGGCGGCTGCCCGGCTCCTACAGGGCGTAGCCCTGTCCGACACCGTCCGGCTCACGTCCGGGGAAGAGGGGGTCTTTCAGCGGGAGTTGGCCCGGATCTGGGAGCGGCTGCTGCACAACGCCGGCGTGACGACGTGGCTGGCTCCCGGCCAGGACCTGGGGAGCATGCGGGGCGGGATGCCGCGCCGGACGGTCCGGGCGAAGGGCGGGCGTACCGAGGACCTGGTCCGGCTCATCCCATGGGTGCTGCGGGAGAAGATCGCCGGAGACACGGCCTACGAGGACGCCGCCCGGCGCGAGGAACAGGTCACCAGCGGGCACGGCCTTCAGCCCGGTGACGCCGCCTCCTTGCGCTTTCGCAGCACGAGCCCGCCAGTCGCGCAGGGCCGGCCGCCTGGTCCCGGTCGCGAGGAGGAGGTCGCGCGGTTCCTCGAACTGCAGGCGCTGATGGCGATGTACACCGCCACACCGCACTTCGTCCCGTCCCACAGCGCGTTCGACGCCGCCACCGGACTGCCGCCCGAGCCCGGAGCACGGCTACGGCTGACCAGCGAGGCCGTCCTGGTCTTCCACGACGGCGTCCCGCTGCCCGCTGTCATCGCCGACGACGAGGCCCTCCACGCCCACGCCACCGCGCACTTCGGCGCCGACCACGACATGCTCTTCGGCGCCAGCCCGCTCGTGATGGGCGGCGTCGTCCTCGCCCGCCCGGACGACGGCAGCGACCAGGCACTGCTGTTCGACCCGCTCGTCGGCTGGCTGATTATCGCCCACCGCGCGCACAACGGGCGGTACGCATGGGCGATGCACCTGGTCGACCAGCTCGACGCCAACCCCGGTCCGGCCGCCCGCGTCCTGCGCAACTACGCCGCCCTGAACGCCCTGGAGGGCTGGGACACACCTCCGCGGATCCCGGGCCAGGCCCGATCCAGCGGCAAGAGCAAGAAGAAGCCCCAGGCCCCTGCGGCCGAGCGGCGCCGACAGCAGCTGGAGCAGGCCGCCCGCACCCCTCAGGCCCAGCGCGGCGCGCTCCTCGGCGTCCGCGTGCTCACCTTCACCGCGCCGCCCCACGAGGCCGCCCCTCCCCCGCCGGCGCCGTCGGCCGGGTCACCGGGCAGGGCGCCCGCCCAGTACCGCGAATGGCGCCGCGCCCACTGGACCCGCAACACCCGCGTCCACCTCCTCGACGAGAACGGCCGGCCCTCCGGCCCGGTCTACGGTCCCGACGCCGTCGAAGGCGTGACCTTCACCCGGCGCCGCACCCGGGTGAAGGGAACCTGGGTCAACGAGCACCTCCCCCCGCGTCCCGGCCAGCGGCCGGTGTACGCCGTCGACCCGAAGCTCACCCGCACACCGGCCGACAGCTCCTGAACTCGGCGAGCGCAGGGCGGCGGGGGCCGCTCAACCAGCGGCACGGCCCGAGAGCGGAGGCAGCACAACCGGCACAAGACGCGCGGCCGTACGGCGTCCGAGCGCGGGCAGCAGGGCAGGAGCAGCGGCGCGGCACATCACACAGACCCCTCCTCCACGGGCGTTTCCTCGCACGGGACCTCACAATTGACTCTTAAGACTTGCATCCACCCATCAGTGCATATATAGTCTTAAGAGTCAACAAGTGCAGGGCTCAACCTCCCGGAGGAACCATGAACCGCTCCCTTCGCCGCCGCATCCTTCGGGCCTACTACGCAACTCCCTGCGTCGACGCCCCACGCGAGTGGAGCCAGGAGGCCACCCTCCAGCGCCACCGGCACCGGGTCGAGGTCGACATCACCTTCCCCCGCGGCATGTTCGCCGATGCCCCGCGCCCGTGGACCCCCGGCGAGGAGTACACCGAGGTGCTCGGCGGCGCGTGGCTGCGCACGAACGCGGACGGCTCGCAGACGGCAGTCGTCGCGGACGTGGGCCCCAAGACGCTTCCCGGGCGTGACGGAGGCCCCTGGACGGACGAGGAGCTGTGGACGGTCACGTCCCACGACCCGAGCGTCTTCGCCTACCTCGACGACAAGCCCCACCGCATCACCTGGGCCTTGGGCCGCGACGACGTGACGATCATCCGCGAGCCCTACGCCGCTCACCCGCACCTGGCCTATGCCGACTACTGGGACGCGGTGCACATGCAGTTGCACTTCACGCCCCGGCTCGACGCCGACGGCCGCTACCGGCTCACCCTGGCAGCCATGCCCAACTCCCTCGCCAGCACCGAGAACAACGTCCTCACCCTCGCGGCCGCAGCGAGCCACGTCCTGAAGACCGTGGGCGGCACGGCCGTGGTGCGCAGCACCGAGCGGAACGTCGACCCCGGCGACTGGCGGAACGCACCGCCGGAGGTCGACCTCGCCTACGCCCTCGCCCCGTACAGCGCCCGGTTCTAACCCCCCCGCCCCCTGCTCGACGCACGCGGGGCGGACTGCGCAGCACCCAGCAGTGGGCCCGGGGACGCGGCCGAACTCGACGACGCCGTACGCGCCCTGCTGGCCGCCGCCCCTGACGCCGCGTTCGCTCCCGCCCGGCCCGACGCGTACCAGCCGCCGCCCGGCCGGCAGCGCCTCAACTCCCCACCGCGCGGCGGTACTTCCGGACACGACGAGCGTTAGGCGGCCGCGCTCCGGACGGGGCGCGGCCGCGTTACGGCTCGGCGTGCCGGTCGCGGACCGTCCGGAGCGCGGCGCGCAGCCGGCGCCCGTTGTCCGTGCCCGGGATCCTGAGGCGGTCGGGGTCCATGGCGGCGAGGCGGGCGACCGCCGTCTCCTGCCCCTGGGGGCCGTCCCGGTCGGCGGTCTCCAGCCGGTACAAGGCCTTGTAGAGGACCTGGGAGATCCCCCCGACCCCGTTCATGAACGGCGCCATGGCCTGCGTCAACTTCGCCACCGGGTCCGGGACTTGCGCCCGGAGGGCGGCGGCGCGGCGGCGGTAGGCCTTCTGCCGGCACGCCCGCCCGCAGTACGCCGAATCCGCACGCCCAGCCGTAACGGCCTTGCCGCACGCGCCGCACGGCCGGCCCGATCCCCTGCCGCCGTGACGGATCCGCGTGAGGGATGTCCGGCAGGCCCGTGAACACGTCACCCCCGCCAGCAGCTTCTCCGCCCGCCGGACGACGAGCAGGGAGCAGTTGACGCACGGCGTCGGCGCCATGACCTCCCCCCGGCCGGCGAGCTCCGTCCACCGGGCCGTCGCCGTGCGCCGGGCGGCACCCGGGCGCGACAGCCCGGTCACCGGATCCGGGCCTCCCCTGCCATAACAGCCGGCGCAGATCAGCAGCCGGCCGCCGACCCACCGCCGGCCCCGGCGCACCGCGCCGACGACCAGGTACACCGGACCGCCGGACTCACCGGGCAGACCGGCGGCGCACACAGCGCAGGACCGAGAACCCTCACGGACAGCCATAACGGACACAACGACCCGCACGCGCAGCCGTAACGGCGCGGCCGCCGATCCCGCACGCGGCGGACAACCGGCACGCACAGCCGTAACACCCCGTCCGCCGCCGCCCGGCGCACGCCGGGTAACCCGAGTTACCCGAACCGGTCGTGACGCCCGCGAGCAGCTGCTCGGCGCCGTCGTACGACGCTTCAGCGGCCCGCTGCGGCGTGCGAGCAGACCAGCAGGCCACTCTTCCGCGCCTTCTTCTTGTCGTCGGCATTCCTGCGCCTGTACAGAACGTGCAGGCCAGAGGACATCCGCCGCACCTGGACCACGATCTCGTAGCGTCTGGTCAAGATGTCCCTTCTTCCGGCAACGCACCCGACTTCCACGGCGCAGGCGTGGGTACGGCCTTCAGCAGCATCCCAGACAACCACCCCCGCACCCGCGAGCGGCGGCACCGCCCAGACCTCCCGCGCGCAGCCCTCGCCGGCCGACCGCGAGACGAGGTCGCCGCCGCGCCGCAGCGCGAATTCCCCCGTCCGGCCCGTCTGCATCCCGTACGCTGCTCTCACCGACGCGGGGTGGAGCAGCTCGGTAGCTCGCTGGGCTCATAACCCAGAGGTCGCAGGTTCAAATCCTGTCCCCGCTACGAACATCCGGCCCCCTCCGATATTCGAGATCGGAGGGGGCCGGAGCCGTTCACGAACAGCGTCACCGGCCGGCGAGCAGGCCGGCGAGGATGCCGGCCCGGTACGACACCTGCGGGGCGAGCGGGCGCGCCAGATGCCGCATCGACGCGTTCGCGGGGTACCGGATCCGGCCGACGGGCAGCTCGAGGTCGAGCGGGGCGCCGGGCGCCAGGACGTGAAAGCCGTCGGCCTCGTAGTACGGCGCCAGATACGGCTTGCGGGTGTGGATGCCGCCGAGCATCGCCTCGTAGCCCTGGCGGGTGTAGGAGCGGACCAGTTCGTCGACGAGCCGGTGGCCCAGCCCCTGTCCGCGGGCGCTGTCGGCCACCGACACCGCTTCCAGTTCGACGAGCGCCCTCGACAGCCGCAGGCACAGCTGCCGGCCCAAGGACGTCTCCATCGCCATCAGCCACTCCACCGGCGGGATCGCGTGGGCAAGGCCGACGACCTCTCCCTCCGGGTGTTCCTGGGCGAGCAGCAGGGCCGCGGTGCCGAACTGGGCCGGCAGGCGCCAGCCGGTGCGCATCCGGTCGACGATCTCCCCGGGCATCGCCGCGTCCATGAAGTCCACCGGCTCCAGGAGCGCGCGCACCACTTCGGGGTCGTCGTCCAGGGTGGCCGGGCGGATCAGGTACCGGTCCAGCACCACGACACCGGGAGCGGCATCGGGCTGGGATACCGGCTGCGGCGCGTTGCGGCGTTCTGCACGTCGTCGAGAGGCTCGTCCCATGCCCTCATCCTCTCCCAACCCCGGCCCCGACAACGGGTGATGGCCGTCCGGCCCGCAGGGTCGAGGCCCACGTACGGTCGGCGAGCCGTAGAGCGACTCGTGAGGGAAAAAAGGGGGGCCGGCCGTTGGCCGGGGGTGGGGCGTGCCCCCTGTCGGGGGCCGCGTGGGGGTGGGGGTCGGGTCCCTTTCGGGACCCTGGTCGGTCGGGTGCGGGCCCGGGGCCGCTGGCCCCGGGGCGGGGTGGTCAGCGTGTTGTCCGGCTTCGGCTGTTCGGGCCGCCGCGTGAGCGCATGGTGGTGTCGGCCTCGGTGAGCAGGCGGTGGACGAAGCCGTAGGACCTGTTGCAGCCCTGGGCGAGGGTGCGGATCGAGGCTCCCTTGTCGTAGGCCTTCTTCAGATCGGCGGCGATCTTCTGTCGGGCCGGCCCTTTGATGTGGACGCGGATTCCCAGCATGCAGGCTTCCTTCAGGCTCGTGTTCGTGAGCGGCTGCGGACGGCGCCGGTGCGGTCCGCACGCGGTGTCGGGTGGCTCACCGGCGGCCGGCGGCGTCGACGTCGCCAGCGTTGACCAGAGCCGTCCTCAGCTCCTGCACCCCCGAGGGGCGTTCGCCTTGGGGCAGGGCGGTTGTGGCGTCCAGCAGGGCGCGGGCGTTGCGTCGTACGGCTGTCTCCCGCCATGTCCCGGGCGCCTGGGCGACCAACTCCGCGGCCAGCAGCAGGGCGTCGGTACGGTCGGGGTGGGTGGCGGCGCGTTCGGCGACGAGATCGGCGTCGGTCAGGGCCGGGGAGTGCTCGGCGCTCGCCCGCATCAGCTCAAGCCACACCGTTTCCTGGACGGCCGCGTCCGCGAAGGCGCCCGCACCGGCGAGCGCACCGGGCGGCAGGTCGGCCGCGATGGCGGCCCGCCACAGGTCTACGGCCGCTCCCGCCCGTGCCTGCTTGGCCGGCGGGAGCGGGCCGTCGGCGCCGGTGCGCGGCGTGCGGGCGGCGATCGCCTCCAGCAGGCGGGAGACCGCGGCCACGCCGTCGCCGGGGCCGGCTGCCAACTCGGTCCACCAGGTGGTGGGTTCACCCAGGAGGGCGGGGTCGTCCAGGAGGGCGTGCGCGAGGTGCTCGGCGGCGCCGGGCACGGCGGCGCGCAGCGCGGTGAGGAGCTCGGTGCGGTCCAGGGCGGCGAGGAGCTGCCCGTCGGGGCCTCCCCAGCGCAGCCAGGAGACGGCCGGCGACGGCCGTCCGGGCACGAGACCGTACAGGGCGGTGCGGTGGGCGGCGGCGAACGCGGGCGCGTGGTGGTGCAGGGCCGGCAGGTGCACCCCGATCGCGGTGGCCACCGCCTCCTGGCCGGCGTGTACGGCGAGGACGTCGGCGAGCGTGTCCAGGACCTCCTCGGGCATCTCGCCGGTAGTCCGGGCGCGGTGGACGGCGTACTCCAGCAGGCAGCCCAGCGCCCGGACTTCTCTGTCCGGTCCCAGCAGCGCCGGCGCCTCCCCCGCGGGCTGCGCAGCGCCGGCGCCCGGGCCGGCAGCCGGCGTCGGGGTTGGGGTCGGGGTGGCGGCGAGGGGGGTGGCGTCCTTGGTCTCCGCGGCGGGGCCGGTGGGCCCGGCTCGGCGGGTGAGCGGGGCGGCCAGGGTCTGCAGGTACGCCAAGGCGTCCTTCTCCTGGTCGCCGTCGAGGGCACCGGCCCGCCAGGCGGCGGTGAGCAGGTCGGCCAGCGCCTGGTCGGCGAAGGACACCCGGGCGGGCCGGCGTCGTACGCCGTCGAAGCCGACGGCGGGGGCCATCTGGCCAAGGCCGCGGCACAGGTCGAGCGCCGCGGCGACGGACGCCGGCAGCGCGCCGTCCGGGAAGGCGCCGGCCCGGTCGGCGTGGGCGGCGGCCGCGGCGAGGTAGAACGCGGCGAGCTCCGGCCGCCGGAGGCTGGCCAGGACGGCGGGCACGTCGGCCGTCCAGGCGGCCGGGTCGGCGGCGACAAGTTGATGCAGCACCATCGCGTACCCGTCGTCGCCGGCATCCCCGGCCCCGGCGATCCGGGCCGCGACCGCCACCGGCCCCTGCCCGGCCGCCAGTTCCGCCAGGTCCCCGCCGTCCAGGGACGTGGCGGTCCTCGACGGTTCGAACACCGCCTGGGTGCGCGGATCGGACGGGCCGTCGGGCTCCAGACGCCGCAGAGCCTCCAGCAGCGGCTCCCAGCCCTCAAGGACCGGGGAGCTCAGGACCGGCGACCAGTCCCACACCCGCAGCCACGAGGCGAGCGGCTCGGCCGTCCCGTCCGCCTGCCCAGCACCGTCGGGCAGGACCTCGGCCACCCGGGCGGCCGTCGGCACCGGGCCGAGCGCGGTACGCACGTCCGCCTCCAGCTGTCCGGCGCGCTCGGGCGGGCAGGAGCCGAGCACGAGCTCGACGAGGCGGGCCGCCTCCGGACCAGGTTCACCAGCCACCAGCCGCACGACCAGCACGACGGCCTGATCCCACCACTCCGTCTCCGCCACTCCGCCGGACACTGCAGGGCCGGCGGCCGGCGGACGGGCGGCGAGATGGGCGGCAAGGAGCCGGTCGTGCAGCCAGCCGTCGACCGCGGCCAGCCGGGCCAGCCGCCTGGTGCGCTCGGCCAGACCCACGCCGACGTCCGCGTCCGCCGCCGCGAGAGCGAGCACGGCGCGCGCCAGCCGCGGCCCGCCGAACGCCGCGGTGTCAGCGACGTGCACCTGGTCCAGGTCGCCGTGGAAGACGACCGGCCGGGCCTGCTCGGCGGTCAACTCGACGTCGTGGGCCAGCAGTTTGGCCAGGACCACCCGGACGGCGCCGACGTTGCGGTGTGCGGGGCCGCGGCGGCCGGCCGGATAGGCGGTGCACGCCAGCTCCCGCACCAGCATGGCGACGTCGTGGTCGGGCAGACCGGACGCGACCTGAAGGGCGATCAGCCCGCGCATCTCCTCCTCGGTCACCACCCAGTCCGCGGAAGCCGCCGCGCCCGCGACGTCCTCGCCGCCGTCGAGGAGGCCGGCGGCCTTCATCTGGGCCCTCACCCGCTCGGCGACCGCATCGAGCGCCAGGTGGCCGGTGTGCTCATCCTCGACGGCGCCGGTCAGCAGGCCCTCCACCACACCGATCCACGGTCCCGCCCGCTCGGCGCGCGGGACCGCGCGGGCCCACCTCGCGGCCAGGCGCAGCGTCGCCCCCGCCTCCAGGCCGTCCCCGTCCCGGACACCGGGGCCGGCCAGCACGGCCTGAAGGGGAGCGGCGTCGACGGCGTCCCAGTGGCGTACGGCAAGGTCCAGCAGCGCGTCAAGGGCCAGGCGGCCGGCGGCGGCGATCTGCTGGGCCCGCAGGACGCCGGGGGCACCCTGGCCGGCCGGTGCGTTCAGCCAGGCGCGGGCGGCGACGAGGTCGGCGGCGGCGACATGGTCGAGGAACGGGGCGGCCGGCCACCGTCCGCCCGCCGCCCCGTCCGGCATCAGCAGGTGCGGCGCATGCTCCTGCAGCACGCCCAGCCACGCCGTGGCCGGGCCCGAGCGGAAGAAGTACCCCTCGGCGCGCGGGTCCGCCCAGCCGGCGAGCTCCTTCGCCTCGACGACGCCCGGGTGTTGGAGAGCGACCAGCTCCAGGACGCGGGCCGCGCGGTCCGCCAGCGGCACCAGCAGGTTACGGGCCGCGCCGAGGACGTCCGCGTACAGGACGGCGGCCTCGCCGGCGTGGGCCGCGCGGCCGTGCAGGATCCCCGAGGCGACCCCGTAGACGGTTCCCCACACATCCAGCGCCCTCTCCTGCGCCGCACCGAGCTCCACCCCCATCAGCCGCTCGACGATCCCCCGCGCCCGCGCCTGGTGATAGCGGCCCGGACGGTTGAGCTCGCCGCGCAGCACGTCCGCGGCCGCCCTCACCCGCCCCCACGCCGCGCTCGCCCCGGCGGACGCGCCGGACAGCGCACCGGCCGCTTCGTCGTGGGCGGTGCCGGCATCGGCGGCCGGCCCGTCGGACGGGAAGGCCTCACCGGACGGCGGCGCGACACCGGCCGGTCCAAAAGCCTCGCCGGCGGGAGGCTCGACGGCATCCACCGCGGCCAGCAGGCCTTGCGCTGCGGGCTTCAAGCCCACCGTGACCGGGGCACCGGGCAGGCCCAGCAGCGCGTCCGCCGCGGAGCGCACACACGCCGCAGCGACCTCCGCCGGCCGTACGAACCCCTCCCCGGTCAACACCCGGTGGGCATCCCGCAGCAGCCCCAACGCCCGTACGCCCGCCTCCCCCTGCACCGTCAGGGCGTCCGCGAGGACATCGTCGACCTCGGGCAGCACGCTCGCGCCCACCGGCGCCACCTCGTCGCTCATCCCCGCACCGTAGACCCGCCGGCCACCACCGGCGGACCGGTATCGCGAACCCGCGACAGCCAACAGGCCCGGCCTGCCGGCACACCCCCACACACCAGCCGCGCAGACCCCGATTGCCGCTCCGGCGACGTCCTACCCGTCTCCGCCCGGCAGTTGCTGAACCGCAGCATGTGGTCCGCATCCCGGGGTCCGGCCGGTCCTACCGGCGTACGGCGGCGGCCGTAGGGATGCGCGGTCTCGACGGCCTGTTCGCCCCCGGTCCGTCACAGTCGACTCCCGACGAGGCCGTCGGCGGTCGGGGTGCGTGCTTCACCGGTCCGCTGCCGTCCTGCGAAACGGTGCGGCACGCCGCCGGGTGTACTCGGTGCCGAGCCGCTTGAGCTTGCGGCGGACCCGTTCACCGAACGCCTCGGGATCGGTGGCGCCGACGAAGCGAGCCGCCTCGGTCCAGGTGTCCGTACAGGGGCAGGACCAGGCCATCGCCACCCGCCGTTCCTCCACAGCGAGTTTGGCCAGGACGGCGTCGATGCGCGGATCGTCGAAGCCGAACGCGAAGACCAGATCGGCCGGGCAAGGGATGCCTTCGAACACCGGGGACTCCTCAGGACCATGGCGATGCCTACCTCTCCCAGCCCCAGGACCGGGGTGTTCCGGCAGAAAATCCTGACCGCGGACACCAGAGGCCCCCGCCTGCCGCACGTCGCCACGGCCGGACCGCCCGTTCATCTGCCTCCGGCGCCACCACGACCTCGGCACCAGGGCGCAGCGGGCCGTACGGCCTCCAGCGGAGCCGGCCGCACGCCGTGCGCCGTCGTACGGCGGCCCGCTACTGCATGAGCGCGTGCGTGGAAGTGTGTGAATTCGTGAACGCCGCCGGACGGTGCTTCCACCGGGCGCAGCGGAGGACAGCGCCGTACAGCCCCGCCACAGAGCGGTTCGGCGCGCTGCCGGTGGTATCCGCACTCCGGCGGTCTCCAGATGCCGCAATACGCAGATTTCACCCGAAACATCCGATCGACCGCCTTACGGAACAGGTCAGTTGACCTCTTTTTGTGCGGTCCGGGGGCTCGGCGGGGCGGGCGGAGAGCAGGACGTCGCACGGGGCCGGCCGTTGGCCGGCGTGGGGCGTGCCCCCTGTCGGGGGCCGCGTGGGGGTGGGGCCGGGTCCCTTTCGGGACCCTGGTCGGTCGCGAGGAGCCCGGGGCCGTTGGCCCGGGCGGCGAACGGGCGGGTGGCGGGGCGGGGTTGCCCGGGTGCCGGGCGCGGCGGTGGCGGCACCCCGGGAGGGCACAGAACATCCGCGGCACTGACAACAGGCCCTGGCCAGGGCGTTGCCGGCACGGACGGCCCATTGTCAGACCCTGCCGGTAGCGTCGGTGTTGTTCATGGGTCCGCACATGCCGAAGAGCCCCTGAAAACACGGTCCTTGCTTGGCGGCTGGCCGTGTCCCAGGAGCTCCAGGCGTCGCGGTCCCCCGACCCCCTCGTACGGGCAGCAGGAGAAACCCTTGACCGACATCTGTGAAGCTACAGCACGGCACCGACAATCGCTCCGACCAGCACAAACGGGCGCCGGAGCGGACGGCGGGAAGGCGACGGGGCGCGGCGTGCGCGTCGGCCGGGCGAAGGGGTCCGCCGTCCGATGACCGAGTTCGCCATCACGCCCGGCCTGCTGCTCGCCCTCATGGTCACGGTGGCCGCGGCCACCGCCGTCTACCTCGACACCAAGCGGCGCAGCAGCGAGATCCCGCCCCGCGGGGACCTGTACATGGCGATCACGGCAGGTGCCGCCGTCGCTACCGTCCTGCTGGGCCTGGCCCTGGCCTCCCAGCCGCCCGCCGCGCACACCCCGGTCGTCACTCCCGCGACGTCCTGCCCGTCCCCGCCCGGCAGCTGCTGAACCACAGCATGCGGTCCGCGCCCCCGGGGCCCGGCCGGTCCTACCTCCGGCCCGACCCCGGGAACACCCAACCCCGCCCAGCCCGGCCCAGCAGACAACCCGCACGCACAGCCGTAACAACCACCCGGACGAACGTCCGGAGCCCCCACGGACGAGAGCAGCGGACCGACGGCGCCGCGCGGGATTCCTCTCCGCCGCCGAGATCGTCTCACTGCGCCCGCCTCCCAGCCGCGTCCCAGAGTTGGACGGGATGACCTGCTCATACGGACTTAGGCCCGCGGGCCCGGGGCAGCACACCGCCCCGGGCCCGCGGGCCAGACTCCTACCGATTCACCACCAGCGACTGCGTGAACGCGATCTGCTCGCACGCCACCAGCGGATGCAACTCGCCAGACAGGACCTGACGCCGCAACTCCGCCACCCGCTCCGCCTTCCACTCCTCCGAGACCCCCAGCAGCCCCAGCAGTTCCCGCATCTCCTCGGCCAGCTCCACCTCCATCTGCCGCACCCGCCACGCGGACCTGATCCGGGCAACCTCCGCCTCCAGACGGTCACCGGCCACCACACGGCTCTCACGGTCCGAACGGCTCATCCCGCACCCCTCTCCACACCCCGCACCCTCTGACTCTTAAGACTATACATCAACATATGTACGCAATGCAAGCCATAAGAGACGAACAGGTCAAGCAGCTTCACACGCGAACCAAACACCCTCCCGGGCCACACTCCAAAACCGGCAGCACGCACACAGAAATGGACTCCACGCCGACAACCCGGCAACCCCCAAACCCAGGAACCCCCAGCACCACCCGACACACCCCCACAAGCCCCACACCCGACCACCCGACCACACCGGACACCCCCGCCCACGGAGCCGGCGGGCGCCGCACGGCACCCACACCGCCCGCACGCGCCGCAACGCAACCACTCCGCCTCTTAAGACTTGCAATCACACAATCCGATACGTATAGTCTTAAGAGTCAACAGGCGGGCGGCAGCCACCCGGAGGGGATCCGATGTACAGCGACGAGAACAGCAGCGACGAGCGCGAAGCCATCTACACCGAGCGCCTGGACGTCGACCTGGAGATGGCACAGATGCACGCCGAGGCCGACACCTGGCACGCCGTGCGCGAGCGCGGGTACTGCAACCACGGCTCCGCCATCGGCTACATCGACCCGCCGGTCCACGAGGTCCAGAAGCTCCTCAGGCCCGGCCAGCTCATCTGCACCGCCGGATGCTCCACGGTCTTCCGCGACGACGAGGACTGGTACACCCAGCTCGACGACCCGATGGCCAGCCCCGTCCCCCTGCCCGCCCGCACCCCCGCACCCGCCGGGAAGTGAGCACCGCCCCCGCGGGACCGCACCGGTCCCGCGGGGACCGCGCAGCCGCCCGCCCCGCCATCAGCCGCCCAGGAGCACCCGTGCCGACCACGCCCGCCCAGACCGTCTGGCGCTTCGCCGACCACGACACCGTCCGCACCGGCGACGGCCTCACCTGGCACCGCGGCCTGCGCCGCAGCCAGCAGTGGACCGTCCCCGGCGGTGACACCTCCTGCGAGATCGACGACAGCACCGTCCGCGCCCTGCTGTCCGCCGACCCCCGCGCCGTCTTCGCGCCCGCCGGACCCGACGCCCGCACCCCCCTGCCCGGGCGCACGCTCGACACCCCCGAGGCCCTGCGCCTGCTCGACATCCGCCCGGCCACCGGCGCCACCCTCCACCGCCACGTCCTGGACCGCGTCGGCGCGTTCGCCGGGAGCACCACCGGCACCCGCCGCACCCCCACCCCCGCACTCCGGCCCGCCGACATCCGCACCTCCCTGCTCGGCACCGCCCAGCGCCACCCCGCCGCCCGCATCACCCTCGACCGCACCCGCGGCCGCATCCACACCCGCTACGCCATCGCCAGCACCCTCCACACCCACACCTACGTCCTCACCACCACCTGACACCCCCCACAGCCGCCATCCCGGGACGGGCAGCAGCCGGCACACGCGAAAGCACGGCACCGCCTCACGGCGCGGGCACGGGAGACCCCCCACAGAGAACGACAACCCGAAGCAATCCATCGACTCTTAAGACTTGCACCCTCACCGATGCTTCGTATAGTCTTAAGAGGCAAGGGCGGGTGATCCCGCCGGACCTCTCCACGACATGGAGCACCACATGCCGCGCACCACCGCCACCAGCCCGGCCGACATCACTGAGCTCGTCGAGCTGCTGGAGACGGCGCGCGGCAGCATCGCCTACGACGCCGACAAGGACCACTACCCCCGCCACCACTCCGAGCGCGGCGAGATCGACGAGGTCTTCGACAAGCTCGTCGACTGGGCCCGCGCCCGCATGGCACCGGCGGAACTGCACAAGCTGGTCAAGCCCGCGTCCGACCCGGACCTCAAGCCCGGTGACGTCATCCTGATGAACAACACCCCGGTGACGGTCCGCGAGATCCGCTTCCGCGCGCCGGGCGAGCACCAGGGCTCCGGCCAGCCCGCGCACCACGCCGCGATCGAGGTCGTCACCGCCGAGGGCAGCCAGTGGCTGTCCCTCGTCCCCCACCCCGCCCTCGCCCGGTAGACCCATCACCAGGGTGGCGCCGCACACCGCGCGCAGCGCCACCCCGAACCGGACCCCAACAGGACCTGCCCACACCCCTCAGGCACCCTCGGCCCCCGCTACGATGACGGGAGCACCAAGGGCAACCGCGCCGCGCCCGGTCCACCACCACCTCGACGCCCACACCGCCGACGGGGACCGCAGACGTCTGAGACTCGCGCGAGCGATATCGTCATGCCCTCCTCCTGGACGGCCGGCGCATGTGGGGCAGCAGGCCGGACAAGGACGTGAGACGCCATGACCAACCGCCGCAACCGGGAACAGGACCGCGCCGTACGCCAGTACAAGCGCGAACACCCCGGCATCACCCTGGAACAGGCCCGCCAGGCCGTCGCCGCCCGCACCGGCCGGCAGCAGAGCCTCCCAGCCCGGATCCCCGCCGCTCCCCTGCCCCGCCCCGCCGAACGGCTGGAAACCTATGTGAAGCGCGTCGCCGACGCAGCCGGCGTCCAGCGCCACCGCGCCATGGAACTCCTCGGCCTCGCCCCCGGCACCTCGGCCACCGAACGCCTCGACCACCTCGCCGCCGGCCCGCTTCCCGAGCAGGCCGTACGCGCCCTCACCGCGGCCACAGGCATGACCCCCGATCAGGCCCGCGCCCTCACCACTCCGGACACCGCGTACCCCGACCTGGACGCCGTACGGCGCACGACCGAGGCGGCCTTCCCCGCCGGGTACTTCCGCCGCGGCGGCGCGGGCAAAACCTCGATCTCCACCGACCTGAGCGCGGCACTGACCCGCACGTTCGCCCAACGCGCCCACATGGTCCACCTGGACTCACCCGGCGACCCGGACCAGCCCGACCGGATCCCGGACCTGGAGGACCTGGCGCGGCGACTCCTGGACGAGAAGCACATCCAGCCCGGAGGCGCGGGCAAGACCCGGACAAACGCGCTTGACTTCGCCCGGCTCCTCGCCGAGACGTACGGATCACGAGTCCTTCCCGTCGACCTGCCTGTGCACGAGCTCTTCCCGGCCCCCTACACCCCGGTCATCGCCGATCCGGACTGGCCCTTCGATGCTCCCCGGCCGCCCGTCGACCCCGAGGTCCTCAACGAGGTCGCGAAGGCCCTCGGCATCGGACAGGACACCGACACCGACACCGACACGCCGCCACACGAATAGCCGCCCGCCCAAGCGCAGACCGGACCGGCCACCGCCCGGGGCCTGCAGCGAGGACGGGCGGGCAGCACCGCCCTACGGCCCTCACCACGGACGACAGTGACGCCCGAAAGTCCCGAACACCACACTGGACACCACAGAACATTGGCAGCCACCGCCGAAAGCCGCCGAACACCAGCGAACAGCCGGACCGTCATCACCAGCCACAACGCCGGCCACGACGACACTCCCTGCGGCAACACCCTCCTCAACGGCGCGGTGCCCTGCTTCGTCCAGCGCTGACCGGCCAGGTGTCCGCGGGTGCGCCGAGCCCCGGCCCGGAGTACGGCGTCCCACCCCGCCACCCACCCGAACCAGCCGGATGCGACCACCCGTCGGGCAAACCATTCTGACGCCCCTCACCACCCGCAAGGCACCTCGGCCTCCGGGTCGTAGCCGTGCGCGACGGCGTGGGCGTAAAACGCGCCGAGGGCCGTCCCCAGGCCCCGCCCCCGGTCCGTGTCCGGCAGCGGAGGCCGGGCCACCCACTCCTGCAGAACCGCACGCTGCGCCTCATGCGGCAGGTCCCCGAACTCCAGCCCGGAGAAGTTGTCGGGCATGCCCCTGCACAACTGCCCGAGCCTCTTGACCAGGCCTTCGGGCAGGCCGTCGGGCGCCTCCGACAGGCCTTGGGCCGCGGCCTTGAGCGCGTCCACGACCAGGCGGCCCTCGTCCGAGTCGAACACCCTGTCCGCGCGGAACTCCGGCCCGATCAGCCGGGCGCGCGGCAGGTCGGTGCTGATCTCCGCCTCGCGCTGCAGGCCGAGATCGCACTCGGTCACCCGCACTCGGTCCCGCCGGGCGTTGTAGCCGACGTCGTCCGCGGCGAAGGCCAGGTCGATCACGACGTCCGGGGTAAGGGCGGCGCGCAGGCCTTCGCCGTCAGCGCCACTGGTCTCGGTCACCGCGAGCACCGGCACATCGAGGTCCCGGGCCAGGCGCCGCAGTTCCTGCGCCGCCCCGGCGCCGTCCTCCACGTCGTGCGCCGGACGGCGCAGACCGGGCACCGCCTCGAGCCCATCGACGACGACCAGACGCAGCCCCTCCAGATTCCGGGCCAGACGCGCGAGTTCGCCGGTCTCAGTCCCGGGCCGGTCCTCAATCAGCAGCCGCGCGGCCTCCGGTCCGGCGCTGAGCTCGGCCACGGCGGCCCGGGCCGCTCCTTCCAACCGTCCCTCGCGCAGCGCCTGGTAACCGATCCGGAGCTGGCCGGCCATCACCCGCGCGGCGACGTCCCGCGCGGAGGGCCCGAACGCCGCGTACAGGACCGCGCCCGCGTCCCGGAACAGCGCGCCCCGCACCGCACCGGCGGCCAGCAGCCCTCCGCCTGCGCCGGGCCGTCCCTCACCGCCCACCGGGCCGGCGACGGTGACCAGGTACAGCCGGCCCGGATGCAGACCGCCGCCGAGCGCCTCGTCCAACACCCGCACGAACGTCGACACCGGAGGCCGCGAGCCCAGCAGGGACGCGACGGCCTCGGCAAGACTGCCCGGCGACAGCCGCTCCTCACCCTCAGGGCGGGAGTCCTCGGTGCCAGGAGACGGGGACGCGGGCATGGGGCACCTCGCACGGGCAGGCCGGGCACGGCCGGCGGCGGAAGGCCCACCGTACGGGCGGCGCCCGCGGCACCGGGCCGGTCCAGACAACCGGTCACCTTCGCGCGCGAACCCCACCGCAAGCCCCGGACACGGCCACCCACAACCGCTACCCTGCGTACCTCCACGACCCCCCTCCACCCCGGCCGGGCGCCAGCCGTAACGATCGGCGGCCGATCAGCAGGAGCTGGGGCACACCGGCCCGTCAAGCGGCAGCATTCCCTCCCGCCGCGGGACGAACTCCTCGGCCTGGGCCGCTGCCGTTCGCACGGTGGAAAAACACAGCTACGGTTGCCAGCCGAGGATCTCGGCGACCCCGTCCATGTCGACCTGGCCGTCCTTGTCCCGGGCGCGCCCCAGGAGCAGCTCCAGTCGCGTGAACCGGCCCACCTCGGCAAGGCAGTCATCTGCGAGTGCCATGGCGGGCGACGCGGACGAGGAGCGCGGCGACCAGGTGGTCGGGGTAGCGGACGCTCGAGGTCTCGGCGGCTCGGGCGCGCACAGCGGTCTCATCGTGTGGTGACCAGTCGCCGTCGGACGGCAGCCCCTCGGCCCGGGAGGCGACGAGGAAGATTCTGTCTGCGCTGATCCACTTCTCGTCCCCCTGGGCCGGGCGCACGATGTCGCTGGCGGGCCCGTTGGTAACGAGGATCTTGACCTGGCCGCGCCCGATCCGAATGACGGGACCGATGACGGTCGCCTGGTAGCGCCCGGACGTCGTGCCGCCCACGGTGTCACCCTCGCGGACGGTGCGGCCGGCGGCATCCCGAATGGTGTCCATGCTGGTACTTCCTTTGCTTGCGAAGGCACCCGCCCTGCGCAGAAAGGGGCGGGCACCCTGTGTCTGATGTGTAGGCCGGGGGCGGTCGCCTCAGGAGGGGGGCGGAGAGTGCACGGCACGGCCGCGCGCCCGGGCGTGTGTGGGCGGTGGTCAGCAGTCCAGGAGCGGGCCGTAGTGGTGCAGGTGACTGTCGATCGCTGCGTGGATATCCGCCTCCGAGAACCCGCACGTCCCATCAAGCTTTCCCCCGGCGTAGTCGAGGGAAATGTCGAGCAGGACCGTCAGCAGGTTGTGGAGGTCACGGGGCGCCAACGTCAGGGTGTGGCTGGCGCTGCCGGGAAGGAGCTGCTCAGAGACAATGCAAGCCAGGGGCCGCAAGGCAGGGTCCGGCCAGCCGCGGAGCACGGAGCAGACATGTCGGGCGATCGCGGTGGAAAGAGTGGCCACCGGCGCGGCGGGCATCGGGTTCGGCCGGTTGCGGTAAGAGGCGACTGCGCACTCCTTCGGCAGGTACACAGGGCCGGACGACCCCGACGACGTGAATCGGCACCCACGCCGGGGGGCGTATGGGCGCCGGCGGCAACCGTCTGTTTCCCGGGGCACGCGGCCCCGGGAAACAGACGGGAGGTCGGCGATCGCGCTCCCCGCCACGGGAGCCATCACCTCTGTGCACCGGGCAACGGCGCTCCAGCGGCGAAACGGCGGCTGCTGCCCAGCCCCGGGCTGAACCGGAAGCCGGAAAGCAGCACGGGCAAACGGTCCGCTCGCGGCGTTCCGGGCCCGGGGCCATCACAGACCGGCTCCGGATTTCGTACACCGGGCCTCAGCAGCCTGCCAGAGGGTGTTCCGGGCCCGGGTGGCCACACCGCGAGGTGCCCCGTCCGTGCCGTTCCTGGCCGTACGGCCGTCCCGTGGGGGCAGGGGCGGGCCGTACGACGTCGTGAGCCTGCGGGACCTGATCCCGCTCCTCCCCTCTCCGGGGGTGTGCTGCCAACACCAGAGCTCCAGAGGGGAGCTACCCCTCCTTCGACCCGAACCGGTGATCAGCCGGACGGGTCCGTCCTTCGTGCCGGTGTGTGCCCTCTCAACGGGGACTGTGCCTCTGGAGGGGCGCACACCAACACTTCGCGATCCGAGGGGACTTGAACCCCTGACCTTCCCCCGGCGTGGGGGACGCTCTACCAGCTGAGCTACGAACCTGCCGGACAACACGGATCGGCCGCTCCCTGTTGTCTGGCGCCATCGGGATTAACCGGCAACCCCGTTGACTCTTAAGACAATACAGCAGAGAAGCGTGAAGTGCAAGTCTTAAGAGACAATTGGTGGACGGGGCCCGCCCGCCAACGACGCAGCACCCAGGCACGGTCGCTCCCGCCCCACCGCCTGGCGGACTGACACTCCGGGTTCGATCCGACCGACTCCCCCCGCGCCGGCCGCCGACAGCCGGCGGGCCGGGCAGGGGCGAGTGCACAGGGCAGGGCTGAGCCGAGAGGTGGGGTGTATCCGGCCGTCTCCTCCCCGGGACCGGGCGCGGCTGCGGTCAACCAGCCGCACGGAGCAGGGCGGATGCCCACGAGCGGGCCGCCTGGGGCGCCGCTGTGCGAGGACGGACGGCAGCAACGCTTCGAACGTCGCAGGAGCACGGGCGCCAGCTCGGTCCGGCACCGTCGGCCGAACTCCCCGTCGGCCGAACTCCCCGTCGGCGGAGCCGCCGCGGGCGCTGCGTGCGAGGCCTCGGGCGAGATGGAGCACCGGGTCAAGGGACGCCGGCTTGCCCGGCCCGAGCAGGGCGGCGAGCTCGGGGAGCAGATCAGGTGAGCCAGGATTCGGCAACGAGTCTCCAGATCAGGAAGGGAAGTTGGGGTCGGCGGGCGGGCGATCGAGGAGATCTGCGGGTCGCCGATGCATCGCCACGGACAGCGAGTTACGGCTGCGCGGCGCCTCTACTGAGCACGGCCCGGCGCTTCAGCAGGCCGTACCGCCAGCAATGCTCAAGGCCGGTCTCCCGGTCGGGGAACGTCAGACCGTAGTGCCACGGATGGCGAACCCTGCCGAAGCCGCCGGAGTTGTTTCCGACTAGGAGGGTCACGTAGTCGCGGCTCTTCGCCGTGATGAAGCAGATGGCCCACGGCGTGGGCTCGTCGTCGCTCCAACGGCGGTGGACGGCCTGGTTGAACGGCTCGGGGTTCCTGAGAGGTGCAGCGGCGTCGAGTGCCTGTCCCAATGAGTGGATGAAGTCCTCGGGGCGCTTGTCGGTGAACGCGCGCAGTGCCGTCTCGAGGTGCTCTGCCACATCAGCCACGCCGGTGTTTCCGTGCGTGAGGTAGGGGGCGAGCTCCCAGCGGACGGCGGCGATCACCTCTGTGGAGCGGATGGGGTGCTCCCGGCCAGGCACGGCGAGCTCGGACGGCGCGGTGCGCTCCCAGCTGATGAGACGGCCTTCCGCCTCAGGGTCCGCGAGCGGGTACGTCTCCGCGGCGGGACGGGGCTTACTCCGCACCGATGCCCTGTCCTGGCACTGCCGCCGCTCCTCCCGCTCCCTTCGGTCCGGTGCGCCGGCAAGCCAGTCGTCGCAGACGGAACAGGACCTGTCGGTGTCCTCGGTGACCGAGTGCGGGCTGCCCAGCAACGGGCAGGGACCTGTCACCTTGCAGCAGGCGGCGACGGCAGCCCGGGCCGCGTCGATGATCACTGCGCCGGCCTCATCGATCGTGTCAGGCAGTCGGACGCTGAGGGTCTCGAAGTCCAGGACCTCGCGCGGGTCGTCGGCGCTGAACCCGGCAGCGAACCCGAGGCCGTGAGGAGCGCCGAGGAACCCGCCGCCGCCGGAGCTCGCGACGAAGCCATTGGCGGTCAGTACGGCCGCCACCGCACTGGTGCGGCACGCGCGACCGTTCGCTGCGCACAGCCGCTCGTCCGGCATCCAGGCACGCTGCCAGTTGCCCTTCAGCACCAGGCGGCCCGCGCGGACGTCGGCCATCGAGAGCTTCCAGCGGTCGGCCAGCTCCCACGAAGTACGGGCCTCGTCCGGGACGGTGATGCGGGTGGTCATGTGGCGACTCCAACACGGGCTGGGACTGGGCAGGTTGACGAGAAGGCTGTCGCGGGAC
This sequence comes from Streptomyces sp. NPDC002817, assembly GCF_053592055.1. Taxonomy (NCBI): domain Bacteria; kingdom Bacillati; phylum Actinomycetota; class Actinomycetes; order Kitasatosporales; family Streptomycetaceae; genus Streptomyces; species Streptomyces sp. NPDC002817. The sequence continues at coordinate 24,523 of NZ_JBSFUY010000014.1, forward strand.
GGGGGCCGTCTAGGACGCTGCCGCCCGACGCCGGTCGATCGCGGCGAGACGCTCCACCAGGGCGGCGACCTTGGCGCGTGCCTCGTCGGCTGCTCCGCTCACTGTGCGCTCCACCGCCTCACGCAGCACGTACGGGTCACCGAAGTCGCTCGGCCACTCGACGCGGGCCAGCTCGACGCCGCATTCGGTGACGGTGCCGATCACCAAGGCGTCGTCCGGGCTGCACTCGTCCTCGCGGTACCAGGTTTCGTCCTGCTCCGTCAGCCGCCGCACATGGATGTCCACCAGGAGGCCCTCGTGGCGGAAGCGGCACCGGCCGTCGAGACCGAGCCGGAATCCCGGATCGAGCGACGGATTGGGGTGAACCTGCTCCAACTCCACAGCACGCAACTCCTGTTCAGCAGTCTTCGGACTACGCCTGTCGCCGGGACAACGCGTCATCCGCCCGCCCCGGGAACCGCTGGTCCCCGGGGCGGACGGGGAGTTCGGCGAGCGCGCCCAATGCGGGACCCTCACCTCTGCGCACCGTCGTGCGGCGCGACAGCCGGTCGCTCGGTCACTTCCTTCCACGGCGGATGCCGCGAGGGGAGGACCTCGTACTCCTGCGGGGATTCGAACCCCGATTGCCGGATCCGTAGCCCGGCGCCCTATCCGTTGGACGACAGGAGCATCGCTCTGCAACGCCCCGAGCTGCGGCGCGGGAAGCGAGTCGTGCACGGCGCTCAGGCCGTGCGGGTCACATGTCCCGCGCCGCAGGGGCGGCGCCGCAGACCCCCGTTAGGGGGCGAGGGCCTGCGGCCGGTCCCTCCCGCCCCGGGCGGGGGACGAGGAGCGGAAGGAACCAGTGAGTCGACGGGAATCGAACCCGTTCCTGCCCCCCGGCCCACGTGAGCGACCACGCGGGGTGAGGGGGCCGTGCAGCACCGAACACCGCGACTCCAGGAGGGAGCGACCCTCCCTTCAGCTCCGGACGTGGATCAGACGCCCAGGCCTAACGTCATCAGGGAGGGGCGACATCAGCCTTCCGGCCCGCCACCCCGAACCCCCGATGACTCTTAAAACTATACACGACGAAGACGGGGGTGCGCAAGCCATAAGAGACAACCTGGAGCGGGTACCCACCAAGGCTCCGTACTCTGCGGCGCGACGCGGCGCCCCGGGAGGGTCACTCAACCGCGATGTGCCATCGCCACAGTGCCTCCGCTTCCTCGTACGAGGAGCACCACGACCTACCGTCGTCGCGGACGACGATCGCGGAACAGCAATGGACCCACCACTGGCCGCGGTTGGTGTAGTGGGACTGCTGGATCAGTCCGGCGTGTCCGCCTTGACGAAGGTTCACCGGTGCTGCCGCCGAGGCGGCGGACGGCGCCTCCCGGCGGGGACGAGGGTGGGTCCGGCCGTCATCGGCCGCAGAGGATGCAGAGGGTGTGAGGCCGGTACGTCGAGTGACGTCATCGGACGCCTTCGGGGCACGGGCCCCGGAGGAAGAGGTCATGTCGGGTTCCTTTCTGGCTCCTCGCCCGCCGGCGGGCCGCTCCCGGCGCGGGAGCGGCGGCGTGCGGTTCGCGGAGGTCAGGCGGAGCGGGGCTTGGGCTTGTGGCCCCAAATCCGGTCGGCGCCGGTCAGGCGGTAGGACTCGTCACAGCCGGAGCACTTGCCCCACCACCGCATGCCGCGCCGGCGGACCGTCCCGGACTTCGCCGGCTCACCGGCGCCCGCGCAGGATGCGGGCTTCTCGTTCCCGCGGGTCCACTCCAGCGGCGCGCTGGGGAAGCAGCGGGTGCACAGCAGCGGGCCGTGCTCGGCGACCGCCGCGGCTTCGTCGCGCCCGGCGAGGTCGGGCAGCCAGACGAACGTGGTCGTCGAGCGGCACGAGCCGCAGCCGGTGGAGTCGTGAATGTGGCCGCCCGCGCTGGAGGTGACCAGGTAGAACCTCGACCACCCTCGCCGCATCCACTCGGCGTGGGGCAGGGCTGCCGCCTCGGCCAGGCCGCGTTCTTCCACGCCAGCGGACTCGAGGTCGGCCAGGGCCTCGGTCAGGCTCGTGGCGTCCCAGGGGAACAGTGCGCCCGAGTCCAGGAGTTCGGCCGCGCGAGCGAGAGCGTCTTCGTGGGTCATCCGCCACGCGGGCTGCACCCCTCGCCGGTACTCCCGCCGGTCCTTCACGTGGTGATGGACCGAGTCCAGGAGGCGCCCGCGCCGAACGCGCACCTTGCCGAGCGCGTCGGCAAGGTCACTTGCCCACCAGTCGACCTGAGCCGGGCTCATCCCGGCGAGCTCCTCGGCGGTGTAACGCCCTACCAGCGCAGTAGCAGACACAGTGTGCATTCCCCTCACTCAATGACTCTTAAGACTATACATACGGGATCCAGGTATTGCAAGCCATAAGAGACGTGGCTCCACCCCCCGACCTCGTCGCCGTCCAGGACTGCGACGAAGCGGCGCGTCACCACCGAGCCACCGCGCGTGAGTCCACTTCCGCAAGGACTCGCGCACACCGGGACGCGGAGGCGCAGTGCGCGACATCAGTCGCAGGTCACCCTTCACTACCGACTCTTAAGACTTGCACTGTTCGAGACCCCTGCGTATAGTCTTAAGAGTCAGCCCGTTAGGGTTTCGCACTGGGAACGAGGAACACAATGACGCTCTTTGCCTCACTCGCCGGACTTGGGCTGTTCCTCACGGGATTCATGGCCGGCGCGCTGTTCATCGGCAAGGAAGCCGACCTCTTCATCGCCCGCCGCCACGACGACCTGATCGTGTGGCTGAAGCGGCAGGAAAGGGAAGGCCGCCGGGGCTTCCTCTTCTACGTCGCTCTGACCATCACCTTCACGCTGCTGCACCCCCTCGCGGGGCTCCGACTGGTCGGCGCGAAGCTCGCCCGGCTGGGCTCCGGCAAGCGCGAGGCCGAGTAGGCACCCTCCGGCCGCGCAACGGGGCTGGACGGCCGTGCGCTCGCCCCGCTCGGCGACGTCAGTCCCTGCGGTGGAGTCGCTCCACCAGCGCACGCCGTTCGGCGGGTTCACGCTCGATCGCCTGCCGTAGGACAGACATGTCGAGGCGGGATTCCACGGCTTCCCGCACGAGTTCAGCCAGGACGTCCGGCCGCAACGCTTCTGCTTGTGTCGTGGCGGCGCCGGAGAAGGCGCGGCGGTCCGCCGTGCTCGGCGGAGCAGTCGGCAGCCCATAGGCGACCACTTGCTCGGGTGTCACCGCCACCCGTACGAATTCGACGTCGGCGCCGCCGGCTGCCGCGAACGCGGCGACGTCCTCCGCCAACGCGATCAGAATCCATTCCCCGCTCTGGTCGTAGTCCCCGACGTGGAGCACGCAGGTTCTCCTGCCATCGGTGATGGCACGCTGGGCGGCGTTGTACTTGCCGGCGAGCCCGTCGAACCCCCCGCCGGAGTAGCAGGAAATGCCGTACTTCTGGCCGACCCGCGCGAGTTGAGGAACCATCCCCTCCGTCTCCGACCACAGCTCAAGGCGCACCGCCTGGCCGTGCTGGCGGTCGACCCGGTACGACGCGGCGGCTGCTTCCAGCGTCCGCCAGAAGTCCTCGGGGCCTGCAAAAGAAGGCGGAGCAGCGACGGCGACTTGTTTGTCGTCGCGGATGGCGTCCCAGGGGATGCGTCCGGAGCGGCGGGCCATGCCGACGTACTCGCACATGCGCTTGTAGTCCGGCCGAGTCTTGGCCAGCACGCCTTGCCCGTGCAGTACGTAGTAGATCTGCCGGAGTGTGACCGGCAGATAGTCGGCGTAGGCGTCCAGGACAGCCTCCACGGCTTCGAGGACGCGCCGTGTCTCCCTCTTGGGCCGCCAATTCGGCTGCGGCCCGCGCGGACGCTTGTCCGGCACCGCACCCACCTCCTGGTCGTCTCATCCCAGAGTCCGCCTACGCGTCCTTGCGTCTCAAGGGCGCGCAGTTGCAAGCGGCGAACGGAATGCGGCGCGAACCCGGACTCCAGGCCGGCACCTGGCGCCGGGCGGGTACGTCCGTCTGCACCCCGCTGGCCGCGTCGGCAGGATGGGGCCGGCCCCGTGTGGAGCCGGCCCCGAGAGCGGTGGTCGGTCCTCGCTCAGCGGGAGCCGGACCGGCCGATCGCGCGGTCTGCCCGGGCGCTGGCGCGCAGGCGCCACGCCAGACCCTCGGAGGGCTCCATGAGCTCGAATTCGTCGGTGATCCGCACACCGAGCGTCTTCAGCACCTTGGACGGCCCGAGGATCGTGTAGTCGAAGCGGTCGGCCTCTTCGAGTGTGGCCCCCGGTCCCAGGTCCACCGTGTCCCAGTGACGACCGCCGCACTCGCAACCGACCCGGGCGACCGTGCGCCCGGCCAGGGGGATGATCTCCACCCAGTACGGCGTCCGGCGGCCGCAGTCCGCGGACCGCTTCTGGGCCTCGGAGTCCACCGCGATCTCTGCCACCCACTGAGGAGCACTCACGAACAGCGCGGCGTAGCGGTCGTCGTCCGCGATCTGCGCGGGGTCCTGGTGCTCGGCGCGCACGGCGAGGTAGACGGCCCGTGCGATCTCCTCACGGAGGAGCTGGTCGCGCGCCCCGCGGACAGTGGCGGGCTCCTGCTGGGGCGCGTTCCCCCACGCGGTACGGGCCTCGCGGACACGGACGCTGTAGGACCAGTTGGATCCGTTACCCGAGGCGAGGTTCGCGCGCACCCCACGCTGAAGGGCCGGGAAGCCCGCGGGGCTGCGCATGATCGCCTCGGCTTCGTCCTCGGTGATCACCTCGGCCTTCACGTACGGCTCCACGACGTCGCGCGCAGCGCGCTCGGCCTGGTTCATCGGCGGTTCGGTCAAGAGGGGTCCTTTCGTCTCAGGTGTGCGGGCGCTGCTCGGCCGACGACCACGGCGGCCGTGGCGACGGCCGAGAGAAGCGCTTCCCATGCAGGCGGCGCGGGTCCGGGGATCAGGGGCAGGCGGTCGACCGGCTGGAGCCGTGCTCGGCCCTGAACTCGGCAGCCAGGCGCTCGTAGTTCGCAATGTCCTTGGCGTTGCCGGGGTCGCTCTGGCGGACGATCGTGGTCCCGCCGGGGTTCGGTTCCTCGTCGAGGTAGTCGTCGAGCGCGGCCTCCCAGGTGGGGTGTCCGGTGGAGCAGAACCAGAAGGCGTCGTCGAAGTATTCGACGCTCCACTCCGGGTCGAATTCCTCGTCGTCGTCGTGGTGGGCGTAGTCGAAGCGCCAGAAGCCGATGTTCCAGGTGCCGTCGGCGGACTCCCAGATGACGTTTTCGCGGTTGCAGCTCAGGGGGGTTCCCTTCGGGCGGATTACGAGCGGAGCGCGGGCAATTCCGCGGGCGGTCAGCTCAAGTCGTGGACGAGGAGCCAGCCGGGTGCGTCCAGGGCGCGGCCGGGCAGGGTTGCGGCGGCGCGGAGCAGGATCGTGTCCCACTCGGGCGAGGTCTCGAAGTCGTTGGCGGACTTGCAGGTGCCGGGCGGGAGTTGCTCGTAGCCGACGCCGATGACGACCCGGTCCTCGTGGGGCCAGTTTCCGCTGACGGTGTACAGGTCGACGTCCTCGCTGGTGTCGTCGTCGCGCCGGCTGCGGCGCAGAGCCTCCAGGCCGTCGTAGACGGCCAGCCAGTCCGTCTCTGCGAGTTCGACGCCGTACACCGCGTAGAACGAGTGGTCCAGGCCCAGGGTTTGACCCTCCTTGATCGAGCCGGGGTCGGGCGGGCAGCCAGCGGGGCGTGGCGCTCGGCCCCGTACGTGCTTCCCGCCGTGAGGGGGTCGGTGTCCGCAGAGGAACCGACCCCCACCAATCGACTCTTAAAACTATACATTTAAGTGAGAGTAGAGCGCAAGCCATAAGAGTCGGAGCATGGATCCCGCAACCGGTGCGACGACCTCAGGGGTGACGGGATGAGCTCGCGGGGCCAGGAGCGCGCCCGGGGCGCCTCCGTCAGCGCCCGGCCCGGCGGGCGAGGAGACGCTGGACGGGCCGGGGGACGACGCGGGCCAGGCGGCGGCCGCGACGGCTGCGCCCCTTGGCGGCGTACATCTCGGCGTCGGCGATCTTCAGGAGGGCCGAGAGCGGGTTGGCCAGGTCCTCGCCGGTCAGATCGGCGGTGCGGGCCAGGCCGATGGATGCACCCACCGAGAGGACCCGGCCCCGGTAGTGCACGGGCCCGGTCAGCAGGGCGGTCAGACCCGCGATCCGGTCAGGGAGGTCGGGGCTCGCAGCCATGGCCGCGACGAATTCGTCGCCTCCGAGGCGCCCCACGGCGTAGCCATCGGCGTCGGCCCAGTCGGTCATGCCAGCACCGATGTGGGCCAGGATGGCGTCTCCGGCATCGTGGCCGCATCGGTCGTTGATCGACTTGAAGCCGTCGAGATCGATCAGGAGTACGACGGCGGACCCTTCGGCGATCACGCGGTGGGCCCGCGCGGTCCAGGCCGCCCGGGTGGGCAAGCCGGTGACCGGGCAGGTGCGGGCCTGGGCCAGCTGGCCGGTGAGTTCTGCGACCTGGGACCGCAACTCCTCGGCGGCGGGGACAACCAAGGCGAGCGTCTGCCGCAAACGCTGAGGGCTCACCCCGTCGTGCGCGAGGTCGCTGCGAGCTCGGTCCAGGACGGCGCGGACGAACGAAGGTCCGTCGGCGCCGACCGTGCGGCCCGCCGCCGCGCCCGGGGCTCCGGCCCGGACGGCCGCCGTAAGGGAGGGGTTCTGTGCGGCGGCCATCAGCCGTCCCGCCGCGCGTCGCCCTGCCACTGGCGATTCTCACGACGCTTGGCGATCCGGCGGACCGTGCGGTCGTGCGAGCGGCTTCCGCGGCCCTTGTGGCCGTAGTTCAGGGTGTGGCTGCGGCGGAGCATTTCCGCCCCCTTCCTCTCGATGACTCTTAAGACTATACAGAGATCCACGCCGGACCGCAAGCCTTAAGAGACATCAGGTGGGTGTGCGCCCAGGGTCACGATCTGCGGCCGCGCCGGACGCGCGACCCGCACCGGGTCACGGAGGGGCGAAAGAACCCGCCCGGCGAGCGTTCCGTGCGTCAGACAGAGGCCAGTCCGGACTCTGCCGGCAGCTCCGCGGATGCCCACCAGCACGCGCTTGCGGCCGCTCCGCCGCCGGCGTACGGCGCGGCGCGCTGCTGACGGAGTCCGCCATCGTGCCGCACCCCAGCGGTCGGCGGCAGGCGCGATGACACAGTGACACAGCTGAACAGTGACACAGCCGAGCACTTTCACCAGGGGAAACAGGGGGTTGATGACACAGACCGGACTGTTCAGAGGCAGGCGTGACACAGATGCCAGCGGCCCGGCGGAACGCGCCGCCGGACACGGCTGCGGCCGGGAGCGGCTCAGTGGTCCCCATCGTGCGCGTCGTACGCGTCGCAGTTCTGGCAGGAGTCCTTGCCCGTGTTGGTCTCGTGCGGGCACGGGCGTCCGTAGGCGTAGCGGACCATCGCGATGACCACCGCACGGCGGTTGCGTCCCGTCCACGTGAGGCCGGATGCGAACGGGGGCGCCTCCACGTCCGCGGCGGGAGTGAGGACCCAGGTGCGGGCCCGGCCGCCGGTGATGGTCACCGGGTGCCGGAGGGTGTATGGCCGTCCCGCCCAGCGGAAGTGGAAGCCGTTCCCGTCTGCGTTGCGCACGAGCCCACAGGATCGGACAAGGTCGTTCCAGACCGCTCCGGCGATGCGTTCGCGGAAGGTCTCGGCACTCTGTGGAGCGGGCGCCGGACAAGTGGCGGGCGGGTGGGTCATCTCTGGGCCTTCCGGACTCTCAGGGGATCAGGGTGGCGATGGCGGGGCGGGCGGGGTACGCCCCGGGGGAGGGACCTCCCGGCAGCTACGGCTGGGCCTCGACGAGCGAGGCGGCGGCGCGGGCCCACGCGAAGCGGCTGCTGTGGCCGTCGGGTTCCGCCGCGGCGCAGAAGAACAGCCGCCGGGCGGTGGCGAACCCCACGCCCTCCGTGCCGCCGAGGCGCGTGACGGCCTCCTCCCGGACGTGCTCCACCTCTGGGGGGAGCAGGTCGCCGGTGGGGTGCATCGACATGTACAGAGCCTGGGCGGCGAGGCTGAGGCGCGTGGCGGCGTCTATTCGGAGGTGACGGTCAGAGGTGGTCGTGGGCACTGTCGCCGAAGGTGCGCAGCAGGGCCAGCCGGATGCCGGTGTGCTCGGTGTCCAGGTCCGCGAGTTCGCCGTCCACGGCGGCGGCAGTCACGGCGTCGGTAGTACGGGCCCGGACAGCGCGCAGGGCGCGGGCGTCCTCCAGGTTGCACATGAGGTCGTACAGGGAGGCGGGGCGGTGGGAGTTGACGCAGCCGATCGCGCCCGCGTCGATGAGGTTGCCGGCCATCCGGGAGGTCAGCGCGGTCCACGGGGCGTTCCAGTAGAGGGTGACGATGCTCATCGTGTGCTGCTCCTCGCGTCGGGGGCCGGAGGGATCCCTCACCCGCTCCGACTCTTAAGACTATACAGCGCGAGCACACCACGCCGCAAGTCTTAAGAGCCACACGGGGGTGATTCAGTCGCGGTGGAGGTTGATCGCACCCACCTTGGGCATCCCGGAGTACACGCGGCCGCCGACCGTGACGCACACGTGGCGGGGGCTGCGCCGATCGCCGGGACCGAACTGCGCCAGGAGCGGGGCCGCGACCGCGCTCACGCTGGTGCGGCGCGGGCCGCCGCTCCAGGTGACGCTGATCTCGTCGCAACGCTTGCCGGTGCCGGTGCGCACGGAGAACTTGACACCGGGGAAGACGCGGCGGAGCTCCCTGCGAAGATGCACGGCGGCGTACTTGGTCGGAATACCGATCACGGCCTCGCCCAGTTCGGCTTCACCGACGACCGGAGTCACGGACGTGTGGCGGACGTGCACGAGCGGGCCGGGCTTGCCGTCGAGGGTGTACAGCTCGTAGCGGCGAGCGGGGCGCCCAAGCAGGGTGGCGACGAGGCACGCGGAGCAGGCGCACGGCTGGACAGTCCAGTGCCCGCGGTAGTCAGCCTCCGTACCGTGGTAGGTGACCGGGGTGCCGGCGGGCAGGCGCAGGGCGAGGTAGGCAGCGTCTGCGGGCTGAGCGGTCGCGGTGGTCACGGTTCCTCCTGGATGCGTTTCGTGCGGGCCTTCCCCGCCCTCTCGACTCTTAAGACTATACATACTGGCCATATGTAACGCAAGTCTTAAGAGGCGCTCATATGTGGCGGTCCGGCGGCGCCCATGACGGGCCGGGCGGCACCGGATCCGGGGTTCGCCCTACCTGCCGAGGCGGGCGTTGCGCAGGCGTATGCCCATGCGCTGCACGCGGTAGCGGGCAGTGGAGGAGCCGGGGAAGTCGCCCAGGCCTCGCCAGATGCGGACGAGGGTGCGCTCGGACATGTCCTCGACCGTTCCCAGCGGGTCGATCTCGCGACGGAACGCGAGGCTGACCGTGTGGTCGGCGAAACCGGCGGCGCCCAGGGTGTAGAAGTACACCCGGTAGCCGCCCGTGGGGTCACCCTCCCGGAAGAGGCCCAGGACGACGGCCTTGCGCAGTCCGGTGTTCTTGCCCTCGACGTAGCGGGGGCAGCGCACGACCGCGCCCGCCTCCAGGACGTCCTGCGAGGTGACAGCAGTGGCAGTCACGGCGAGCCCCTTTGTGAGTGATGGCGGCCCGTCCGAGCCGCTTCGACTCTTAAGACTCTACATGCATGGATCACGGAATGCAAGCCTTAAGAGGCAAACCGCAGCGCAGCGCCCCGCATCTCGACCAGGCGACTCTTAAGACTTGCATTCACATCGCATCCGCATGTAATGTCTTAAGAGACGCAACGGAACGAGCCCGGGAGACCCCGTGAACCGTAGCCTGACCCGCAACATCCTCCGCATGGCGCGAGGCGTCCCGACGTCCGAAGCTCCTTTCGCCCACCTCGTCGAGGTTGAACACGTCTTCTCCCGCGAGGCGTTCGCCGATGCGCCGGCGCCCTGGTCGCCCGGCGACGACTTCGCGGAGGTCACGGGCGGCGCGTGGCTGCGCGACAACGGCGACCGCACACAGACGGCTGTGGTCACCGACATCGGGCCCAGGCAGCTTCCTGCGGCCGACGGCGGAAAGTGGACGGACGAAGAGGTCTGGACGGTGACGACGGCCGACGCCGACGTCTTCGCCTGGCTCGACGACAAGCCGCACCGTGTGACGTGGGCGCTCGGCAGGCCGGACGTGACGATCGAACGGGAGCCGTACGCGGGCCATCCCCATGAGGCGGTGGCCGACTACTGGAACCGCTTCTACCTGCGCCACTGGTTCACTCCCGAAAGCCGCGCGGACGGGCGTTACGGACTGACCCTGGCGTGCGCGCCCAATGACTCCTGGCACTCCGGGCCGTGGCGCCTGGCGGATGCGTCCAGCCGACTGCTGAAGTCGCTCGGCGGCCGGGCGAGCGTCCGGACGGTCCACGTACCCGGGGCATCCGACCAGCGCGTGCCGCACAGCGTCTCCCTCATGCAGTTCCTTTCTCACCTCTGACCCACACAGAGTGGCCGACTCTTAAGGCTTGCACGCAGTCGATCATCTCTGTATAGTCTTAAGAGTCAGCAGGGCGGGGACACCCCGCCGAGACTCCACCGGAAGGGCTTCCCGTGCTTGAGCTTCGCCTTGTGAACGAGACCGGCTACACCGTCCTCGTCCCCGGCTTCGAGACCGTGGTCACCGTGCCGGACGAGGTTGCGGACGCGGCGGAGGAGCTGCTCCTGGGCGAGCCCGCCGAGACGGACGCGGCCATGTGGCGGCAGGTCCGCCGCGAGCACGCCGAGGGCCTCGGCGGCGAGAGGACCATCAACGGCCGCCTCGCGCTGGCCAAGGTCGGATACCACAACGCGCGCCACTACCGCGTCCAGCGCACTCAGCTCTGACCGACCTGCGGCCCCCGCCCCGGCGGGGGCCGCCCCTCCCCTTCCGACATCCGAGGAGTACCGGTGAATGACGCACGGCAGGACATCGAGGCGCTCCTGAAGGAGGCGAGCCGCGTCCAGCTGATCAAGGCGGTGCTCGGCGCCCTGGAGACGGCCGAGGAGGCGCGGCGCCCACTCGACTATGCCGACTACGGCATCGGGCAGTACCGCGACAACGCGGCCGTAGAGGCGGAGCGCAACGCCCGCGTAGGCGTCGCGGACGAGATCGAGCAGTCCCTCCGCCTGGGGCTGACCGGGCAGACCGCCCCCCAGCAGGGCGGGTAGCACCGCAGGCGAGGACACCACGCCGCGCCCGCCGCCACTCGCCGGGCGCGGAGTGACAAGCACCACAGACCATCACGCGTCTCTTAAGACTTGCATTGTCGCCAACCTTTTATGTAGAGTCTTAAGAGACGACGGGGGATCGAGCCCCCGCACACGGACCAGCAAAGGACGGACAGACGACATGACGGCGACCCAGACCCCCGCGCCCCTCTTCGGCACCGAGGACCTGATCATCTCCACCGTCGCCACGCCGAAGGAGACCAAGCCCCACACCCTTCGCGTCGTCGACCTCTACATCAACGGCGACAAGCAGGGCGCTCGGTGCGTCGTGTGCGACGCGTACGGGGAGCTGAACGCGCTCAAGGACCTGCGCCCGTACGCGTACGGCTGCACCCAGGTCCCGGCGTTTGAGAGCCCCGCCCCCCAGTGGATGTGAGCGCCCCTCGCCGGTCCCGCCCCACGGGGGCGGGACCGGCTCCCCTGCACCACCCCCCCAACCCCCTGGAGATTCACCACGTGATCACCTACGCCACCGCCCAGGACATCGGAGACCGCCCCGCCCAGTGCGACGCGACGGCCGTGGCGACCGAGTCGGGCGCCCGCGCCTGGGTCCTCCTGGACGGCATCGGCACCACGCCCGAGGTACAGGCCTGGACGCACGAGAAGGCCCGGGTGCTCGCCCGGGTGGCTGCGGTCACCCGCAGCCCCGAGGCTGCCATCGCCGCCGCGCGGACGGTGTCCCAGTCCGACGGCTACGAGGACGAGTACCGGCCGCCGGACGCGGTCGCAGTCATCGCGGTATGTACGGCAGACGGCCGCCTCCGCGTCGGCTGGGCCGGTGACGCGCGCGCCTACTGGATGCCGACCGGCGGCGCCCTGGAGAAGCTCACCGCCGACCACAACGAGGCCGAGGCCCGACGGGCCAGAGGCGAGACCAACATCCCGCCGAACGACCGCCACCTCATCACGGCGAGCCTCCGGCGCTACGACGGCGAGGAGGCCGAGATCGGCACGGCGCGTCCGCTGCGCGCCCAGGGCGGGCGACTGCTGCTCGTCTCCGACGGCACCTACGCGCCCTTCGAGGACAACGGCATCGACATGAGTGTGCCGCTGGCGCAGACGACCCCGCGCGGCGCCGCCTCCGCGCTCGTCCGCACGGCGGTGTCTTTCACCGGCAAGCGGCGCGACAACGCCACGGCGATGGTCGTGCAGTTCGGCTGACGCTCCTCGGTGCGGGCCGCCAGCACCGGCAGCCCGCACCCCTCCCCCGCTCCCCACCGGCGCCCTGACGGACGTTTCGGCGCCGCGCTTTCACCCTCCAGCGCCTGCCCTCGTGGCCACTGCATCAGTGACTCTTAAGGCTTGCATTCCCCACCCCCTCAATGTAGAGTCTTAAGAGACAGAGGGCGAGGGGTCCCGGCCAAAGCACCCAAGCCAGGAGTGAACCTCGTGACGATCGCCCTCCCCGAGATGACCGAACTGCACCTGGAGGTCACGGAGTTCGACCGGATCGAGTGCTCCGAGTGCGGGAAGGCCTCACCCTTCCTCGACGACGGCGACGACGGCACCCACGACGCCCACGACGCGGGCTGGCACGTGCTGAATCTCGACGAGTGCGGCTGCTGCAACCTCTGCGGCCCGTGCGCCGAGGACCTGTGCGGCCGTGTCGACGACAGTCCCCGGCTGTTCGGGATGCGCGTCGTCTAGGCCAGCAGGCGCGGACGGCCGGAACCCCTGGCCACCGCTGTCCGCAGACACCGGAGCCCTGATGCAGCACCCGGCCCCCGGCACCTGATCCGGCGGGGAGAGCCGTCCCCTGGCTCGCCCCCTTGCACCTCCCCCAGCCGCGCCCGGCTGGCCCCTTAACCGATTCCCGCGAACAGGAAGAGCCCCATGTCCCGCACCGCATATAGCCCGACCTCTGCCCACCCGCACCGCTGGTGCCGCAAGCTCCACCGGGCCACGGCGGTACTCGTCGCCCTCGGCCTGGTCCTGGCCATGACGTTCGGCAGCCTCCCGCTGTCGCTGCTGGTCGGCATGACGCTCGCCGCCCTGCTCGCGGTCGTCCTCGTGACCGCCGGAACCGACCTGCGCGGCCTCAACCGTCAGCACGCGCACTCGGCCCCTCTTGTCACGCGTCCCGGGTGGGCTGCGGCTGCGGTCGTCGCCGACATGGCCGGGCTGTTCCTCGCCGTCCGCTTCGTCCTCAACTTCTCCGCCTACCAGACGGATCTGAACTGGACCGCCGCCACCGGATTCACGGCCGTGGCCGCCGGTGCGGCGTGGGCCGCGCTCTACACGGTGCTGCACGTCAAGGCGGTTGCACCGGCCCAGGACCGCGACGCCGCGTAGCCCACCCCGAGCAGGAACCCGCCGCGCCCCCGCACTCCCGGGCGCGGCGCGACCATGACAGGAGCGCCCCATCAGCCGATCCCCCGCCACCAGCCCGGACGCCGCGCCCCTCGCCGACGCGGGCACATTCACCCCGCCCGTATCCGTCGTCGCGCACGCCTCCGACGGCTCCAACCATGACGGCCGCGCCCTGCCGAAGGCGCTGTTCGACGACGTACTGGGAGCTCTGCGGGAGATCTTCGGACCCCCTGGCGCCCCCGCCGCGTCCCACGTGGTCTTCGGCATCGCCGAGACCGGCGAAAGGCTCGCGCGGGACCCTGACGGCCCGCTGCTGATCGGCGCGGCCGGGCACGCTCTGCCGGATGCGGCAGAGCTGTGCGGCGCGCCCGTCGCCGGCGCCCTGGCGGACCTGGCTGCCACGACCGGCGGAGGCTACGAGTGACCAACGGTCCTGGCCCGTCCGGCGCGCGGCGGCCGACGACGGTCCGCGAAGCCGTGGCGTTCGTGATCCGGCACGCTGTTGGTGCTCCGTTCCCGCACTTCGGCGACACCCGTAGTCGCACTGCCTACATCCGCCTGCGGGTGAGCCGCCGGCCGCGGGCCGAGCTGGAGTACACCCTCCGCCTGGCCGCCGCCCTGTGCAGGCACGCCGGCACCGCCCTGACCCGCGAGGAGCGCGGAGCCGTCTACGCCGTCACCCACGAGATCCGCGCCGAGATCGCCCGCGCGGCCGACGCCGCCGCTGCGACCGAAGGAACCGAGTGACCGAACACCTGCTGCCCCCGTACGTCACGGTGAGACCCGTCCCTCACACGCGCCCCGGGGTGATGGGCTACTGGTGCTGGCGCTGCAACCCCCTGGACGGGTTCACCGAGGCCTTCGGCGCTGGCGTGGACGAGTGCGGAGCGCGGGCGGGCGCCCGCGCACACGCCGAGCGGCGCCACCGGTACGCGCCCTCGATCCTGACGCCCGAGGAGACCGAGGAGGTCCGGCGCACCCGGCTGACCAGAAGCGATCTTCAGCTCCTGGACCTCGCATTCCAGGGCCTCCTCGAAGAGGACGCGCGCGGCTTCTACGCGGCCGACCCTCTCGGCCTCACCCCTCGTCTGAACATGCCCATCCCCCGCGTGCGCTCCATGGCCGCGCTCGGCTGGCTCCGCGAGGACACCGCCCGCCGCAGAGCCGAAAGCCGTCCCGTGCCCGCAACCGAGGCAGGAGCGCGGATGCTGGCGCTGTGGGCGCTGGCTTGGCAGGCCGGCCTCGTCGAGCACGCGGCCCGATCCAGCACGCTGTGGGCGGTGCCCGAGGCCGAGCAGCATGCGGCGTACCGCATGCTGGACGAGACGCACACCGGCGCCCCGGAACACCCCAACGTCTCTTAAGACTTGCACGCACGACTTCCGCGATGTATAGTCTTAAGAGTCAAGAGGGCGGCGGGTTGACGATCTCGCCCGCCGCCCGTATCCCACGCTCGTAAGGCCAAGTGCGCATGATCCGTTACCTGACCCGGCGTCACCGCACGGCGGCCGTCGTCGCCGAGCGCCTCACTGTCACGGGTGCGAAGCGATGACGGCCACCATCGCTCAGCACCGCGCGGCCCAGCTGGCCCGCCGCATGTTCGCTGGCCTGTGGCCGGCGCGGCCGGACGCCCACATCGCCGAAGTCACCGAGGGCACGCAGCTGCGGACGGACGACCTGGTGGTGATCTACAGCCCGCACCAGCCCCTCACTCGCGAGAATGCCCTCAGTTGGGCCGCGTGGTGGCGGGTCGTTTCCTCCAGTGCGAGGACGGCGGTCGTGCGGCAGGTCGCGGTGCCGGAGGGAAGGTGGGACCGGACGCCGGACATGACCGTGTTCGGCGAGCCGTGGCACGAGCTGCGGCCGCCCCCGCGCATGTACGTGACCACCGCGAACCGGCGCATGGCCCGGGTCGGCGCCCTGCACGACATCCGGGCCCGGATCACCTCCCACCCCGACTTCGGCCAGTGGCAGCAGGCGTACACGGAGGCCGAAGCAGACGAGCACGCCCAGCGCCAGAAGGCGCAGGCCCTGGTCGACGCGGCGAAGAGGGAACGCGCGCCGTACCGCGACGCCGTTCGGCGCCTGCGCGAGATCACCGGCCACGACCTGCTGATCTGGTGCGACTTCAGCACACTCGAACAGTCGCTGAACGGCTGGCTGGCCACCGACGGCCGCCTGCGCATCTATCTCACCGGGCTGAGCGGCGTCGGCGCGCTCACCGAGGAGCAGTACCGCGAGGCACTGAATTGCGCCGACACCCTCGGCCTGTAACTGCTCGGCCGGCCGGCCGCCGCGCCCGGCATGCCCCCCACCCTCTGCCTCACCCTCGATCCGAAGGAGGCGTGCCTGTGGCACGCGAAGCCGAGCACGTCGCACGGTTCACGCACACGGGAAAGACGCACGACATCCAGCCCGGCTGGTCGTACTCCCGCATCAGCGAGGCCCGTACCAAGTGCAGGATGAACGGCCCGTTCGCCATCGAGTCCCTGGCCAGCGGCCGACTTCTCGAGGTGACCTGCACCCTGTGCGCGGCGGCCGACTGACCGCCCTCGCCGCCACGGCCGTCCCCGCAGCCCCCGGCCGCCTGGCCCCCTCCGACGTAAGGAACGCATGGCCGACACCACCCCTCCCGCAATGTCGCCCCCGGCCCGCCCCGTGCCCCTGCGATTCTGTGACCGCGACCGGCTGGCCGCCCTGCACGGCCCCCAGGTGTGGCACCGGTGGGGCGCCCGCTGGGTCAACCACCTGTTCGCCGAGGGAACCAAGCCGTTCACCGACCGCACAGCGATCGAGCGCTTGTGGTACCCGCAGGAGCCGGACGCGGTCCGCTTCATCCCCTACACCCCTGCAGGCGATCGCGCGCTTCCCGGCGCCCCTCTCACGGTTGGCGACGTCGCCAACCTGGCCCTCACGCCTGCCCGCTGCGCGGTCCCCTACGTGCTGGTGCCGGAGGAACACCGCGAGGGCGTGCACCACTTCGTCCCCGCGCACGAGGCGGCGCACCGACTGGCCGAACGGGACGGCCTCGACGTGCCCGGCCGCGGGCCGTCCATGTCCCCCCGGGAACTGCGTGCGTCGCTGCTGGCGATCCTCGACGGCGAAGAGCCGGCCACGGCATCCCTTCACCGCCCCGCAGGCCGCGTGTATGCCCGCTGGACCTCGGCGCTCGGCACGATGACTTACGTGTGGGTTCTCGGCGAGGACGGCGGCTAACCGTCCCGACCGGCACGCTGCGCCGCACTCGACCCCCAAGAGCGACTCTTAAAGCTTGCACATCCAGCCTTCGTAATGTATAGTCTTAAGAGTCATCAAGGTTCGGGCTTCCGCTCCCTGAGACGCCCGCAGACCACTGAGGCTTCCCCGGCCTCGCACGAAACCGGCGCCGGAGATCCGGCCCGGACAACCCGTCGATCGGAGACAATCATCCCGCCCACGCGCGCCACCGTCGAACTGCCCATGGCCCAGCAGATCCTGCCGTCTGGCCTCGCCTCCAGCACCTACAGGCGCTTCAACCAGGTCCGCAAGTCCCTGGCTACCGCGTACTACCTGCACATCAGCCACCGCGGCATGCTCAGCGCCGACGACATCGATTCGCTCACCCAGAACCACATGGCGACGGCGGCGCGGTCGGCCGGTGTCGAGGCTCCGAACAGTGACGATACCCGCGAGATGATCCGCAACCTTCTGCGCGTCTTCAACGGGATCGAGGCCCCCGCCTCCGCGCCCGTCCCGCTCCCGAGCGGCAAGATCACCGAGAGCGACCTCGCCACTGCCCTCGTCGGCCTGACGGTCGTCGTCCAGGCGGCCGCGCAGGGCGTCACCCGGTAGCAGCCACGTGGGCCGGGCGGATCCGCCCGGCCCTCCGCCTCCCCAGATCGTGTCCCGGGGCGCTGTGGCGACCCGGGACCGGCGGGAGGGCATGCCCTCCTCCCACTCGGGCACCTCGAAGGGTCTCCATGTCCAGCACCACCTCCGCACGTGCCTCCTCGCCGGTGAGTATGGTCCTCGGCGCGCTGTCCGCCGCCGGCCTGGGCGCTCACTTCAACTCCGAAGAAGGCGTGGTCATCGCCTACCCGGCCGCCGTCCCGAAAGCGAGCGCCCTCGACGGCGTCCACGTAACGGTGCAGTGGGACACCACCGGCCCGCAGCAGCCTCACGAGACCCGGGCGCGCTTCAGCGCCTCGGCATGGATCCCCGACAGTCCGCCCGACTACCACGAGGTCGGCACCGTGCACACCTCCGCCACTCCTGGCCCTCTGGCCACCGAGGCCGAGGTGTGCGCGCGAGCGGTCGCCGCATGGCTGTCGCATCCGGAGACCATCGCCGCCAACACGCTCCTGTCCGCGCTCGCCGTACACGGCATCACGCCCGGCAACGGGCTGACCGTCTCCTACGGCGCCCACAGCGACAGGGCCAGCGTCACCGTCCGGCTCAGCCGCGACACCTACGGGACGCTGGTCATCGCGGACCGGGCGGGCTCACTGCGCCACGCCCCGGCCCAGCACACCGGCTGGAGCATCTTCCTCCACGACGAGCGGGGAGAACCCGTCGGCGACCCGGTCTACATCGCCGGCGACGGCGGGACGGTGGACTGCTCGCAGGACTCCTCGGCTGCGGCCCAGTTCATCGCGGACTGCCTGTCCGCCCCGCTCCGGCACTGCTGCTGCTACGCCCGCGAGACCCACAACCCCCGCCACGACCGCGAGTGCCACCTGTACGCGCTCCCGCGCCCCGTGTGAGCACCCCCGGGCCGGCGGCCACGCCGGTCCTCCGCTTTCCCTTGCGGCGCACCCGCCGCCCTGACCAGTGGTTGTCCCCGGGCGCTGCGCCGTCCCGGGACAACGGAAGGGACTTCATGCCCAACCCCCCTGCCAGCGTCCTGCACGACCATCCGGAGCAGCCGGTGTTGCTGTGCCCCGCGGCCGTGACCAATCCGGGCCTGATGGACGGCGTGCTCTCCGTGCTGTCCGACGAGCAGCTGCTCGAGGTCGGACGCCGGGTGGAACGACACCAGCTGCAGCGCAAGAGGTACGCGATCCTCGCCGAACTGCGCACGGCCGTCGCCGCGGCCCTCGACGAGGGCGAGACCGACAGCACCGCGCGCGTCACGCATGTCGGCATCCGCACCCGCGCCTGGCCGGGCATGCCGCCGCACTGGTCGCCGAGCAATCTCCTGCTCCGCCACGCCGACGGCACCACCACCTCGCCCTTCGACGCCGGTCACACCGAGCTCGAGGCCCTGCTGCCCGATCTGACCTGCCTCGACCAGCCCGCCGCCGGCGACGTCCTCACCATCGACCTGCGCACCGGCGCCTTCAGCCGCTAGAACGCCGGCCACCCCCTGCGCCCCCACCCGATCACCCCCTCGGCGGGCCGGGCGCCACCCCCTCCCCGTGAAAGGAACCTGCTCTTGGTCCAACACGTCGTCCAGTTCTCCGGCGGCGTCGGCTCCGCGATCACCGCCGTGCGGGTCGCCGAGCAACACGGCACCCAGAACCTGACCCTCCTGATCGCCGACACCCGCGCCGAGCACCCCGACCTGTGGCGCTTCTCCGACGACATCGCCCACCTCCTCGGCGTCGAACTGACCGTCGTCCGCGACGGGCGCGACCCGTGGCAGGTCTTCGCCGACCAGCGCTTTCTGGGCAACAACCGGCTCGCTCACTGCACGTTCATCCTCAAACAGAAGCCGTGCCGGGCCTGGATGAGCCAGCACGCGCCGCCGGACGACACGATCGCCTACATCGGCATCGAGCCCAACGACCGCGACCGGCGCCGGATCCCGGCCATCGCCCTCCACTGGCAGCCCTGGCACACCGCATTCCCGCTCGCCGACGGTCCCGACGCGACCAAGGACGAACTCCTGGGCGAGATCCGCGCGCTCGGCGTGCGGCCCCCGCTGCTGTACGAACTCGGCTTCCCGCACAACAACTGCTACGGATCGTGCGTCAAGGCCGGCCACGGCCAGTGGAAGCGCCTCCTCGCCACCCTGCCCGAGCAGTTCGCGCACGCCGAGGCCAAGGAGGAGGAACTGCGCGCTCTCCTCGGCCCCGTCGCCATCCTGCGCGACCGCCGCGGAGGAAAGAGCCGGCCGCTGCCGCTCGCCGAGCTCCGCGCACGCGAGCAGGCCGCCGCCTGAGCCACCGACCGCCGACCAAGGACCCCGCCGCCGTGCGGGCGTCCGTCCCACCCCGCAGATGCGCCCCGGCCGCCTGCCCTGATCCTGGAGACCGTCACTGACCCACACCCATCGGCGCGCACCCGACCCGGCGCGACAACCACCGCCCTTTCCCACCCGCCGCTCCGACGGCGCCGCGTTCGGCGAAGCAGTGGCGGAGACCTGGCAGCGCACCTACGGCCGCGGGCGGATGGACATCCCCTGCGGAGTGGTCGCCACGCTCGCCCTGTGGCCCCACAAGACGCCCGGCGCCTCGCATGCCGCCGACCTCGCCCGCTTCCTGGCCTCCCAGCCGGCCCGCCGGTGGCCCCCGACGGTCGGACAGGTCGCCGCCGTGCACTACTTGCGCCGTCCCGACCTGATCGGCGCGGCCGGGCCCCTTCTGCGGTGGGCCGAGGAGGAGCACGACGACGACACCCTCTACGCGGTCAAGGCGGTCGCCGAGACGGCGCTGAAGCACGGCGTGCTGCATCACACCGGCTCGGCCGATCCCTCCGCCCGCTCTGAGGTCGACCTGATGTCCTGGTCAATCGTCTGCCTCCGCCAGCGCGAAGACCGGTCATGGCTGGCCGAGCACCACACACCGGACGACGCCACCGAGGTCCTGGTCTCGCTGGCGATCGGCGACCAGCCTCCGGCAGCCGGCTCCCTGCACGAGCCCACCGGCGGAACCGGCGGCATCTTCCGGGCCGCCGCCCAGCGCTTACGCGACCACGGCGTCGACCCCCACGCCTGGACCTGGAGCCTTCAAGACCTGGACCCGCTCGCGGTGGCCGGCGCCGCGGTCAATTTCCTCGTGTGGGACCTGGGCCCGAACACGACCGTCGCCTGCGGCAACACCCTCAGCGAGGGCGACCTCACCGGACAAGCCCTCGCGGCACGGGCGCGGGCGGAGTCCCACCGCGACGCGCTCCTGGACGGCGCGCATGAGGCAGCCGGTCACCTGCACGCGCTGCGGGCACTGGGAGTCCTGACCTAGGGCCTAAAAGACGTCTCTTAAGACTTGCACGAAGAGACTTTCCAACGTAGAGTCTTAAGAGTCGACGGGGAACAGCCCCGCCTCACCGAAAGGTGCACTTGGTGCGACGTTCGACTGAGTTTCTGCTCCTGGCCGTGGCCGGTACCGCTGGCGGTTCCGCCTTCACGGCGGTCATCGGGTCCCTGACGCCCGCCACCGCGCTCCAGACCGCGATCACCAGCGTCATCGCGGCGACCGCGATCGTGTATGTCCGGTCCCGGCTCGCGCGGAACTCGCAGGACGCGTAGGCAGTCGGCGCCGCCCCCGGCCACTCCGGAGGCGGCGCCGGCCCCTCGCCCACCACATCAGGACCTCGAGTTCGACTCCTCCGGAGTCCTGATGAGCCCAGACGGACACCCCTCGACCACCTTTCCTCCAGGAGGCTCTCGTGTTCTCTCCGACCGACGGCGACCGCATCGTGGTCACCCGCATCGGCCGCGACGGCCGCACCACGTCGTACATCGGCACCGCCACCGAGGTCGTGCCGTACGGGCCGAGCCGAATCGGCAGCGTCTGGACCGGAGGCTGGCGCCTCACCGGCCGCAACCTGGCCACCGGCGAGGACGAGACCTCCTACTTCGCCTGCACCGAGGCCCTGGATCGCTACGACCCGGCCATCCGCCAGACCGTACGGCTGGCCACCGCCGACGACGAGTGAGCACGCCCGCCACGACACGAGAAGGGAACGCCTCCATCCGCACCATCCCCCGCAACCACACCAAGGTGCTCGCCCAGCTGCGCGCCACGCTCACCCAGGTCACCCGCCACAACGGCTTCCGCGACCTGGACGGCACCCCCGCCACGGCCGAAGAGGCCTGGGAGCACTGGGACAACGCGGACACCCACGGCAAGCCTGCGATCGTGCGCGAACTCGACCCGCACGCGGGCGTGTACGAGCTGCGCGTCAACGGCCAGCTGCGCTACGAGCTGCGCCGCCCCACGGCCGGTCTCCGGATCGACGTGGTCGTCGACCGCGAACCGGACGGCCAGACCGGCGTCACCGTGTACGTCAACGGCGCCAGGACCACCGGCCCGGACGTACGTACCCATGTCCTCGACCCGGGCGCGGGCGGGCCCGACCACGCCTGGATGACCGGTCATCTCCAGCACGACGGCTCCGTTCCCGATGAGGTCCAAGCCGAGATCGCCGCGCTCGCCGAGGACTACCACCGCCACCGCTTCTGCGCGCAGTGCGACGGGTAGCCCGGCACCCCTCACCAGCACGTACGACAGCACCACTCCGCATCCCCGGACCCAAGGAGCACCCCCTGTCCCCCGTCGCCCTCCTCTACGGCAACGCCACCGTCACCGTCTGCACGAGCGCCTTCGCCGTCGAAGGCCAGACGGGCGGACTGGCCTCCGTGCCCACCGGTCACCTCGTCAGCCTCGCCGAGGACGCCCTGGGGCTCACCGCGGGTCATTACCAGGCCGGTCACTACCAGGGACATCCCGCGAACGGCCAGCGCACCCTCTTCGCCCTTTCCGGCGACGAAGCTGCGGACGCCACGAACGAGGGAGCCACCGTCAACAAGGCCACGGTCGCCCCCGACTGGCGCCACCCCTTCGCCATCGCCGTCCCGGGCCTGCGCCTGAGTGAGCTCCGGGCCTTCCTGGCCGAGAACCCGGACCTGCCTGACGACGCCCTCGTCCTCATCGGCCCGGCCACCCACCCCCTCGACGTGGAGGACGCCCCCGCAGAACGCGGCCTCGACGTCGGCGCATACGTGCCCGCGATGAGCGCTGGCGGGAACTACGGCAAGTTCTGGCACCCGGAGCACTACGAGACGCCCCGCCCCGAGCTCAGCATCCCGGCGGTCCTGCTCTCCCAGTCCGTCTGACCGATCGGCGCCTGCGCGCCCCGCACCCACGGAGGTCTCCCGCGGCACTTCCGGTGCCGTGCCGCGCAGCACACCACCACGGCGTGCTGATCGTCCGGGCCTACCCAGCGGCCCACCGCCCCCTGCCCCTCCTGCACATTCGATCTCTGGAGCATCGACAGCATGACCCCCGATCACCCGTACACCACCCAACTGGCGCTCTTCGACACGGCCCGTCCGCGGCCGGGCCGTGCCAGCGACGAGGAGACGGCTCCGGTCGCCGAGGCCTGGCACGGCTTCCCTGATGGGGCGCTGGAACCCGGCGAGACCCTGTCGCCTACCGGGTTCACGGGGGGCGAGGCATGGCAGCTGGTGACGGTCGAGGGCTACGTGTACCGGGTGCGGCGCTGTGGCTGGTCGGGGAGCGATGACCTGTGGGAGGCCGGGCACGGGGAGGACACCTACTGGTGGAACGGTGACCTTGAGGACCGCACGCTTTCCGCCCTGCTCGGCCGTATCCGGTGCGACGCACAGACCCGGGCGCGGTTCGCCGACGCATGGGCCCGGTACGGCGACCGTACGGGCGAGGTCGACTGGTCGGCCGACGAGAAGCGCACCGAGGTGGAGGCGGGCGTCATGCTCGTCTCGCGGTTCGGGGTGGCCGGTCTGCTGGTCGAGGCGCGGTGGGGTTGGGACCACGCGCGCGGCGGCGACATGGACGGTTCGACGCCGGAGACGTGGGAGCGGCGGCAGGTGGACCACGCGCTCTACACGCGGTCATGGTGTGAGTGGTCGTCCGGTCTCACGTCGCTCTCGTCGCGGCCGTTCGAGGTGCTCGCGGTCGTCACCGAGGCCGAGGACGAGAAGCCCACCTGTGCGACGTCCGCGCCGTTCGTCGGCAAGTGCAGCCGTAAGCGGTCCGGGGAGTTCTTCCGGGTGTCCGTGTCGGGCCCGAACGGGGAGCAGGGCGAGATCGTCACGTGTGGCCGATGCCTGGCTGGTTGGATGCTGGACGGCGAGCGTCGCCACGGTCGCACCGCGCTGGACGTCGCGGGCCGGCTGGCCGGGGGTGACCCGTCGCCGAAGCTGTGCAAGCTCAATTGGCAGCAGTGGTGCGACCGCGCATCAGAACTTGCCGGGCAGGTGCTCGCGGACGCTCTGAGCGCCGGTCAGGTGGCTCCCTGGCCGTCCGCGGACGTGGTGACGCGGCTGCTCGCCGAGGCGTGCGAGATGGGCGACGAGCGGGCCAAGCGTGCCGCCCGCGCGACAGTGCGCGAAAAGCAGCCCGGGGCGGGCAAGAAGGCCCAGGACGCGGCTGCGGCCACCGCGGTCGAGGAACGCGCCGACCGTGCCGCGCTGGTCGCCGGGGCGTTCGCGCTGGACGCTGCGAGCTACGCCGAGACGTGCGCGCACACCGATGCCGAGACGGCCGTAGAGGCGGCCGAGGCTGGGGAGTGGAGCAAGGCCGAGGAAGCGGCCGGGCAGGCCTCCGAGCACGCCGTAGAGGCCCTGGACGCGGCCGAGGCCGCCGACCACGCGGGCGTGTTCGTGGCCGAGGCCCGCGAGTGCGCCGACAGGGCGAACGAGCACGCCCGGGCCGCGTGTGAGGCGATCGTGACCGCGCGGGAGGCCGCCGACGCCGGGCCCGTCACTGCCCTCCAGGTCCCGGCCGGCTCGGGGGCGGCGGATTGCGACCAGGCCGAGGAGGGGCCCAAGTACCCACGCACGGTGGATGGTTGGGAGGTCCGCGCCGGGGGCTACGACGTGAACGAGCGGCCGCAGGAGTACGGCGGGAAGCTGCGCCCGGAAGTCGTGCCGGGGGCGTGGGTGATTCAGGACTTCCACGAGCAGCAGACGGCGCGCCGTGTCGTCGACCTGTTCAAGAACGGGAATTGGATGGTGCGCGCAGTCGCCCACGAGGGCACCGAGCGTGAGTCGTGGCTGTGCGAGTCCATCGACCGCGTGAAGGTGGTCACGGATGCTGAGCTGTGCGACGCCAAGCGGTCCGCGTTCCGGCTGCAGTGGGGCCGGTGGCGGGGGCGCACGTACAAGGGGATCGCGACGCAGCACCGCGGCAAGTACGCGGCCTGCTGCACATGCGGGAACTGCATGGGTCTGGAGATCTACCGGGGCGGCCGCCGTATCGGCTGGTGCACGACGCTGGACGCGGCTCTTGCGCTGTGGGTGTGGCACATCACCGGCGAAGAGGGCCCGGCGCCAGCGGCTGACGCACCGCGCCCGGAGTTCATCCCGGGCAGCGTGGTCCCGCTTGACCGTGTGCCGGTCGCGTCGTGGGCGGGTCTGCAGGCGGCCGCCCAGGCCGGCAATGAAACGCCGATTGCGGCGAACACCGTTGCGACGGGCGTGATCGAGCGGGGCGGCAAGTGCGACCTGTGCAGCAAGATGTACGGATTCCTGATCACGGGTGAGCACGACGGCACGCCCTGGCAGGCCGACCGGTGGTGCCTCGGCCGGTACACCGACGCTCACGACGTGGCCCGCCGGCTGACCGGCGGCGAGCAGGACGCCGAGGGTCTCGCGCTCGCCATGGGTGGGTACAGCGGGATCTCGGACGCGATGGACACGGCCACCGAGGTACGGCGCGCTCAGGCCGCTCACGAACGGGCGCAGCGCCTGTCTTACTGCGCGTGGTGGTGCGCGGCCGTGCCGGAGGTCGAGGAGGGCCCGGAGGGCGCGGGATGCGGTAAATCGACGTACCGACACGGGGAGGCCGACGGGTACGCAATCGACGTCACCACGGCGTACGGGTACCGGTACCGCGTCGACTGCGACGAGCGCCGGAAGTCGCCGTTCGTGGTCCGTGTACTCAACGACCGTGAGCCGGGCACGAAGGTGGGCGGGGCCGCTCACGCTCGCGCGGCATGGGCCCTGATCCGCACGCACGCCGAGGCCGAGCTACTCGCCGAGGCCGAGCTACTCGCCGAGTTCCCCGCTGCCGCCGACGTCGAGGACCAGGGCGACGAGCAGCCCACCGAGGAGGAGCTGCCGCTGTGCGGCAGCGGGGCCGCGCGCCTGCGGGTCGAGCTCGCTGCCCAGCCGGAGCCGGGCCGCATGGCGGCGCCGCTGCAGGAGCACCGCCATGGGGCCGACTGGCGGTCGCGGTGTACCGGGCACGCCGGAACCGAGGGGCAGGAAGGCGAGGCAGACGAGGCGGCCGCCGTCGTGCGTCCCCTTTAACTGCGCGCAGCGACGGGCCGGGCGTGGCTGACCACGGCCTAGATCCGCACGGTGCCCCGGGCCGCCGACACCCGCGCAGGACACCCAACACCCCACATCAGAAGGGCGCGTGTGCGATGACCACAACAGCAGAGCGGTACCGGTTCGGGCAGGCCGACGAGGACGGGCGCACGCCGGTCTATGTCGACGGCAGCGACACCCCGTCAGGGGTCATTGCTCGCGACGGGCGCGGGAAGCGTCGGTGGACGGTCCGCCCGGTCCTGGACACCACCGGGCACGGCGGCGGGGCATACCGCGTGAAGGACGAGGCGGCCACCGAAGTCGTCGCTGCCGTCGACCGCACGGCCTCGATCCGCGCCGCCATGGCGCAGCTTCCTGCGGTCGTGGGATGGCGCTACGCGTCCTGGGAGGAGATTGAGCAGGGCCACATACGACTGGTCCGGCCCGTGGAGTGTGAGCAGGTGTACCGCCGTCACCGCGCCGCGGTGGGCGAGCCGGTCACCGTGGACCGCCTGACCGTCACCGAGTCGTGGGTGTTTGTGGCCGGAGAGCAGGACGGCAACGTGCTGCGGTACCTGCAGCTGTTCGCCCACGCCTGGCGGACCGTCGGTGCCCTGGTCC
The DNA here is from genome assembly GCF_053592055.1 of Streptomyces sp. NPDC002817. Lineage (NCBI taxonomy): Bacteria > Bacillati > Actinomycetota > Actinomycetes > Kitasatosporales > Streptomycetaceae > Streptomyces > Streptomyces sp. NPDC002817. The sequence continues at coordinate 50,912 of NZ_JBSFUY010000014.1, forward strand.
CCGACGACACCCCGGCCCGCGCGGGTGAGCCCGAGGGATGGCTGACGGTCGGCGACGTCATCGAGCGCCCCGACGACGCCGACGCCCGGCAGGCTCCCCAGGCGGCCGGGCCGGTCGTACGGACGCGTCTCGACTACGAGACCGGCACGCGCACGCTGGCCGCCGACCTCGGATTCATCGTCACCTACGACGTGCCCGCCGACACTGCCCGGCGCGCCGAGTCGGCCCACAGTGCGGGTGAGGTCGGCGGGTGCCTCTTCGCCCCCAGGTTCACCGACCCCGAGCGCATTGTCTCTTAAGGCTTGCCTTCAACCTCCACGTCATGTATAGTCTTAAGAGACATACGGAATGGTCCTGCATACCGATAAAGGGGAGTCTCCTTGCTGGTTGAAGTTCTCCAGGGCGTGGCCTTCGGCCTTGCGTTCAGCCTGGCCGTCGTCATCCCGGTGGCCATCTGGGCGTACTTCTACAAGTGCCCTCACCGCCGGAGGAAGGCGCAGTAGGCCCACTGTGCCGCCTCGGCCCGGGAGCGATCGAGGGCGAGGCGGCCAGAGCCGAGGACCACCGGCTCCGCATCCCCCGTTCCCGGCGTACGCCGAAACCAATTCGCCTGCGCCCCGCGCGAACCCGCGCCCCGTCTTGCCCTGGGAGTCCCGATGGCCAAGCCCGATTCCACCCCAATCCGCGTGGGCGACCGCCTGCTGGTCGTCGAGCCGCGCTGGCGCGCTGGCTCCGGCGAGCCGATCGAGGTGGAAGTGACCAAGGCCCCGCCGATCTGGCTGGAGATGACCGAGGTCACCGCGCGCGAGGGCTTCCGGCCGCGTACGTGGAAACTGCGCCGGGACACCCAGGACGACGGCGGCGAAAGCCACAGCCGCACCCACTTCGTCACCCCCGAGCAGTACGCCCGCAACCAGCGCAGGGCCGCGGTCAACGCCTATCTCGCTGAGATCGGCATCCGCACCGAGCGCGACAAGTCCTGGGGCGACGAGGAGCGCCGGGTGATCCTGGCCAACCTGCTGCGCCAGCACGAGGGCCTTCCCGCGCTGTAGCCGCATTTCCCCTGCCGGGTCATTGCCCCTCCGGGTCTCCCCTTGATCGACCCTGCGGGCAGCACAGGTCCGCGCTCCCCGCCCAATTGTCAGACCCCTGAGAAAGGATTCACTGCATGACGACCCTTCCTGCCGAAACGGCGCTCTCCAGCCCTACCCAGTACGAGGACGCCGTGCGCCAGGCCCGCGAGGCCGCCGCGGCCTACTACGGCGACGGCGAGAGCCCGCTCGACGACGCCAGCTACGACCAGCTGCTGCGTGCGATCGAGGTCTGGGAGAAGGACCACCCCGAGCACGTGGCCGCCGATTCGCCGACCGGGCAGGTCGGCGCTGGGGCTGCCCCGGTCGGCGACATCGCCCACACCACGCGGCTTCTCTCGCTCGCCAACGTCTTCAACCCGGCGGAACTCCTCTCGTGGGGCGCGTCGGTCGACCGGCGGCTGGGCCGCCCGGCTTCCGGAGGCTGGGCGGTCGAGGTGAAGCTGGACGGCAACGCGATCGTCGGCCGCTACACCGAGGGCCGCCTCACGCAGGTCATCCAGCGCGGCAACGGCACGCACGGCGAGGACATCAGCCACATCATCGGAACCATCGACGGCCTTCCCGTCCAGTTGCCGCAGCCGCTCACCTTCGAGGTCCGCGGCGAAATCCTCTTTACCAACGAGCAGTTCGAGCGCGCGAACGAGGTGAGGATCGCGCACGGGGCGGGTGTGTTCGCCAACGCGCGCAACGGCATCGCGGGCACGGTGCGCGCGAAGGACCGCCCGTACACGCTGCGCGCCACGTTCTTCGCATACGGTGCGGTCGACCTGCCCGGAGTGACGTTCCTGCCGCAGGACGCCACCCACGCCGAGGTCCTCCAGGCCGTCGCCGACGCGGGCGTGCAGACGGTCGCGAACACGCCGACCGGAGTGCGCGTGGTGGCGACGCTGGCCGAGGCGCAGCAGCTGGTCGACGAGATCGCCGCGCGGCGGGCCACGCTGCCGTTCGAGATCGACGGCGTGGTCATCAAGTGCAACGACGCCGCCGAGCAGGCCGCCGCCGGAGTCGGCAGCCGCTTCCCGCATTGGGCCATCGCCTTCAAGTTGCCCCCGACTTCACGCATGACGGTGCTCACGAGCGTCACGTGGGAAGTGGGCCGGACCGGCGTCATCGCGCCGACCGCCGTACTCGACCCGGTCGAGGTGGCAGGCAGCGTGGTTTCGCGGGCGACGCTGCACAACCCGCGGGACATCCGCCGTCGTGACCTGCACCTTGGCGACACCGTGACGGTACACAAGGCGGGCGATGTGATTCCGCGCGTGGAAGCCCCGATCGTGGTCCTGCGTCCGACCGGTGCACAGCCGGTTCCGCTGCCGGAGGTGTGCCCCAACTGCGGCGATGCGATCGACAAGAGCCAGGAGCGCTGGCGCTGTGTGAAGGGCAGCGCGTGCCGTCTGCCCGCACTGATCGAGTACGCCGCCGGACGGGACCAGCTCGACATCGACGGCCTCGGCGAGAAGTACGTCCAGGCCCTCGTCGACTCCGGTGCCGTTTCTGACGTGGCCGATCTGTTCTACCTCACGGTCGAGCAGCTCACCGCCGCCTCCGGCAGCGCCAAGCGCGGAGCAAAGCTCGCCGAGCAGATCGAGGCCGCCAAGTCCCGGCCCCTCAACCGGTTTTTCTGCGCCCTCGGGCTGCCTGGCACCGGTCGCACCATGTCCCGCCGTATCGCCGCGCAGTTCCGCACGATGGACGACATCCGCTCGGCAGACGCCGAAGCGCTGCGCTGGGTGGAGGGCATCGGGCCGGAGAAGGCGCCGGTGATCGTTCAGCATCTCGCTGACCAGGCACCGGTCATCGACAAGCTCGTCAAGGCGGGCATCGAGCTGACGGAGCCGGAACCGGAGGCCGCGAGTGCGGGACCGAGTCCTCTGGCAGGCAAGACCGTGGTCGTCACCGGCAAGATGACCGACGCACTCGACGGCTACGGGCGTCACGAGATGAACGTGCTGATCGAGAAGGCCGGTGGCAGGGCGGGCAGCAGCGTCAACTCCAAGACCGACTACCTCGTCGCCGCCGAGACGAACGGCAAGCCGAGCACGAAGGCCGTCAAGGCGGCGTCCCTGGGCGTGACGGTCCTCACCCCGAACGCCTTCGCCGACCTGGTCGCCGACTTCATCGGCTGACCTCCGGCCGGACGGGCCAACCAGGTACACAACGCAGTTGGGGCGCGCTTCGTGCGAAGCGCGCCCCAACTGCGTCGGCACCGCCGGAGGGATGGCCCCCGCGCTAACGGCCGCGGAAGTACAGGTACCAGATCCAGGCACCGATGAAGGTAGCGATCGCCAACACGGTGCCGAGGGCGGTGGAGAAGGCCTTCATCCCGCGCAGGACGGATTTGGTCCCGCTCGTCCCGGAGCGGTTCTCCAGCAGCCCGACGACGACGCCGGCGGCTGCAGCCAGCAAGATCATGAAGGCGGTCGCCGCGATGACGGCAATCAGAAGTACGGTCTCCAACCCGGGCCTCCCCACATGCCCGTGCCCCGGTTCTCGGAGCGTCGACGAGCGGGATCACCATCCGATGCCATGTCCGTCCGGCGTACGATCCTCCGTGCGCTCCGGAACCGACCAGCACGTGCCCAGGTCAGGACGACGTACTACCAGTGCGCTCCGGACTGCTCCGGAGCAGGATCCGTACACAGGTAGCCCGACAGGGGGAATCAAATGCCGGATGCGCGGGATCCGGCTCTTGTGGCATTCGGCCAGGCGCTCGCCGAACTGCGCGTGGAATCCGGGCTCACGCAAAAGGAAGTAGCCTCGGATTCAGCACCGTCGGCGGGCGCTGGCCATCCGCGACAACTGCGGCCCCAAGGCGACCGAGGGCCCGCGCCGATTTCGTCCAACGCCCTCGTGGCCTTCAGCGCTTCGACGATCTCCGAGAAGGAGCGGGGGATCGGTCGCGAGGCCCCCAGCCCGGATTTCGTCCGCCTGTTCGTCCAGCGCTGCCAGGCCTACGCCCGACGTGACGTCTTCGGTGAGCGCTACAACTTGGACATCTGGGAGCGCAAGCGCGAGGTTCTCGCCGGGGTCCTCAAACACACCGCCCATTCAGTACCGGAGAGGCGCGACCCATCCGCTACTCCCGCCGCCGCACCAGATCCTTCCCCGTTGTTCCGGCCACTGGCCGAGTGGACCCCCGACGCCTTCGGTGTCCAGCACCCGATGGCGCTGCCGGGCGAGAGCCAGACCGAGCTGTCCCCGTACATCGCCCGAAGTTTCGACACGATCCTGCGGCAACAGGTCGAGCAGGGCCACCGCTCCGGACCACGCTGCGTGACACTGTCCGGCTGGTCCTCGGCCGGGAAGACCCGGTCAGCCTGGCGGGTGGTCACCAGCTCCCTGCCCGAGAACTGCCCGCTGGCCCGGCCCGATGACGCCCTCGCGCTCTTGGAGCTCTTACAGCACCCGGTTCCCGATGGCGCCGTCATCTTCCTCGACGATGCCGCCGAGCACCTCGGCCCTGCCCACCTTCACGAGGTGGTCCAAGGACTTGCCGAGCTCCTCGGCCGACGAGAGCCCCTACTGCTCCTGGTGACACTGGACCCAGCAACACTCGGACGCCTGACCGAACTAACCGGCGACCCGGTCGAGGACCGACGGATACAGCGCGCCCTGGACCTGGTCGCGCGAACCGTCCACGAGGTCCCCGACGATCTCCAGGACCTGACCGAAGCACGGCAGCGTGCGCAGGAGGATCCCTACCTGCGTCACGCGCTCGCAGCCAGCGTCGGCACCGGACGGGTCTTCCCCATGCTGACCGGCGGTCCCCTGTTGGTCGACCGGCATGAGCGGCTCGGGCCGCACGCGCGGGCCCTGGTCACCGCGGCAGGCGATTGCCGGCGCCTGGGCCACGTCGGTCCTCTTCCGGACTCCCTGCTGAAGGCGGCCGCGCTCGCCCATCTCGACGAACAGCAGCGAGCGGTGCAGGACGACGGCTGGATCCGGACGGCTCTCGCCGAGGCGGAGCGTCCCGTACGCGGTCAAGTCCGGGCACTGTTCCCCGTCAACACGAGCCAGACCTACGGGATCGACGGTTACGAGGTGTCGCCCTACCTCGTCAATCACTGGGTGCGGCGGGCCGACTTCATCGACGTCACGGTGTGGCAGGCCCTGTACGACCACGTGGAGGACGGCGAGCAGCTCATGCGGCTAGGCCACGAAGCACACAGCCGTGCCGTGTACGGCTGGGCGTACCGCTACTTCACCAGGGCGGTCTCCCTCGGTCATCAGGGGGCTGCCGTTGCTGTGACGTGGCTGTTGCAGCAGGTCGGCGAAAAGGAAAGGGTTCGCACGCCAGCCAGCGCGACCGGTGCGGAGGCCCGCGATGTCGCAGCCGGAGGTGACCAGGCGAACGACGGCGATGCCGACGATTTCATGGCAGCGATCGAAGCGACTCTGGCAGAAATGGAGGAGATCGAGGGGCCGTTGGATCCGCGGCTGCTCGCCCGCCCCGGCGTGTCCTGGTTCGAAGCCGACTTCGGTATCGCAGCGAAGGACATCCTTGAGGAGCTCACCCCGTCGAGCTCGCACTTGGACGTTCTAGGACTGCCCCCCGAGAAGCGAGGCGCGCTGTACCGCCGCTTGTGGGACGAGATGGAAGGTGTCCACGGCTCCAAAGCGGCCGACGGAGATTTCTGGCTGCTTCCGACGCGCAGCTGGCTCGTCTCCCTGTTCCGGGCGATGAACGCCGCGCACGGCTCAGCCCGGAACAGGGAGGCGCTGGTGTGGGCCCTGGAGAACAAGCCCGACGCCGACACACCCGCCAACATGCGTGAACGCGAGGACCATCTCCGCGTTCTGCTCGCCAACTGGATCTCCACCAGGGAGGTCGTACGCCGTCTGCAGACGATCGCTGCCCAAGAGGCTCGCTGGAACGACGTCGACGACCTGACATCCATGGGCGGTAGGTACGAACTCGAGACGGCGGCCGAGCTGTACGAGCGATTCGGTCTGCACACAGCCGCCGAGCAGCTGAACACTGAGATCGCGAGCGAGTACGCGGACCAGCGCGCTCTGATCGAGTTCTGGTGGCGGACGGAACGCCGTCAGCAGTCCGAGGCGGCGCTACGCCGGCACATCGTGGCGGGCAACCGCCACTCACTGGAGCGGCTGGTCACCATGCTCCGGGAAACCGGCCGGGACGCCGAAGCCAGCGCCGTCGGCAGATCCGGGCTCGAACCCGACGGATCCACGGCTGCATGGACGCCTCCCCCGCGTCATCCCCCTCATGAGCCGGGGCCTGGGGGATGATGCGCGGCCTCCGGTGACGGACCAGGGGCACCGCGGCGCATTCGAGGCGGCGCCGTACAGCACGTGGGCGAGCACGGGGGCGACGGCCTCGTGCGGACGGATGTCGTCCAGCGGGCCTGCACCCGCCCCTTGCGCACCACCGCCCGCTCAGTCGAGGTCGACGGGGAGGCATCCGGCGGCGAGGACCAGGTGTGCTTCCCGCGCCAGGGGTCGCGGGGCGTAGAAGGCCGGGCAGTAGGCCGGATCGTCGCCGCAGGCGTCGCAGAAGAAGGGCAGCATGCGCTGTTCGAGGCAGTCGCGGGCGTGGAGATCACGGACGCCTTCGGCGATCTGGCGGACGTTCAGCGGCCAGGAGGAGAAGCCGCAGACGCACCTGACGACGAGAGCGCCCCGCAGGCTGGAGAAGCAGGACACGCGAACCCCAAGTCGGGAAGGGTGGGCCGTTTCCACCGGTTCATTCGTGTCCGATGTCGCGCAGCGGCGCAGCGCCTTGCAGGACACCCCCCTACATTGACTCTTAAGAGGCCACACCACCCGGCCGGCACCAGCCTTCCGGCATCCAAATGACTCTTAAGGCTTGCATGCAGCCCTGTAAATATGTAGAGTCTTAAGAGCCGCACAAGCCGCCTTCCCGACAGGAGCCCGATGGACACCCAGGTACTCACACCGGCCACCGGAGTGGTGGCTCCCGAGTCCTTGGAGTCCCTCCGAGCTCAGCGCGACCAGTTGGCGGCATTCCTGCGAAAGCTCGTGGCCGAGAACCCCCGGACCATGACGCTCAGGGCCGACGACCACCGGGCCGCGCTGGAGCTGCTCGACAGCCTTCCGGTTCCGGAACGGTGCCTGAACGCGTCCCCCAACGTTCCTGACGGCGGTCACGCGTTCTTCCTGCCCGTCGAGAACGGCAAGCGCTGCATGAACTGCCGGACGCTCCGCCTCGACCCCGAGCCCGCGTTCGCCGCCTGAACCGCCCCTCCGACCCGAAGGACACGTCGATGAGCACTCCCCCGACGGACATCCCTGCCGATCTCGCCCACGCCCTGCGCGCTGGCATCGACGCTGCACGCGCGGCGAGCGCGGCCGCCGCCCAGGTCTCCGCCACCGTGCTGATCCGGGCCGCAGACGGCCGGGGCAGTATCCACCAGGCCTGGCCCGGCGAGGGCCCGGACGCCTGGTGCCAGGTGGCATCGCGCGACTTCAGGGCCCATCTGCTGAAGAGCGGGCACGGCGACCGGGCGCAGATCGCGTTCGTCTCGCTGACCACCGATGCCTACGAGCGCGTACGCGACCGGGTCCTGGAGCTGGAGGAGTGCCCGCACGACCTTGAGTGCGAGTGCGTGGACGAGCCGTGGCCGTCGGTGGACGACCTGCGCTCACGCCCGGAGGTCCTGGAGATCGTCACCCGGGACGACGACGAGAGGGGCGTCGCACGGCTGTCGTCCGGCCGGATCGACCTCACGCTGTGGGACGAATCCGTCCGACTCCTGTTCGGGCTCATCCAGCTCACCCGCTCGGTCAACCGCCCGTAGGCCGCCGGGGCGGCGGTGCCCTGACAGCGCGCACCGCCCCACACCATCCATCGACTCTTAAAACTTGCACCCGCCTCATCCTGCATGTATAGTTTTAAGAGTCGAACGGCGGGTTTCGCCATCCCCTTCCACCCAAGGAGTCCACCACTTGCCCACGGCCCAGAACAGCGCCCCCACGCTGGCAACGGCGATCGCGTTCGTTTCCCTGCACGCCTCGCAGGACGACCTCGACCGGATCCACGCCGCCGCGAAGGAACGCTCCAAGGCACTGCGCGCGACCCGTGCTGCCGCCGTCACCAAGGGCGCGCTCATCCGGATCGACAAGATCCGCCCGCAGTACCTGGTCGGCCTGACCGGGACGGTCACCGACATCCGCATCGCGCGCACCAAGACCTACGCCACGGTCGAACTGGACGAGGCGTCCACCGACGTACTGCGCGCCACCGGCAAGCAGTACATCCCGCACGACGTGAAGCGGTTCTCGTACGACGGCATCCCCACCACCTGCTGCTTCACGCAGTAGCGACCCCTCCCCCGGCCGTGCGCCCGGCACAGAGCCGGGCGCAGCACCACCCCTCCCATTCCCGAGGAACACTCCAGCCATGGGCGCAGAGTCCTACATCGAAGGCATCATCACCTTCAGCGAGCCCGTCCCCGTCGACGTCATCGCCGGTGAACTGGCCGAACTGCGCCCGCTGGAGCAGCTCTTCACCCTCACCTACACCGCCGACGGCACCGCGCTGAACGGACTGTCCGCCCAGGACGACGACTGGGGAAACGTCAGGGTGTGGGACCTCGTGTTCGCACTGCTGGAGACGATCGCCGAGCAGCACCAGCGCACCCTGCATGCGGACGCGACGTGGGAATCCGACCCGGGTCCTTTCCGGGGCAGCCTCGTCGTCGACACGGCGGGCCGCATCCACCAGGCCCTTGAGGGCGACGACCCCGCCGTCCACCAGGAGCGACGCTGTAGATGCGTACCGCAGCAGGATCCGCAGGTCTGCAAGCAGTGCGGCTCTGCGGGATTCCTCGCTCGCGAGGACGACCTGCCCACCGCCCCGGCCCTGTGCGTCGACTGCCACGAGAGCGCCGGCAACCGCCAGGCCGCCGACGGCCACCAGTGCCGCGACTATTGCGCACTCGATACCGACCACTCGGGCCTGTGCCGCCCCTGACCCCCAAGCCTCCCCGACCCAAGGAGCCCTCTCCTTCGTGCCCTCCACCTTCGTCCCCTACCGCGACCGGGCCGACGGCGCCCTGCGCATCCGGATGACCGTCGCCTACCCCCTGCGCGCCGACGACGTCGTCGCGATCCTCGCCAGCGCCCACCGGGAGAAGGCCCCCGACGAACTGCCGCTGCTGCGCTACACCGACGCCGTCCGCATCATTCGGACCGAGTTGATCGAGCGCGGAGGCAAGACGCCGTTTCTCTGGCGCACCACCGCCGAAGGCACGGCCGCCGCTGCCCACGCCGACGCGCTGGAGACCTGGGCCCGCGAGGAAGTCCGCCGCAACTTCCCGGCCCTGAGCACCTCGAACTGACCCATCCGCTCCCCCGGGCCGGCGCACCCGCCCGCGCCGGCCCGGCTTCCACCACCCGAGGAGACCCATGAACAGCCAGGTCCTGCAGGCGTTCCCGGCATTCTGGCTGCGCACGCCCGCCGACGACTTCGCGTCGGCCGAAGTCGTCGACGTCCACAACCTGGTCGTGGGCCAGGTCGACGCCGCCTGCGGCACGTACCGCGGCCGCGCCGGAGCGGATGCCGGCCCCCGGCGCACGGACGCGCTGCGGGCCGCCGAGGACGTCGCGATGTTCCACATCGCCCTGCACGGACCGTCCGATGCGGAGGACCAGCCGTACTCCGGCGCCGCCGAAGCCCGGGCCGCCCTCGCCCTCATTCCTCTCCAGCGCCAGGAGATCGTCGACTCAGCCGCCCGCGCCTACTTCTTCCACGCCCTGCGCCAGCCGCACGTGGCCGCGATCCTCGATGGCCTGGACGCCATCGTGCGGGAGCACTTCGCCATCGGCACCCGCGGCGGATGCCTGCGCGTGGTCCGCCTCCTGGAGCAGATCCGTGAACCCGCCCGGACCCTGCTCGCCCAGGTCACCGGCGACGAGCGTGAGTGGATGGCCTACCCCCTCGCCCGACTGCTGGCCTTCTCCGAACTGGCCCTCGCCCGCCTCGGCACCACAGCGACGAAGCCGTCCGCCGACCTCGACGGCCCCTTCCCCGACCCTCACACCGCCGACCAGGCGCTCGCCACCGCCTTCCGCACCTACCGTGACGTCCAGGCCGGCGCCGGCGCCCTTCCCTCCCTGCCGGCCAGCGCCCTCCAGGCGCTCGAAGCCCTCGACGCAGCGGCGGCCCAGCTGCCCAGCGGACCCGTCGCGAAGAACCGGGCCGACTGCCGTACGGCCGCCTCCACCCTGGACAAGCTGGCCGCCGCGGCCCGCAGCGTCGAAGCCTCCACCCCCAGTGCCGCTGCCGACGTCCGCGCCCTGACCCGGGAACTGTCCGCCATCGCCACCGACACCAGCACCCGGCTGGAGGCCACGGCCCTGCTGCTCGAGGACGCCAGCCGCCACGGCGGTGTCCGCACGATCCTCACCACCCTCCAGGACACCGAGCTGGGCCCCGAGACCGACGCTGGCACCCGTTCGCTGCGCATCGGCGACACCGAGACCGGCCCGATCCGGCGCACGGCCAACGGCCACTGGACCGGCCCCGGCATCACCGACCCCTACCACTCCCCCGAAGGCGCCGCGGCAGCACTCATCGACACCATCCGCGACCGGCAGGCCGCCGCCGGCCACCCCGCCTGACGACGCACCCCGATCGAGCCCTGGAGCGACCGTGACCGAAGCCGACCCGATCTGGGTGTACACCGTCCTCACCTGTGAGCAGGACTCCCCGCACGACACCTGCGCCGAGTGGCGCTGGACCAGCGAGCACCCGGACGGCGCCGCCGCAGAGGCCTACGAGCGGGCCCGCACCTTCGACCACGCCCGCGTCCTGCGCCATGTCGACGGCTATCCGATGCACAAGTCCCTCGCCTACGAACACCGTGCCGGCGGCGGGCCGTGCGCCGCCTGTAGCGACGGCCGCGGACCGTGCGCCGACACCCCGGCGGGCCCCCTCTTCCTGTGCCCCGACTGCCTCAGCGTCCTCGACCGCGAACTCCGGCAGGGCCTCATCGCGCTCGGACTTCCTGATCCCGGCCAGCAGATCGCCCTGACCACGCCCACATAAGGAACCACGGCGTGGCCCGTCGGCATCCACCCCAACAGATGACTCTTAAGACTTGCAGTCACGTGATCTTGAGTGTATAGTCTTAAGAGTCAACGGGGGAGCGGCCCCCGGTAGGGGAGAGCATGCCGAACAAGGACGTAGACCAGCTGATCGCGAAGCTGCGGGACCAGGGCTTCGAGGTCGACGGCAAGGGCAAGGGGTACCAGGACGAAGAAGTCCTGAAGAAGCTCCGCAAGGGCAAGAAGCACCACCTGGTCACGAAGAACGGCACCTTCGTCACGTGGCTCCCCAAGACGCCGTCCGACCACCGGTCTCTGCCAAACTGCATGCCCTACCTCAAGCGGGCAGGGTTCCAGCCCGACCCCAAGCGGGCCAAGAAGAACAAGAACTGACCCCCACCACCGGGCCGCTGGAACCCCAGCGGCCCGACACAACCGCCGTTCCAGCAGATGAGGAATGAAGCCCCCGTGCGCCCGTTCAGCGTGTACGTCGAGTTCGACACCGCAGACGCATCCCCCGACACCTACGAAGCGCTCCACGACGCGCTCGCGGACCAGCACGGGGCCGTCGGCCCTTCCCCCAACGGCAACATCTCCGTCCGCCTCACCGTGAACGCCGACAGCGTCATCGAAGCCACCACCCTCGGAATCGAGCACGCCCAGGCCGCTGCCCTCCCGCACGGCATCACCCCCGACACCGTCATCGGCACCGAGGTCATCACCGAGGCCGAGCGCGACCGCCGCGTGCTGGAGGAGGACGAGTACGACGAGTCGTCGACCGTCGATGAACGCCAGGGCCGGGACAGCCAGCCGGCGTTCATCGTGTACGTCGAGTTCGACCGCGCGGACGGCTCTCTCAACCAGTACGAAGCGCTCCACTGTGCGCTCGCGGAACAGCGCGGGGCCGTCGGCCCGGCCAGCAACGGCAACCTCTCCTGCCGCCTCACTGTGGAGGCCGACAGCGTCGTCCAGGCCGTAGCACTCGGCATCGAATACGCCCAGGCCGCTGCCATCACGTGCGATATCTCCCCCGATGCCGTCATCGGCACCGAGGTCGAGAGGGGGTGACGCCTGCTCCGCGAGGACGAGGACTGCAATGGTCAGCCGCCTGGATAGCTCGGCGACGCGCATTCGGTGAGGTCGCTCGGCATCTATGCCGAGTTCGGCGAGGCCGAGGTCTCCCTTGACACCTTTCAGGCGCTTCTCAGCTCTTTCCTAGCCAAGCACGACACATTCGGACTCACGTGCAAGGGGAACCTCTCTGGCCGCCCCGCCGTGCGAGCCGACTGCGTCGTCTCGGCTGTCGCATTATCGTGTACGGCCCGGCCGCTGCCATCGCGTGTGGGACCGCGCCCAGGGCCATCATGGGGCCAGGTGCTGTCACCCACTGGGCGCTCAAGCGTCGCGTAGTTGCATCGGATGGGCAGCACGTCTGACGTAGTACTGCGCGAGGCCGACAGGTCAACAACCGGCCGCCAGCGCTCCCCAGCAGGCATTCAGAGATGCCGCGGTTGTGTGCCTCTTCGCTGCTCTGGCGATCCGTGTGCGCGACGAGCTGGCCCATGTACCGCACGGTTGGCGTCTCATGCTTGCCCATGTCGCGCCGCAGTTGGGGGCTGAGGGTCTCTCAGCTGTACGTGTTTGGCTTCACGTCACCAACTTCCTCAAACGAAGTAGCAGCACAGTTGACGCCTCGCTCGGTGGATACGATGTTTGGGTGGAAGCACTCCTACTCAATGAGCGCGGTCGCATGCTTCCAACTGCGTTTCGCGATGTTGTAGTTGGCGATGAATCCTTCACTGATGCTGTTCCAGTTGCTATGACACATGGCTTCACATCAGGCATGACCAACGTGCGAACTTGCTCATCGATTTTACGGCTTCGGCTGCTCGTCACTCACCTTCGTTATGGAGCATGTGGCTTGAGTTTGAGCCAGCTACTGAATGTTGCCTGCTTGGGCAGGCGTTTGTGCGCCAGTGGGTACTGAGACGCTTACGGTTGCTACCGAGCTAGCTGAGTGCTGGATATGCGCCATCGCTACGGTTTGGCTGTACAGCATAGTTTTCATTTTGAGATGTGATAGCTGACGCAAGGGTGTGCTTCCTTAAATCACTACACGTTCCATCGGGCAAGTGCGGGCACAACTGCTTGCTGGAGCGAGGACCTGATTACGGATTAATTTACGGGTTGCCAGAAGCCTTCATCAAAAGACTGCTGGTTTCCGTCAGGCAATCGCGTATTCGCTTTTACCTGCACCCACTCTTGAGCCGTAGTTCAGGTGTAAGCGAGCACGCTTCCTTGTAGGGACCCTTGTAGGGATAGATGTAGGTACGTGAGTAGCCCTGTAGGGATCTAGGTATGGATGCAAGAAGGGATGTAGGCAGCTCTGTAGGGATGCAGGTAGCTATGACGCTAGCCGAGTGTCCACTCCCTCACCCGCCTAGGTGCATACCGTCCAAGGTGTGCACCTGCATGCGATGCGCAGTCAACGCCTGCTCTGCGCAGATGGCTCGGATGGCCCTTCCCTAGTACTCACTCGATCCCGCCACGCTGGACGCATCTGCTGCCGAATCCGCCGCATCCCCCTACCAGGATTCTCCTACCCCCTTCACGCGCGCAGCCCATGGACAACAACGCCATCCACCATGCGCGTGAGGGTCCACGCGCAAGCCTCGAACCCGCAATGGCGCGACCACACCCTCACCTCGTGACACGCGGACACGCCGACCACCCACTAGGCGACATTCATTCCTGTTATCTTCCTCGTGCCACGACGTAACACGTCAAGGGTCAGTACACCGCAAGCCGGTACTCGGAAGTGTCGCGAACGCCCCAATTTTCACGAGGCTTCCAAGTCTCCGGCTTCCCGGACCAGCCTTAGATGAAGTCGCGGCGTGGCACCCATAACCGATCAAACCTCATCAGAACGAAGGGCCCCACCATGACCATCATCTTGGCGATCGCCACACAGAAGGGAGGGGTTGGCAAGACAAGCACGGTGGTCAACCTGGGCTGCCGATTGGCTATGGACGGGGCCAACGTCCTCATCATCGACCTGGAGCCTCAAGCACAGGCTGGCTCCGCTCTCGGGGTCAACCTCGTGTCCGAGGACGAGATCCGCAGGTCTCTGGGGCTCGCTCTCACCGACTCCCTCACAAAGGCGGGGAGCCGCGACCCCCTCGCGAAGATCATGTATGACCGCAGCGAACTCGTGAGCGAGTACGACGGCGGTCGTCTGTGCGTCCTGGCGTCGGAAGAGTCGACAATGACTGCGGCCCAGAACGCGTTCGTTACTCGGCCCTACTCGGACACCCCGGTTCTCAGGCGCCGGCTACTCCACGAGTTCAGCGGCGAGTTCGACTTCATCCTCATCGACACTCCGCCCGCTGTCTCCTCCCTCAACGCGGTCGGCCTCGCCGCAGCTGACCACGTCATCAGCCTGGTGAACCCGGAGTACCCCACCATCAAGGGGGCGATGATCCTCAAGGAGGCCGTTCAGGCAGTCGAGAATCTCACAGCTGGGGAATGCAAGCCGCGCTTCCTCGGAGCGTTCATGAACCGCTCGAACCCTGAGTCGGCCTGGACCATAGAGGACCTCAACATCCTCGACATGATGATCACTGGCAGCCTGTACCCCTACGTGACAGATATCCGCCGAGATCGACGCATCTCCCGGGCCTACTTCGACGGCAAGCCCGCCGTCCTCCAGCATCCGAACCAGTCCTGCGGAAAGCAGTACACCGATCTCCTTCAAGAGGTCCTGGACCGCATGAGTACGCCGGAACTGTCTTGGCCGATCGCGCAGCTCCCTGACGCAGGTGAGGAGGCGGAGGATGTCTGACGCCAAGAAGGCACCAAGGAAGACGACCGCCAAGCGCATCACAGCTCTACGCCGCCCAGAGGGTAATGAGGCCCTCCTCAACAACCCGGCTCTGAGTGGCATCAAGGAGACGGTCAGCCGCTCGTACATCGGCGGGGGTCAAGGTGTCATCCCAGCACCCTCCACGCCTGACGATGCTCTGTCGCCGGAGTCCGTCGCCCCTGAGTCCAGCCCCGAAGCCGAGGCTGACGACGCAAAATCAGCGGCCGTACACACCGCCCCTGAGGCGGAACCAGTTCAGGCACAGTCCTCCGGGGCGGAAGTCACACACGTGCCAAGCTCTCAGGCGCACGATCTAACCGACACGGGCGGAGATCGAAGCACACCCACAGACGTCACAACCGAGCCAGCCCGCGTCAATGTCACGGTCATCCGCGGAGACCAGCCCCGGGCCGGTGAGAATGAACCTGCGGGAACTGACAAGCCGCGAGACTCAGTTGCGGCAGACGGCCCTCGCTCCGAGGCAACCACAGATGCCCATGTCACGACAGCTGGCAATCAACTTGGAGCGACGGAAGCGGCTGACAGCGACGAAGAGGCGCACCCGCCTACAGCCACGGAGCAGGCCGAGGCCGAGCCGGCCGACACAGAATCGGCCGACGGCAAGAAGCGCTCTGGACCACGTGTTCGACGTCGGCAATCCGCTCAGCAAGTCCTGGAGAGGTCGTACACCGAGAGCGTGATCGACCTACGGTTGAGGAAGAAGGAGTGGGCAGCACACCCCTTCCGCTTCACGCCTGATCAGATCAGCCAGATGAACACTCGTGCCGCCGAGGACAGCGCGGATACTGGCCTCCCGCTGACCTCTGCCCAATACGTCAACGCAGCGATGGCCATGTACCTGCCGGTCACGCTGGACGAGCAACTGGGACTCGCCGAGGCCTTCTTGCGGGACATGGGCACCCGCCGGATCCCCGAAGGCCAACAGTCGTCCTATCGGGTAAGCCCAGAAGTCCTGGACATCGTCCGACCCTTGTCAAACCACCTCAAAGCAGCAGGCAAGGCAAGAACGGCGTATCACATCTACTCTGCTGTCCTCGCACGTTTCCTGAAGGACCTCGCGGCTGAAGGTCCGCTGAAGTTCGAGAACTGAGCCCAACGACGAAGGGGCCGCCACCCATCAAGGGTGGCGGCCCCTTCGTCGCGCCTACCCATCGGCCAAGTGTCTAGTAGGGATGCCAGTAGTTATCCCAGTAGGGATGTTAGTAGGTCTGTAGGTATCTAGGCATTTATCTCTGCTCTCTTCTAGCTAGGGATCTGCGCATCCTGTTGAGCCACACAGCAATGCTGCGGCGCATCACGTTGATGGCCCCTCAAAACGGACCTAGAGAGCGACAACCTGCCGAAACGCCCAGCCAAGCGACACGCCAACCTGCTACGGCGTGACACAAATTGAGTCCCGACTGCGATAGTCTGACCGGTGATCAATTGGACAGATGGATTCACCGTGAGGAGGGCCTGACGTGGCGGGGCGCATTACGCCGGCATCGCTGGCAACGGCCGCGAAGCTCAATCGCATCTGGGTCAAGAAGGCAACCGAACTTGGCCTGATCAGTCCAGCTTCCCTCGACGGCGAAGACGTCATCGTGGTTCAAGTGCTGGCTGTCGTCGATCAACTCGTCTGGCCGGGCAACAAACGTTCGAGAAGTCAGTCGCGAACTCTCGAGGTCGGCCTACCGCTTGTCGTGAACACGGCCCGCGACGCAATCACAGACGCACGGACCACCCGCGACACCGTGCTCTGGGTGGTACAAGACGAGGTCCCCAAGGTCACCAACACTCTTGGTGAGCGAGCTCAGTACGTGATCGACGTGCTCGGCCGACGGTGTGCATACGCCATTCCACTCGGCGAGTGGATCGCCACACTGCCGCAGGGCTATCAGGTGCCTGCAACCCACAGGCTTGCGAAACAGGGTCCTCCGACGGCTGACTCGGCCGACGCCACGAACGACGATTTCCTCCCGGACCAGTCAGCCGCGGCCTAGAACCTTTGCTCAGCAATCCGGCTGAGCACAAAAGCTACTGGCCCGGGACTCCGCAATCCCGGGCCAGTCACGTCGAGGAGGTGAGCGTTACTCCACATCCCTAGCTGAATACCTGTGTCGCGTCCGGCTTCCCTACCTCCCAAGGCGGTGCCGGTTGGCGATGAGGGTTTCCCTCGTACCTCCTCGACTGGAGCACATCATAGCTACCTGTACGAGGGCTGGCGCAGTCGTGCCCGAAGCAGACCGAAATCGTGCGTCCGCCCGTCCACCGGTTCCTCCGTCCTCCACCTCGTCCTCGACCGCGCCGTCTGCGTCAGATGGTGTGAGGGATGGCGAGGGTTCTGTGCTCGCTTCCTCAGAACCTCTTGTTCTCAGGCGGAGCATGCGCAGCGCTCTGCTCTCATCCGTATGGACCCTCCTTGCTGACCCCCGGCTGGAGGGGGCGAGCAATCCTGTACGTCTCACCTCGGTCCTGGTACTCGCAAAGGCGCCGGCGTCGTCCGCGCACGTGATCACGATGGCCCGGGATCTGGCCGGGTGGCTGGGTTACGGGGTCTCGCATGTTCTGCACACGGTTGTGCCTGGGGTCCGGGCGAGCGGGATCGCGACCTGCGTTCCCGCTCGGGACGCGGCCGGTTGGACGCACGCGCTGGATTTCGAGCTGCTGCCGCTCAAAGAGGCGCGTGCTCAGCAGGGGTTGAATCCGCTGTCGCTGTTGAACCGGCGGGACCTCGCGACCTTCCTCCGCTTCTGCGAGGCGGTGCTGTGCCCGGGTTGGGCACCGCAGGACCGGCCGGAGACACCGGCGGGGTTCCTCGCGAAGCGGCGGGGGAGGGGGTCGGCCACCGACCGTCTGGCGATGTTGCTGCTGGCGTTGAGCGCCCGTTCCGATGGCCGGGTGCCGATGGCGCCGGGGCGTCTACCGAAGGGCTACAACCGGTCCGAGGCGACGGTGGCCAAGCTGCTGGGCTGCTCCGTCGAGGACGCCCGTCCGGTGCTGAAGAGCCTGCTCGCGCTGGAGGGTGTGGCGTGGGACCGCCCGGAGCGGTACGGGGAGGATCGGCTGCTGGTGCCGGCGATCCGGGACGCGTACGAGCGTGCTCGGGCTGCGTCGAAGGCCGCGCGCGGGCCGGCGGTCGAGGATGCGCTGGCCTCCCCGGCTCGGGCGTCCACGGAGGAGCCGGATGCGGGTGCCGGGTGCGCGCAGTGCCGTGAAGAGGAGGAGTGCGAGGGCCTGGTGCTGGCCGGGGAGGGCTGGGCGCAGCTGAGCTTCGAGGACGTTCCGGGCGAGGTTCCTGGTGCATGTGGGGTTCAGGAACCTGACGTCGATGCATCGTCGCAGGTGGAGACGGGTTTTGATGGTCGTTCGGGAGAGGCTGTTGGTGCAGGCCCTCACGCGGCCCACCCACCTGTGGTCCCTCTTTGTACTTCTTCTACCGGTGATCTGGACTGTTTTTCCGGCTCTGCCGTCTTGGGTGAGGACCCGCTGCGGGAATGCGCAGGCGCGGGTGAGGATCTCCCGGAGATGACGGAGGTTCTTGCCGGTCCAGTCGGCGGGACGGACCCGCTTCGCGGGGAACAGCAAAGCGCGTCAACGGGATCAGGGTGGAACGCGCCGGTGCGAACTGCCGGGTTCGTACGGCCAGTTGGGGTGCCGGAGGACCTGACGGTGGCTCTGGCTCCGGTGGCGTGGCTGTGGGCCGGGCTGGGGCGCGCGTCGACCGGCGCGTGGCTGGCAAAGAACGTTCGTCGGGAGCTGGTGCGGCTGCGCACCTTCGTGGGTGACAGCGAGGGTGTGGCCGAGCGTCGGCTGGCCGAGCGGCTCAAGCGCCGGCTGGACCGGCAGCGGACCCCGGTGCAGGACTTGGCGGCTTGGCTGATCCGGCGGGGGCTCCCGCAGAACAACGGGTGCTGGTCGAACCTGTGCGACGAAGGGATCCGCATCGACTCCGGTGGCACCTGCCCCAGTTGCGACTGTCTGATCGGCGATCGGCGTGGCCTGCGCCAGATCGTCGCCACCGAGGTCGCGGCCCAGCACCCACACGTGGCGGCGGGGGAGTGGCGCGAGGTCTACGAGCAGGCGCTGCAGGCGAAGTTCGACTACCAGAGCGCGATGGATGCGGTGCGCCGCGAACGGTCGGCCGAACGCCAGCTCGCCTTCCACGCGGCAATCGAAGAGCAGAAGGCGCAGCTGGCCGAGGAGGGGATGCAGCGCGCGGCGCGGCCGTGTGAGGACTGCGGTCGCGCCGAGGCCGCCGGGCTGTGCCCGGTGTGCTCGCTGCGCCGGTCCACGAAGGCCCTGGTCGACCAGGCGGTCGACATCGCCGTCGCGGTACGGGCCGACGTGGATGATCCCCAGGCGGTGGCCACGCTGACCACACAGGTCGCCGGGGACACGTGGGCGGTCGTCCGGGGCGCTGGGGCGGCGGACGGCGCCGACGATCCGGTGTGCCGGGCATTCGCCGAAAAGGACGTGGCCCAGAAGGTCCTCGAACAGCGCACGCAGCGGGCGCTGAAGCGGCTGCGGGAGTCCGAGCCGGCCGAGATGGAAGCCGCTCATGTCCGGCGGATGACTCTGCACGGCATGTTCCCGACCCAGAAGAACCGACAGCGGGCCGAGAAGGCGGCCGCGAAGGCGCGGGAGAGGGTCGCTCAGGACCTGTTGCGCGAGTTCCTCGGCGACCTGGCCCGGGCACGGGCCGCGGCGGTGCCGCGCGAGAGGCCACCGGCGTGGAGCGAGCGGTGCCCCGACCTGGCAGCCCGCCCGCTGGACGACAACACGGTCGCGGTCGGCGCGGGAACGGGGCCGACATGATGCGGCGCGCACCGTGCGGTGGCGAACTCCCGTTCCCGGCGTGGGTCGTACCGGAGGCGTTGAGCGGCCGCTGTGCAGGCCCGGCCGTGATCGTCGGGGCGCCGGAGGTTACGGGGGTGCTGCTCGACGGGGCCCGGGCCTCTTCTCAGGCGGTTGCCGCAGGCTCGGCCGCGGCCGGCTGGGTGGTGTGGATCAGCTTGGACCGCGCTTCGGCGCGGTCGGCGGCATCGACCTCGCTCCAGAACCAGTGGCAGATCACGAACGCGCTCAGCTCCCGGGCGCGTTCCTGCAGAGCGGTGTACGCCTCGGTGTCCTCGGCGCTCCAGCCATCGGTCGCGGGGCGCACGGAGGGATACCACTTGGCGGAGTCGTCCCAGCCGTTGCTCGGCTCGACCGACCAGGGCCGGTCCGCCTGCATCGTGCGGATCTCGGCGTGGATCTCGTGCAGCTCCCTGCGGGCGTCGAAGAGGTCCTTGGGGAAGGTGAAGACGTTCTGGTCGGGCATGAGCGCATCGTAAGCGGGGGGTCTGACACGACCCGTGCCGCGACGAGCCCACCGTCACGAGTTGTGTGAGGCAGACCACACGCCGGTGGGAAGATTCTTTGTCGGACGGGTGCCCTGCCGGTGCCGAGGGGTGAACGCTCGTACCGATCAGCAAGGAGTACAACCCCGATGATCCTCCACGACGGTGCTCCCTCGGAGCCGTCCGGCCCCAGCGGCCCTCAGCCGTCGGCCGACCTCGTCGCCGTCCGCCGCTTCCGAGTGGCGCAGTTGCCCCTCCACGTGCGGGCCGAACTCGCCGAGGCTCGGCGAGCGCTCGCCGGCCGCGGGCCCGCCGGAAGCGACCTCGGGACGACGCTGGCGGAGAAGATCTGCTCGATCGTCTTCCTGGGCGGCGTTGCGAAGCCGGAACCGCAGGAGCGCGGAGCCGACTTCACCTGGGTTCAGCGGGTCGACGGACAGCTGCGGACGATGGTGGTCCAGGCGAAGTGGGCGCCCAACGGTGCCAAGGCTGCTCGGGCCCGCCACGGCGTCTTCGCCGCCCTCAACGCCCGCCAGGCGATCCTCGAGACGCGGACCGTGGACGGGTGGAAGCCGACGGTCGCCGAGTTCGCCCGCATGTGGCTCGACATCCCGAACCCCGACACCGAGTGGCTGGAGGCGGTCTCGACGGCGTTGCTGGGCAGTTGGGTGGACCTGCTGGACGAGCACCTCGTCGACGACGCCGGCGCCCTCGGCCTGAAGCAGCTGAAGCGCGAGTCGTCCGTGGTGCACCGCCAGTTGAAGCCGCTGTGGCGGCGCAAGACGGCCGGCGGCCGGCTCCTGTCGCTCGACCACCCCGTCCCCGGCGGCGGCACGCTCGTTGACCTGCTCGCCGACCGGGCCGCCCCCGAGGAGTCCTCGGCGCTGTGGGAGCCGCAGACGCCGGGCGCGGCGGCCGTGTTCGCCGGCCTGTCGCCCGGCGAGCAGCAGGTGGCCCGCGTCTGGGCGCAGTCCGGGCGGACCTCGTGGGCCGAGGCCGCCGACCTGGCGGGGGTCAGTGCGGCCGAGGCCGACAGCGTCCGCCGCAAGCTCCGCCGCCTGGGCGACCGCTACGAGCAGAGGACGGCGTCCGCCCGTGCCACGTACGGGCGTTCGCCGAACGGCGCCTTCGGGAGCCGGGCGTGAACCTCCTCGGCCAGGTCGTGGCCGAATACCTCGCGGATGTCGCCGCCGCGCTGACGGTCACGGCCGTGGCGTCCCTCGCCCGCAGGAGGCGCAGCCGTCGCATGAGGCCGGGGCGGGAAGAGCCGACGTAGTCGCGCCGGTCCGCCGGGCACCGATACATGCGCCAGGGTGTCCGGCGGGCGCACCCCGTCTCAGCGGGTGCGCGTTGAGCATGCGGAGGTGGTTCGGTGGAGTTCTTCGGGGTCGGTCAGACGGTGCAGCGGCGTGATGTCTTCCGCGGACGCGTGTGGAGCGCCCAGGCCCTGCGGGTGGTCCAGGACACGCCCGTGGCCCTGGTCACCTGCGCCTGGCCGGGAGCCGGCGTACGAGTGCCCGCGGCCTATGCGCGGGCCCGCCGCGGTGAGTCCACGGCCTCGCGCGAGGAGGCGGTGCAGCAACTCGCCGACGGCACCTGGACGCTGAGCGCGGGGGAGTGGCAGGACACGGTGCTGCTGCTCTGGAAGGCGCCCGGCGCCCACTTCAGCGTCAACGCCTTCTACAGCGGCGACGCCGACCACCGGCTGCTCACCTGGTACGTCAACTTCGAACGCCCCAACGTCCGCTGGCCCGGCGGCTTCGACACCTTCGACCTCCTCATCGACCTCCTCGTCGACGCGGACCTGTCCCGCTGGCGGTGGAAGGACGAGGCCGAATACGCACAAGCCCGCCGGCTGGGCATCGTCGAGGACGCCGAGCATGCGCGCGTCGACGCCGCCCGCGAGCAGGTTCTCGCGCTCCTGGTCGAGCGGGCTGGCCCCTTCGCCGAGGCCGAACGGTGGGCGGCCTGGCGCCGTGACCCGGCCTGGCCGACACCCACTCTGCAGTCTCCGCTGCGCTGATCGCGCGGCAGGCGGCATACGGGGCGAGGACGCGACACAGATAGAACCCGGCATTTACCGTCCGCGCGAGTAGAGGTCCGACACGCCTATCTCCACACAGGAGAAGACCGGGCCCTGGAAGGGACGACCACCATGAACGTGCTCGAAGACGGCCTCGAGGTGCGGGACGGTTACGCCTGCGGACCCCTGGCCGAGGCCGCTGCTCGCCGTGCGGAGCGAGCCGGTGATCGCCTGAACGGTCTAGGGGAGCGAGCGGCTTCGCTGACGGACAACGAGTTGTGCGAGGCGGTGGCCGGCGCCCTGCGGCACTTCACCCAGTGCGCCCCGCGTGCCGGTCAGGTCCAGGCCCTCGTCCGGCAGATCCGCCTGGGCGTGCCCGTCGCATGGGACTTCACGGGACGCTTGCGCTGCGCCTGACCCGACCGGGCCGGCGGCCGCGGGTCCCAACGCGGCCGCCGGACGGCGTGGTCACAAAAATCTATCCACAGGTGATCCGGGTGACACTCACGGCTCAACGATGGAAGGAGTCGGTGTGTCACCCAGTCGCGTCCAGCTCACGCGCACCCACCGCGTCCTGATCGCGGTCGTGGTCCTCGGCGCGGTCATCGTGGCCGCGATCGGATTCGCCGGGTCCTACACCGCCGTACGCGAGCTGGCCGCCAGGAAGGGCTTCAACGACTTCGCCTACTTCTTCCCGATCGGCGTCGACGCGGGCATCTGCGTCCTGCTCGCCTTGGACCTGCTGCTGACCTGGATCCGTATCCCCTTCCCTCTCCTGCGGCAGACAGCGTGGCTGCTGACCATCGCGACCATCACGTTCAACGCCGCCGCGGCCGACGACCCCCTGGGCATGGGGATGCACGCGGTCATCCCGGTTCTGTTCGTCGTCACCGTCGAGGCCGCCCGCCACACGGTCGGACGAATCGCCGACCTCACCGCCGACAAACACATGGAAGGCGTGCGGATCACGCGCTGGCTGCTGGCGCCGCTGCCGACGTTCCTGCTGTGGCGGCGGATGAAGCTCTGGGAGCTGCGCTCCTACGAGCAGGTCATCAAGCTGGAGCAGGATCGACTGGTCTACCAGACCCGGCTGCAGTCCCGGTTCGGTCGTGGCTGGCGCCGCAAGGCGCCCGTGGAGGCGCTGATGCCGCTGCGGCTCGCCCGCTACGGCGTCCCCCTCGCAACAACCGCGCCAGCCGGGCTCGCCGCTGCGGGCATCGAACCCCACCCGGTGCCCGCCGACGAGCGCGCTGCGCTCGACCCGGCCTCCATCCCAACTGAGATCACCGTCGGCAACGGACTGCCGCCCACGGATCCCGACGACGCCGTGGGCCCGGCGGGTGCCTTCACCGAACCTGGCACCGTCCGTCCCGAGCCGCACCACCTCGGGGACGGGACGCAGTCGCCTGACCCGGGGGAGGAGCAACCCGATCCGCCCGGCACCGAGGAGGATCCGGCCCCGCCGGGCGAACATCTGGGTGCCGGCGGCGGTGAAAACGAGGAGCGGGAACCTGACGAGGACGGCGAGCATGACGGCCACCACGAGGCCGTCGGCGAGGACGGGGGAGAAGAGGAGGACGGCGTGCCGGACCGTACTGAGACCGCCGACCACACGAAGGTCATCGCGCCGATGAAGAACGCCGACGCGGTCCGGTACGCCATCTCCGAGCTCGCCAGCTACGACGCCCCGGCCCTGTCGAGGTGGCTGAAGGAGCACGGCAAGACCGTCAACGGCGGACAGATATGGCGGATCGCCACCAACGCGGCCAACAAGGCTGCCGCCTCGCCGGACCCGAGCACATCCGAGCCGGAGACGGAGGATCGGGGGACACGGCTGCCGCCTAGGCGCACTGTCGGGTTG
This sequence comes from Streptomyces sp. NPDC002817, assembly GCF_053592055.1. Taxonomy (NCBI): domain Bacteria; kingdom Bacillati; phylum Actinomycetota; class Actinomycetes; order Kitasatosporales; family Streptomycetaceae; genus Streptomyces; species Streptomyces sp. NPDC002817. The sequence goes on from NZ_JBSFUY010000014.1 coordinate 75,123, forward strand.
GGCGGTGCCGCGGTCGCCATTCCGGCCGCAGCGACGCCTCGCACGCAAGGTCTCCCCGGGCGGAGGTGAGCCGATGATGTACGAATGACATACATAGCTCCCCCGCAGTGGCCGCCACCGGATGGATGGCGACCGCCGTCCGACGACTGGACGCCTCCACGGGGTTGGACGCCAGACGCGCATCGCGCGGTCCGCATTCCGCCGGACGGACACGGCGTACTGCTGCCAGAGCCGCCCAGCGTTGAGGAACCCTCTGCTCCCGAACCGCCAGCCGCTGCCGCGGATGCGCGCCCCAGGGTCGTGGTGCGGATGCTGGCAATGTGGGCGCGGTCCGTCCAGCGCGATGCCCACAGCTACTACCAGGCCGCGAGCAAGGCCGCATGGACGGACCGGGCGATCGACCACGGGGAGGAGTGGTCGCCGACCGAAGACCATCTCGCACGGGCAATTGAGGACGTCTGGGTCCGTGGCTATCGACTCGTCATGTCGGCCTACCAGATGCAGCGCTGGTCGCAAGCCCACCAGCAGATCACCGGCGGCGCCGAGGAGCCGGACGAACTCCTGCAGAAACTGCGCAACACCATCGAGCACCTCGACGAGGCGTCCTTCACCGACCTCGTCGCGCAAAAGGGCCCGCCCGACCCGAAACGCAAGAAGAAGAACTGGTCCATCGAGGAGCTTCCCGGCAAGGAGCTCTTCCTGGGGTTCGACGCCGGCTATACCGAGGCCGCCTTCGGCATCGTCAACCTGCGGGAAGTGACGGAGCGGGCACGCGCGTACGCCCAGCTGGATGCACCCGACGAGCCGTCGTTCGACGACTACGAGCCCGATTCGTACGACCCCGAAAGCGACTGAACCGCGCCTGCGCAGCGAGGTGTTGTGCGGGAGCGGGCCCCGCCTGCCGAGCTATCGCTCTGGTGTCCCAGATGCTGTGGACGACCAGAGCAGTGCAGCGGCGCAGCAGTACGGCTCTGGAGTAGCAGGAGTAGCAGGAGCAGTAAGACAGTAGGCGCAGCAGGCTGCAGGGTGCCAGCCGCTGCACGCATCGCCCGCCGCGCCGGCCGCAACAACTCCTGCTGCTTCGTACGGGCGTGCTACTCCTGCACGATGCTGCTGCATCGAGCAGCAGGGCTGCGCCGCGGTCCGCTGCACGAGGTCGCTTGGCCACTGCCGCAGGTAGTGAAGTGCAGTCCGGGACACGGCAGCAGGCTCCCCAGGGCAGCCGTCGACTACGAGCGGGCCCGCCCGCCACTGTCCCGTGCAGGCCGGGGGCAGCGGCGGGCCGGACTGCCACCGTCCCCGGAACCGGGGCGAACTCCTGCACGAGCAGCACCCGGTGCAGCGGGATGTGCTGCGCCCGGCGGCGATCTGCAGTCGCCGCCGGGCTCCTGTAGTGCTGCCTGCAGTGCCGGTGCAGTCCTGCACGCAGCCGTGCAGCGCGGGAGCAGTCGCTGCTCGTGCAGCGGAGCAGGGCGCGAGAAGCACCGAGCAGCCGGGTGCAGTACGGGCTGTGCTGCTCGGTGCAGCGGTTCGCGGCCTCCAGTGCAGTGCTGTGACTGCCCTCCGTAGTTGGCGAGTGGGCCGGTACGTCCGCGCTGGTCACAGGAGTTCTGCTCATCGAGGTTGGCGACCTCTGCTCGCGATAGTTGACGAATCCGTGGCCTCCACTGCCGTTACGGCGGTCGAAACCCCAGGTCGGGCGATCCCCACGGCCCACTCGCCAACTATCGAGAGCATTCGCCAACTACAGCGAGCGGTCACAAGTGCGTGCAGTACGGCGCGGACCGTGCACAGCGAAAAATCTATCCACAGCCCAACCGGCTTAGCGTCCCTGGAGATCAACGTCCGTGGCACGCGGACGGCACCGTGCGCACGGGAGGCGAGGCAGGCGATGGCGCGCAGCGACTTCGACCGGCAGCTCGAAGAGGGCGTCGAGGCCTTCCTCATGGGTGTCGGCCGGCTGCTGTCCGGGCGGGAGATGGACGGACAGCGCCGTACGGACGCGACGTTCTTCAAGGGCGGCCGCCGTGTCCTCGACGGTGTCGAGGGACGGGTCGGTCCCTGGTCCTACCGGCCCGGCTGGCAGCGGGCGGGCGCCCGGCTGACCACGCTCGGATCCCTGGGCGGGGGCGGCTGGTTTTACTGGACCGAGCCCGAACAGACGCTCAGGGCGCTGGAGTACGGCGGGGCCGGGGCCGGCGGACTGCTGCTGACCGGTGCCGCAGTGCACGCCGTGCGCAACCGCGGAAAGCGCGAGCTGATGCGGGAATGGGTCGAGCCGCTGCACCTGGCGCTGGTCGGCCCGCTGGGCATTCCCGAGGCGACCCGGCCGCGTTCCTACCTGCACGTTCCGCTGAACTTTTCCGACGACGACGCCGAGATCCGCGTCGACCTGCCGGTCGCCTTGAAGTTCAAGGAGACCGACGTCGCCGAGATGATCGTCAAGAAGCTCGCCCTGCAAGGGGTGTCCTTCAGCTGGAAATACGACGGTCGCAGCCCCTACGTGACGGTGAAGAAGGTCCACCGCCCGCCGTCGAAGGTCGTCTTCAGCGATCCCAAGGTCAAGGAACTCGTCAAGAAGGTGCCCGAGTCGGCGCCGCTGATCGGCCTGGAGCGCGGACAGAAGATCGTGTCCGTGGACCTGGACGCAGAGTCCCCGCACGTCCTGGTGAGCGCGGGCACCGGCGGCGGCAAGAGCGTCATCCTGCGCACCATCGCCTCCCAGCTCATTCACCACGGCGCGCACGGATACATCCTCGACTTCAAACGCGTATCCCACATGTGGGCCCGCGGCGTGAAGAACGTCGAATACTGCCGTGATATCGCCGACATTCACGACGCTCTGGTCAGGCTCGGCGCCGAAGGGCAGCGCCGAATTCACGTTGCGGAGCACCTCGGAGACGACGCCGACCCGACCGCGGTCGGGCCGCGCATTGTGATCCTGCTGGAGGAGATCAATGCGACGATGAAACAACTGACCCGCTACTGGGAGAAGATCAAGGAAAAGGGCGATCCGAAGATATCGCCAGCGGTCGACGCACTTGCTGAAATTCTCTTCATGGGCCGCGCTGTTCGGCTCCATGTGCTCCTGGTCGCCCAGTCGGCGACGGCCCGCGCTCTGGGCGGTCCGGAAATGCGTGAGAACTTCGCCACCCGCATTCTCGCCCGCTACACGCAAAACGCCTGGAAGATGCTCGTCCCCGAGGTCCAGCCCGCCCCCAAGAGCACCCGCCACATCGGCCGCGCCCAGGTCGTGCTCGGCGGCATGTCGCATGAGACCCAGGTCTTGTTCATGAGCGACGCCGAGGCCCGGGCCTGGGCCATGGCCGGCTCCGCCCCGGCGCCCGCCGTCACCCTCGCCAAGACCGCCGACGCGGGCGCGGATGACACAGTGACACAGTTGAACAGTGACACAGATGCACATGTCCACCTGGGGAAACGGGGGGTTGATGACACAGATGGAACTGTTCACGGCCGCGCTGTTCACGCCCTGGCGTCTGTCGCGGGCGAATGGCAGGAGGACGCCGATGTCGACGAGGAGGGCAACGACGAAGTCCCGGAGCTCACGGATGGCGATGGGGAGCAGGGCGGCGACGAGGAGACGGATCCGCTCGTCGGGCTGCGCGAGGCCGAGGACCTCCTGCCCGACGTCGACCTGACGTCCCTGCGCAACGCCCGTGCCCGCGACCCCGAATTCCCCGACCCCGCGGACAAGCGAGGCCGGGAAAGCCTCTACCGGCTGAGCGACCTGGAACGCTGGGCACGCAACCGCCTCGACATAGAAAGCGGAGAGTTCGACGAAGAGGGCGTCTCCGAAGAGATAGACTCCTCCGCCCTCTGACTTTCACCCCGACCATCTCCAGGGCCCGCACCTTGTGCGGGCCCTTTTCCCGTTGCCGCCGACAAGGCGACTGCACAGGTGTCGCGGCGCCGAAATTTATCCACAGGGCATTCGGCATAGCTTCTTGGTGTGCGCTTCCCGTATCTCGCGGAGAAGCCGATCAGTCATTGCGCCCGCATGCGCACAAGGACCGGACTGCGAAACGGCCGAGGAGTTCACATGAAGTTGCTGCGGAAGGTTTTCCGCCTTCCCCAAAAAGAGAAGGCGGGGGGTGAAGAATTCGCCGACGCCCTCGCCAGCCGCTCCCGCCGGAAGGCCGGTGACCAGCCGGAAGCCGGCGCGCCCGAGAATGCGCCGGCCGTAGCGGCGGAAGCGCCGGTGCGGAGGCCGGACACCTCGGCGTGGGCGGAGGAAGACGAAGGCTCGACCAGCGTGGTCGCCCGGCGCACCGGACGGATCGCGGTCTGGGCCGTGATCGGCCTGTTCGCCGTCATCGGCGTACGCAGCGTCATCGCCCCGCCGCAGCAGCCGACGACCGCTCCCAAGGCCAGCCCCCAGGCGGAAGCGGCCAAGGACGACGTGCCCGCGGCAACCGCCCAGCAGGTCGCCGCCCGGTACGCCCGCTCGTACCTGACGTGGTCCGAGGACGACCCCGACTCCCGGGCGACGGAACTCGCCCGGGACCTGCCCAAGGGCGCGGACACCAAGGCCGGCTGGGACGGCCAGGGCCTCCAGCTCGTCGCGCAGACCATCCCGGGCCAGGTCACCCAGACCAGCGCGCACCAGGCCCGGGTCTCGGTCGACGTGCGGGTGTCCTCCACCCAGGGCTCCGGCTCCAAGGCCAAGACGGTCTCCTCGTGGGTCGGCCTGGAGATCCCCGTCGCCGACACCGGCGGACGCGTCATCGTCACCGGCCAGCCCGCCCTGGTCGGCCTCGCGCAACCGGTCACCTGGAAGGAGCCGGCCGCACCCGACACCGACGCCGAACTGTCCGAGCGCACCCGCACGACCGTCGCGAACTTCTTCGAGGCCTGGGTCGACGGCACCGCCGACCAGTCGGCCGCCCCCGGCGCGAAGATCGCGCCACTCGGCGCCGGCCTCGCCTGGCACTCCCTGGACACCTGGGCCGTCCAGACCGGCTCCGGCTCACGGCGCACCGGCCTTGCCACCGTCCGCTGGGAGCTGGCCGGCGCCGAGCTGCAGCAGACCTACCGCGTCACCCTCACGCAGGTCAGCGCCGACGGCGCGTTCCGCTGGCAGGTCTGGCAGGTGACGTCGCAGTGAGCTCGCCCTCACCTCCGGTCGCCGCGCGAAGCGCCTTCGAACCCTCCCTCATACCCGCACGCCAAGGAGAGTCATGGGCACCAACCCGCTGACCTCGTACATCATCACCATCGTCTCGTCGCTGTTCGGCGCCGTCCTTGCGGTGCAGGTCGGCCTGTATTTCACCCGGAGCCAGTGGGGCAAGTTCGGAACCTGCCTCGTCGGCGCCGCGGTCGCGGCGTTCTGCATCTTCAAGACCGACCAGGCCGTCGACATCCTCAGCGTCCTGGGGACGAAGATCGTCTCCATCTTCCCGGTCTGAGCGGCGGGAAGACGATGCGAGAATCCCGCACCTTCAGTCGCCACTGGGACATGGAGACCCGCCAGCACGAACTGCTCGGCGTCGACCTCGGCGAGGGCATCCCCCGCACCACGCTGCGCTACGGGCTCGTGTGCTTCGGCACCTGGTGGACCCTGTGGCTCAGCCTGTTCGGCTTCCCCCCTCAGCCGGCCGTGCCGTTCTTTTTGTTGCCGCCGCTGGGCCTGACCTACGCCGGTGCCAAACGCTCCACCGTCTACTGGCGGCGCACCAACCTCCTGGTGTGGAGCGTGCACCTTCAGTACTTGGTGCGCGGCGTCCACCCGGTCACCGGCCGCGGCCGCATCCCGGTACGCCGGCTCGGGCTACGGCTGCGGACCCGCCGGATCGGCGAGCGCCTGCCGCACCTGGTCCACATGCCCCTGTTCGGGGCGCTGTTCGCCGACCGCGGCCCGGACCCGGCCCACACCGTCGGCCAGCCGGCGCTCATCCGGCCCCGGGTGCGGCTGTACGGGCCGGACGCCGTGGCCCGCTCCCGCCGGCGCCTGCGCCGCAAGCACCGTACGGCCGCCCCCCTGGAGAACTCACCATGAACGCCCAGACCCGTATGCCCATCGAGGCGATGCGCGACGTGGTCCGCCTCACCGACCCGCACACCGTGCGCGCCCTGCGCGGCAGCGACCGGATCCTGCTCGGCCTGGCCGACGGCGACCAGCCGGTCTACCTGACCGCCGTGCCGTCCAACGTGCTGGTCGCCACCGGCGGGGGAGGGGGCACCACCACCGTGCTCCGCTCGATCGCCGCGCAGGCCCTGCACCACGGAGCGCACGTCGACATCCTCGACCTCGACGCCCGCCGCGCCTCCCACACCTGGGCGGCCTCGCTGGACAACACAGCCCTCTACAGCCGGATCGACGCCATCCACACCTTCCTGATCGAGATGCACGACCGGCTGCGCCACGAGTACACCGCCACCCCCGAGGCCTGGCACCGGCGCCGCTTCATCGTCATCGAACACGCCGAGCGGCTGCTGGTCGGTCTGCGCCAGCACTGGATGCTGACCCGCCCCGACAGCCAGCTGGAGGAGGCACCCGGCGTCGAGGCACTGGGCATGCTGCTGGCCGCCGGCCGCCACAACGGCATCCAGATCGTCGCCGGCAGCACCCGCGGCATCCCGCCCCACCTCGGCACCCAAGTCGGCGACGTGTTCGCCACCCGCGTCCTGGCGTACGGCGGACAGACCCTGTGGGCCCGGGTGGCCCCCGAGGTATGGCCCGTCCCGCCGTACTCCGTCATCCCCGGCCGGATGCACGCCGTCCAGGACGGCGTCACCACCCGCATGCAGGCCCTGCACCTGTCCGAGTCCCAGGCGCGCGCCTGGGCCCGCGGCACCGTACCCAAGGAGTTCCGATGAGCAGCGCGACGAAGGCGAAGACGGCGAGGAAGAGTGTCTCGCGGGTCGGCCGGCTCCTCGGGCTCGGCGCCGAGCGGTTCATGCCGGTGCCCCAGTTGGTCGCCGTCGCCGACGGCCTGGTCGTGACCGCCACGGGCGCGGAGGCCTGGTTCGTCCTGTCCGGCGCCAACACCGATTTGATGCCCGAACCGGCTCAGGACGCCGAACAGGACGCGGCCGCGCTCGCCCTGGCCAAGGTGCTGCCCGGATACGACGCCCACCTGAAGGTCCTGTGGTCGCCGCTGGACGGCGAGCTCTACCGGGCCGAGGCGCACGCAATGTTCACCGCCGGCGACGTGGAGGCGTTCGCCGACATGTGGGCGCAACGCCTGGACGGCCTGGACCTGCCCCAGCGTCACCTGCTGCTCGGCATCAAGATCGCCGAGCGGGCCACGGCGGCGAACGCGACCGCCAAGGACGCCACCGCCTCCGCGCTCGGCCTGCGCCACACCGGCCTGGGCGAAGGCGAACTCGCCCAGCTGGACGCCGCGGTGCGGCGGCTGGAGCGGAGGCTGGAGGCCACGCCGTGGCGGGCGCGGATAGCACCGGTCGAACTCCTCGCGTGGGCCATCTCCCGCGAGTCCTACCGTCCGCAGCCGGCCCCGCCCCGCCTGCCCGTCGTCACCGGCGCCTCCCTGGTCCGCCTGAGCCAGTCCAGGGCGATCCCGCACGCCGACCACCTGCAGCTCCTCGATGCCCGCGGCGAGACCGCGGCATGGGTCGCGATGCTCGCGATGCCCGCCTTCCCGGAGGCGATGCACACCCCCGGCGAGCAGGAGTGGCTCAGGTGCCTGTCGGAGATCCGCTACACCCACGAATCCGGCGACGAGCTCCTGGTCTGCCCCGAGGCGTCCGTCCGCTTCAACGTCTGGCGCAAGGGCGCGGCGATCAAGGCCGTCGACAGGGTGCGGCAGTCGGCGAAGGAGCAGAGGCGCTCCGCCGCGGAGAACTCGGCCGGCGAGACCCTGGTCGAGATCGAGGAGACCGAGCTCGTCATGGAGGCCCTGCGCCAGCGGATGTCCCGGGACAGCATGACCCTCCTTGAGGACCACCCGCGCCTCCTGGTGGCCTCCGCCGAGTCGCTGGAGGACCTGCACGCCCGGTGCGATGCGGTCATCTCGCACTACGCCGGCCTGTCGATCGACGTCATCGTCGCCGCCGACGAGCAGCGCGAGATGTGGCTGGAGAGCCTGGTCGGCGACATGCTGCGGGTTGCCGACCTCGGGCACATCCGCGAGACCGACGCGCTCGCCGCGTCCATGTTCTGGGGCGGGTCCGAAGCCGGGGACGACAGCGGTCCCATCGCCGGGCTGCTTACCGGCACCACCCCTGGCGTCGTGCGTTTCGACATCACCGCCGGCAGCGCCCGCGGTGACGCCACCACCACCGCCTACCTGGGCCGCAGCGGACGCGGCAAGACGACAGCGATGATGCTGGCCACCCTCACCGCCGCGATGCGCGGCGCCTACGCCCTGATGCTCGGGTTCAAGGGCGACGAGATCGGCCTCATCCGGGCCGGCGAATACCTCGGTCTGCCCTCCCACCATGTCACCTGCGGTATCGACACCCCGGGCGTCGCTGACCTGTTCCGCATGCTTCAGCGCGGCGAGGCGGCCCTGCAGGTCGTCTCGCAGATGCTGATCATGCTGCCGGAGCGGATGCGCAACCAGGGCGTCGAGACTCATCTGCTGCGCGCGGTCAACGAGATCGCCGAGCACCATGACCCGGCCTCGTGGCGGGTGGTCGACCTGCTCAAGGACAGCGACAACGAACTGGCCCGCGACGCCGGAGACGCCCTCGCCGAGGTCGCCCGCACCCAGCTCGGAGCGCCGGTCCTCGGCCGCCCCCGCGACGGCGCCAGCCCGCTGCGGCCCGAGGCGGGACTGTGGCTCGTCCAGGTCCCCGGCCTGACGATGCCGCAGGCCGGAACCCGCCCGGCGGACATGACGATGAACGAGCGCGTCAGTCTCGCCCTGATGCGCGGGCTGATCGCCTACGCCCTCAACACCTCCTCCCGCGCCGACCTGCGCAACCTGCCCAAGGTGATCAGCGTCCCGGAAGTCCACGTGCTCACCGGCACCGACGACGGCAAAAAGTTCCTCGACCTCGTCGCCCGCATGGGCCGCGCCCTCGACACGAGCCTGGCGATCGACAGTCAGGACCCCAACTCCCTGCTCGGCCTGGACGGTGTCCTGGAGGCCATCACCACCGTCTTCGGCTTCGAGCAGTCCACGAAGATCCAGCAGGACGCGCTCGCCGAACTGCTGCGCCTGCCCGTCGGGGAGGCGAGCCGGGCGCTGATCCACGGCGTCGGCAAGACGGCCCACGGCGTCATCCGCCACGGCCACTGCATCGTCAGGGACCGCTTCGACCGGGTCGCCACCATGCAGTGGGACTCGCCCAGTTACGAACTCCTGCGGGCCCTGTCCACCAACCCCAAGGACCAGTACGAAGACGCCGAACGCGAGCAAAGCGGACGTGCAGAAGGGGAGTTGGGGCCCGAGGACGAGGGGCCGGATCACCGCGCCGACTTCGCCAAGGCAGGATCGGAGGGTTGAGTGATCACCCGTACCCGATCGAGGAGAGCCCATGAACCCGCGTATCCGGCGCGCGTCCGCCGCCGTTGGGGCCGCCGCCGCCGTCCTGACCACCCTCGCCGCCTGCTCCGACTCCGGTTCCGGCTCGGACAAGGCGCAGACGAAGGGGCCGAGCGCCGAGCAGCTGGTGACGAAGGCCGCGGGCGACTACATGCACGCGTGGATGGCGGTCAAGCCCGCCGACGCCCAGACGATGTGCGCGCTGTCGACGAAGGCCTCGCGCCCGAACTTCGACGAGGACGGCGGAACCCTCGCCGGCTGCGTCAGGGAGCGCAAGACCATCGGCGCCGAGGACACCGACGCCACCCGCGCCCCGCTCGACATCAAGATCAGCAACGTGCAGGACGTCCCGGCGTCCGACACCCATCCGGCCGGCAAGGGCGCGCTGGCCACCATGCACCGGTCCGGCGAGGACCAATTCCGCTACGTCGTACGCCTCGTGAAGGAGGGTGACCAGTGGCTCATCGAGCAGACAAGCGACGTCGGCGACCGCTTTTCGCACACCGCCGACCCCGTCGCACCGGTGCTGGCCGGGACGGACTGATACTCCGCGCGGCCAGCTGGATCTGCCTCTACACATGGCGGCTACCGCGGCTGCGCACCCTGCTCCTGTGGGGCGTCGGCCTGCTCACCACCCTCATGGTGACCGCGCCGGCCGCGGCCGCCGCCGGCGAGGACGGCAAGTACCAGCCGGCCGGCATCGGCGATCTGATGCCGTCCCCGCTCAAGCCGCCCGGAGGCCAGGGCACTCTCTTCGAGAGCCACCCGGCCAGCACCTTCCAGCTGGACAAGCAGCTGAGCGACGACCTCACGGGCGGCGACCTTGTCGATGGCAGCATGCACGAGGTTGCCTCGCTCCTCATGGCGGTTCTGACGATGATCGGCCGCGCGGCGATCACGATCATGCAGTGGACCTTCAAGGCGGTCTCGCTGCCCGAGATCGAGCCGGCCATCTCTCGCGGCATCGGTGCCGCCGCCGAGTCGATGGTCACGATGTTCCTGCCGGCCGCGCTCGCGGTGGGCATGTTCCTCGCCTGGGCCCGGCGCTCCGACCAGAGCATGCTCGGCCAGCTCGTGTGGGTGGCCGCGTCCGCGGCCATCGCCACCACGCTGCTGACCTCGCCCCAGACCTGGGTCAAAGGCGTCGACGAGGCCCGGCAGGCCGGCTCCACCGTCGCCATGACCACCCTCTCCGGGGGCCTCGCCGGTGACACCTCCAGCTCCCTGCCGTTCAAGACACCCACCCCGACCTGGTCGGACGACGACCGTGACACCGCCGTTCGCAAGGCCTCGGACGCCGTGTGGCGCACCTACGTCGTCGTCCCCTGGTGCGTCGCTGACCTGGGCTCCATCGAGGCGTGCAAACGGTGGGGGCCCGACGTCGTCAAGCTCGGCGACGACATGGACAAGCGCGAGGACTACCTCGCGGAGAACATGACCACCGACAACGCCGGGCACGAGGCCGTCCAGTGGCGCCAGGGCCACACTCCCTCCGGGCGTCTCGGCGTGCTGCTCGCCGCCATCATCACCGCCGTGATCTTCTGCGCCCTGGTGATCGTCCTGGCCGCGGCCACCCTCACCAGTCTCCTCGGCGCACTCATGCTCCTGGTCTGCGGCGTCGTCTTCGCCTGCCTGTGGTGCATCCCCGGCAAGCCGCGGCAGTGGGGCGTGGCCTGGGTCGAGGCACTGGTCGGCACCGTGCTCACCTCGATGGTCGCGATGATGCTCCTGGGCAGCGTCATGATGGTCAACATGGCGATGATCAGCCTGCTGAACGTCTACGGCTGGCTCATCGTCTCCCTCCTCAACATCGCCACCGTCGGCACTGCCCTCAAACTCAAGGGTCAGCTCGACGGGATCGTCTCCGGCGGCGGCGCCCAGCTGGCCGGCCGCGGAGTGCTGAGCACCCTCGGTACCTTCGCGACCGCCCGCCGACTGCGCTCGCTGCGCCCGAACAGCTCCGGCGGCGGCAGCGGCGGCCTGATCGGGACACTGCGCCGCGGCGGCGGCCGCGCCGGCAACATCCTCGGCGGCATCGGAGGCGGCATCGCGTCTGCGGGCGGCATCATCCGCGACCGCTGGGGCGGGGGAGCAGCAAGCGGTGCCGCAAGCGACCCGGGCGAGACCACCATCCGCGTCACCCGTGCACGCACCTATCCCGAACCGCCCAGCTTCCCGAGACTGCCCAGCGGCACCTACGGCGATCACGCCGCCACCCGGCCCGGCCTGCCCGGCGGACCCGGAGGACCTCCCGGCCGCACCCGCGGCCCCGGCCCCCGCCCCACACCGGGTGGCCCGGGGCAGCCCGCCGACGCAACCGCCGCGCGTGCGGCGCGTGCCGAAGCCGCCCGGCAGCGTGGCTACGTTCCCGGCAGCGGCTACACGGTCCGGCCCGGTGCTCCCGAGCGCAATGGCGTTCCGCACCACCCGCGGCAGAACGGTCCGCGGACCGTCCAGGGGCAGGTCGTCGACCCGTCCAACCCGGTCGGGGCCCGCTTCCGCGCCTACCCGCCGGCCACCGCCCAGCGGTCATCGGTCGGGCGCAGCCCCGCGCCGCCCGCCAGCCGCAGGCCGGCCATCCGCGGCGAGGTCGTGCGCCGGCCCCAACTGCCCCCGGGCCGCGGCAGCTCCTAGCCCGCCGTCCGGTGTCACCGGACCCTCCATCCCTGCTTCCCGCGCGTGAGACCCCCGCGGTCCGGCTGCACTGCGGCCGGATCACCCCGGGGCCATCTCGCCATGCCCGCGCGCCCGCACGCGGGCCGCCGACCCCGGAGTTCCCCATGCCCGACCGCGACCACGACGAGCCGCACACCCCGACACCGAAGAAGCCGAAGAAGCAGGCACCGTTCTCCCCCACCCCCGACGGGTGGCGCGATCTCCTGCGCGCCGAGGAGCTGCCCGAGGAGATCGCCGATCTGCCCTTCCGCAAGCGCCGCCGCGCCCGCAGGGCCTGGCGATCGGCCCGCCGCGACGCCCGCGCCCGCTGGGTGAAGGAAGAGCGCAGGAAGGTGCCCACCCCGCTGAGCGTGCCGATCATCCTGCTCATCGTCGCCGGACTCGTCGCCGGGGCCTCCTGGCTGACCTCGCACCACGACCGCGACACCGTGCAGACCAAACCCCCCGCCACACACGCGGCGACCGAGGCCCCGACCGACGACGCTCCGTCACCCGCGGCCTCGGCCAGCACCACCGTCCGCCGCCCCGGCACCCCCGACGGCATCGCCAAGGCCTTCGTCCTCGCCTACACCACCCGGATCCTGCTGCAGGACGGCACCCACTCCGCGGCCGTCGAACGGGCGGCGCCGTACGCGTCCACCGCTCTGGTGGACAACCTCAACAAGCACGACGACATCGACTGGAACAAGCTCGTCGCCGCCCAGGCCACATCCGCCACTCCCACCCAGGTGAGCATCAACGTCCCTGCCGCCAGGGAGGAGTTCGCCCCTGACACCCCCGTGCGGGTCTACCGGGACGCCACCGCGCGCATCGAGGTCAAGGGCACCGACGACTACACCTACACCCGCAAGTTCACGCTCGAGGTCTCCCGCGCCGACGTCGGCCAGCCCTGGATGGTCACCCGCGTCCTGGGCCTGGAGGCGTAGCCATGGACCAGGACGACCTCACCCAGATCGCGACGCGGGCGGCCGGCGTCGCGAAGAAGGGCCTGATGCTCAAACTCGGCGCCGTCGCCGCCGTCCTCTTCCTCGCGGGCCTGCTCCTCCTGGGCGCCATGCCCATGGGCTCCAGCGCCCAGGCCTCCACCTGCGAAGACACCGGACCGGGCACCGGCGCGGCCGCCCCCGACAGCAACAACAGCCCGCCCGCCCAGGGCAGCGTGCACCAGCAGCAGCTCACCAACGCCAAGTCCATCGCCAAGGCCGCCACCAAACTCCCGGGCAGGGCCACGCTCATCGCCCTGATGGCGGCCATGCAGGAGTCCTCCCTGATCAACCGGCCGGACGGCCACCTGGACTCGGTCGGTCTCTTCCAGCAGCGGCCCCAGATGGACTGGGGCACCAAGGCCCAGATCATGGACCCCGCGTTCGCCACCGAGTCCTTCCTCTACGGGCGCGGCACCAACAAGGGCCTCGTCGACGTCCCCAACTGGCAGACCAAGCCGCCCGGCGACGTCGCCCAGGCCGTCCAGGGCAGCGCCCACCCCGAGCTGTACGCCGGGCGGGAGTCCGAGGTCCGCGCGCTGGCGAAGGAGGCCGGCATCGACCTCTCCCACGGCGGCACCGACTCCGGCTCCACCTCCGGGAGCACGGCGGACTCCGGCACCGCGTCGGGCGACGTGCCCAGCCAGTGCGCCGACAGCGCGACGGGCACCTCCGGGAGCGCAGGCGGCACCTTCACCGACGGCACGGCCACCTGGCAGCTGAACAACCCCCGCTCGGTCAAGGACGCCATCGCCTGGGCCCGCCAGCACGCCGGACTCATGTCGACCAACGGCTGGTACCGCAGGTGCCTCGCCTACGTGGCGAACGTCTACGGCTGGAACTTCAGCGGCGTCACCTACGCCATCGACCACTACAAGGTCGTGCCCGCCGACATGCGCCACGACGGCGACCGCAACCCGCCCCCGGGCGCCCTCATGTACTGGGACACCGGCCACCGGGCCGGCCACATCGCCGTCTACCTCGGCAACGGCGAGATCGCCAGCAACGATGTGAAACGCCTCGGCTACATCGACATCGTCAAGGCCGACTTCATAGAAAAGACCTGGAAAGCCAAATATGTGGGCTGGACGCCGCCTTATTTCCCCAAGGCCGGATGAAACCGGGCTATAACCGTTCGCGATAGTTGGCCAATCGACTCTGAAGCCCCACCAGGCGAAGACGGTCCTGTTCCTTGCAGGTGACGCTGCCTGTTCACGGCAGTTGACGGATCCGCGACCCGAACCGGCACCCAAACCAGCAAAGACACAGCTCACGACACCAGTTCGGGTCTGCGCCACCTCTGACGAAAAGTCGCCAGCTATCGCGAACGGTCGCACCGGCGCAATTGCACCGGCGGCGTCATTTCTCAAAATCTATCCACAGGCGATTGGCTCTAGATTTTCCGTGTCGGCGCGCACCGAATAACAGATCGCAGGCCTCGACGGCCTCCGCTCGTCGAAATCCCGAGGCTTTCCCGTGCCCGGAACACCGAAAGGAAGTCATGACATGCGCATTTCCCGACTCGTGCCCGTCATCGTCGGCGGCGCGCTCGCCGCATCCATCAGTACCACTCCGGCCTCCGCCAACAGTGGCTGGTGGTTCTCCCGAAGCGAGAGCGCTTCCGGCTACTACAACTCCAGCACCAACCGGGTGACGGCATGTGACATCCGGACGGACGGCTACAAGGCCCTCGTACAGATCACCACGCTGAGTGAGAGCCTCCTGTCCCGCACCGCCGACGATCTCAACAACAAGAAGTGCACCACTAAGAAGCCCAGTTACGTCCGCGAGGGCTCCCGATACAAGATCCAGGTCTGCATCGTGAAGGTGGGCCAGCGCCCCAAGGACTGTGGCAGCCTGCACGAGTTCACCGCCTGACCCGCCTGCGGCCTGGAGGGCGCATCCGGCCGCCTGCAGCCGGCTCCTCCCGCGCGATCCCCGCTGCTCTGGAGCCCGTCCACCCCACGAGCCCCCGGCCAGGCCCAACCCCCGAGCCTGGCCGGGCCCGGCCGAGCGCGCCGCCCACACCCGGCGCCTGAGCCCCGGCCACCACCGCGTGCGCCAGAGGGCCCTCGGCCACCGCGGGTGCCGCCGAGAACCCCCGTCCTCGGCGGCACCCCGCACCCTCACTCCGTACCGGCGTACGCCCGTCCGGCGCGCGCTGTCCCACCCACAGGAGCCCCTGTGACCACCACTGCCGCGCCGGTCAGAGCACCGGACGCGCAGGCAACGGGATACACGCGCTCATGGCCGGCGTCGATCTGGACCCTGCTGCTCGGCACGTTCACCGTGAGGGCCTTCGGCTTCACCTTCCCGTTCCTGCCCTACCACCTCACCCAACTCCACCTGACAACAAGCCTGGTGGGCATCCTGCTGGCGACGTTCGGGGCCGGCTGGCTGGCGGGCTCGGTCCTGTGCGGCTGGCTCGCCGACCGATGGGGCCGCCGCGCCACCCTCGTCACGACCATGCTCCTCGCCGCAGCCGTACTGCCTCTGCTCGCCTTCGCGCACACCACGCCGGCGCTGATCGCCACGTCCTTCCTGGCCGGCGTCGTGTACGACGCCCCACGCCCGGTCGTCACCGCGGCGATCGCCGACGCCTTCCCCGACGACGCCGCGCGCGCCGCGGCCAACGGCTGGCGCAACTTCGCGGTCAACGTCGGTGCCGCGGTCGCCGGGACCGCTGGCGGCGTGCTCGCGGCGCCTCTCGGAATCGGCACGCTGATCTGCATCAACGCAGCCGTCTGCGGCACCTTCGCACTGATCGCCTGGCAGCTGGTCGACGCCCGGGAACCCCAACACCCTTCCGCCGCACCGGGCGTGGCCGCCGCGCTGCGCGACTCGCGCCTGTGGTGGCTGCTCGCCGCCAGCCTCGCCGCCCTCACCTGCACCGGCAGCCTGTTCTCCGCTCTGCCGCTGCTGATGGAAGGCGACGGCCTGTCGGCCGCGGACTACGGCTGGGCCCAGGCCGCGAACGCCGGCGTCGTCCTCGCGCTGTCGCCCGCGCTGAACGGCTGGCTCAGCCGCCGCTCCAGCCGTCCTCACGCGATGACCGGACTGTTCGCCCTCAGCTCCCTCGGCCTGGCCGTCACCGTCGGCGCCACCGGTTTCGTCTCCACCACCCTCGGCTACGCCACCGCGGCCGCCCTGGCCGTACCCGGCGAGATCGTGATCTTCGTCGCCGCGGCCGACATCCTCAACAGGATCGCGCCCCCCGCCGCCCAGGGAACCTACGCCGGCATCTGGGGGACCACTCTCGCCGGCGCCGTCATCGTCGCGCCGTCACTCGCCACCTGGGCGCTCACCCACGGAGGCCACGCCCTGGTCGGCGTCGCCACCTTCGGCTGCGGCCTCCTCGGCGCCGCCCTGTGCTGGCCGCTCGCCACCTCCGTACGCCGCCCCCGCCCCTCCACCCCGAAAGAAGTCACGTCATGAGCTCTTTCCGCCTCACCCGCGCCGTCACCGAACACGCCACACACGCCGCTCTGCGCGCCGACGTCCTCGACGGCCTGACCCACAGCCCCAAGACGCTGCCGCCGAAGTGGTTCTACGACGCCGTCGGCAGCGAACTGTTCGACCGGATCACCGAACTTCCCACCTACTACCCGACCGCCGCGGAGCACGCCTGCCTGGCCGCCCGCGCCGCGGAGATCGCCGCAGTGACCGGCGCAGGCACCCTGGTCGAACTCGGCTCAGGCTCCCTCTCCGAGAAGAGCCGGCAGCTGCTGGACGCCCTGCCGGACCTGCACACCTACATCCCGGTCGACGTCAGCGAAAGCGCGCTCACACAGACCGGCCAGACACTGGGCGCCGAGCGGCCCGATCTGAGCGTGCACGCCCTGATCGCCGACTTCACCACCGGCTTCACCCTGCCGGCCACCACCGGACCGCGGCTCATCGCCTTCCTGGGCGGCACCATCGGCAACCTGCTGCCGGTCGAACGGACCGCCTTCCTGTCCGGCGTCCGGGCCCTGATGGAACCCGGGGACGCGCTCCTGCTCGGCACGGACCTGGTCAAGGACGAATCCGTGCTGGTGGCGGCCTATGACGACCCCACGACCGGCGCCTTCAACAAGAACGTCCTCGCCGTGTGCAACCGCGCACTCGGCGCCGACTTCGACACCGACGCCTTCGACCACATCGCCCTGTGGAACGCGCACAACGAATGGATCGAAATGCGGCTGCGCTCGCGCACCGACCAGACCGTGAAGATCCCCGAACTCGACCTCACCGTGCACTTCGCCGAGGGAGAGGACCTACGGACAGAGATTTCGGCGAAATTCCGCTGGGACCGCGTCTACGCCGAACTCGCCGCTGCCGCTCTGGAACTGACGCACTGGTGGACGGACCCGCAGGCACGATTCGCCCTGTCCCTGAGCGTCGCGCGGTGACCCGCGCCAGCCCGGCACACCCAGCCCTGCCACTTGCCTGACCCACCCCGAAGCCGCTGCACCCACCGGCACCCGTCACGCCCCGCACCACGTTGCGCCCCGACCGAAGGACCCGGTCCACCATGACCACCGGCTTCACCGCCGATCGCCCGCCCTCCCCGGCCGGCTACCGGCACCTGCTGACCGCACCACACGTCCTGCGCCTGCTGACCGCAGCCGTTGTCGGACACCTTCCGGTCGCCATGGCGCCGATCGCCCTGCTCCTGGTCGTCCGCGCCGACGGCGGAAGCGTCCGCCAGGCCGGTCTCCTCGCCGCCGCGTACGGCGTCAGCGCGGCCCTCGGACAACCGGGGTGGGGCCGCATGCTGGACCGACACGGCCCGACACCGACTCTGCTGGGCACGGCCCTCGCCTCGACCGGCGCGTTCACAGCCCTCGCGTTCCTCAACACCGTCGACCACCCGTCGGCCGCCGGGCTGCTCGCCGTCACCGCGGGCCTGGCGACCCCGCCGGCCGAGGCGGCGCTACGAGTCCTGTGGCACGAGGTGACCGCCTCCGACGCCCAGCTCCGGGCCGCCCTCAGCCTCGACGCCTGCGCCCAGGAAGTCGTCTTCATCGCCGGCCCGCTCCTCGTCCTGGGCATAGACGCGCTAACGGAGACGCAGGTGACCCTCGCCGCAGCCGCGCTCCTCGGCCTCATCGGAACGACCGCGCTCGCCACCACGGCACCCACCCGACGCTGGCAGCCCTCCCCACCGCGCCGCGCGGACGCGTTCGGCCCTCTGCGAGCTCCGGGCCCGCGGACACTGGGCGTCGCGCTCCTCGGCGCCGGCATCGCGCTCGGCGCCATCAACGTCGTGGCCCTCGCGCTCGCCGAGGAGCACCGCACCCCCGCCCTGTCCACTCTCATGCCCGCCGCCCTCGCCGTGGGCAGCCTCACCGGCGGCCTTGTCTACGGCAGGCGCCGCTGGCCCGGCACGCCTCCCGCGCATCTGCGCGCCACCACCCTGGGACTCCTGGCCGGCCTCCTTCCGCTGCTGCTCCAGCCCTCCCCGCCAGCAGCCGTGGCCGTGGCCGTCCTGCCCGGACTCTTCCTCGCCCCGCTGCTGGTCAGCGTCTTCTCCAGCCTGGACGACCTGACCCCAGACGGCACGCTCGGTGAGGCGGCAGCATGGATGATCGCCTGCCTCGGCCTGGGCCAGGCCGCCGGAACCGCACTCGCCAGCTCGGCGGCCGGCCCGCTGACGCCCATCACCACCGCCGTCGCCGGCGCCGCCGCGGCCTGGATCACCCTGGCCACGCGCCGCTCCACCCTCACCCCCCTGCCGCGCCCCTCACGCGTGATCCGGGCCGCGCCCCGCGCGACAGCACCCCTCAAATAGCCGGTGCCGTGACCTGCCGCGGTAGTTGGCCAGCCTCCGCCGGGGCTGCCCAGGTCAGCAGCTCTGCTCTTTCACGCTGTTGGCCATCCAACGGGCTGGGGACGCGCTATCTCGCAGAAAGCCGCAGGTCAGGTGATTGCCAGCGGCCACTGGCCACCTATTGCGGAAGGTGGCCAACCAGCGTGGAAGGTCACACCTCCACTCGAACAACAAGTGCCTCACGGCGCAACGAAATTTATCCACAGGCCACCCGGGTGATGATCGGGACTCACCCGCTGACCGGTGACCAACTTCCCTTCGGCGCACGGCGATTGCCGACACGCGAACACGCCGCGCCGTCTCTCCCCTTTCTCCAACGTGTGAGGACGTCATGCACATCGCCCTGCCCCTGCCGCCTCGAAGGACTGGCCGTTCCCGTGGCGCCGAGCCGGCCCACGCTCCCCGGCCCGCCCGCACGGTCTCCCTGCAGGAGGCGAGATGACCGCCCTCGCCTCCGCCGAGCACGCCGCACCCCCAAGGACCGACCGACGGCTGCTGACCGGCATCTTCGCCGCCCTGGGCATCGTGATGGCCGTGTGGGGAACGCGGATGCCCGCCGTCCAGGCCGCCGCCCACCTCACGGCCGGTGAGCTCTCGATCGTCCTGCTCGGCGCGGCGGCCGGCATGGTCGGCGGTCTCCAGCTCGGCGGCCAGCTAGCCGATCGCCACGGTCCCTCACGGCTGCTGGTCGGCCCGACGGTCCTCTTCGGCACCGCGCTCGTGGTACTCGGCCAGTGCCGCACGCTGCCCACCCTGGCGCTGGGAGCGGGGGTCTTCGGACTCGCCCACGGTCTCCTCGACGTCGGAGCCAACACCTGTGCGGTCAACTGCGAGCGGGCCGCTCGCCGGAAGATCATGAGCTCGCTCCACTGCGCTTACTCGGTCGGGGCCCTCGGTGGAGCCGCGCTCGCCGCCACCACCACGTGGCTGCCGTACAGCGTCCTGTTCACCACGGTCGGCGCGGTCACTGTCCTGGCCGCCCTCGGCGTCGTTCCGCTCATCCGCGCGGCACAGCACCTCGACGCCCCAACGGGCAAGCCCCGCACGGAGGATGAGGGAGCACCGTCGTCCTCCCGTGCCACCGTGTGGCTGCTGGGCGCCCTCGCGGCCGGATGCCTCCTGGGCGAGGGGGCCGCGGTGGACTGGAGCGCGGTCCACCTGCACTCCCTGCACTCCAGCGAAGCCACCGCCGCAGCCGCGTACGCCCTCTACAGCGCGGCCATGGCCACCGGACGGTTCTTCGGCGACCGGCTGACCACTCGCTACGGCGCCCCCACCGTGGTGCGAGCCGGAGCAGCGCTGGCCACCGTAGGACTCGGCGCCGGCCTGGCCATCGGCACCGCGCCGGCCGCGCTCCTCGGCTGGACCGCGCTCGGACTGGGCCTGTCCACTGCCGTCCCCTCCCTCATCTCCGCTGCCGGACGAGGAGGACCACGCGCCGTCGCCGCAGTCGCCTCGACCGGCTACCTCGGCCTGCTCACCGGCCCCGCCGCCATCGGGGCGCTCGCCTCCATCACCAGCGTGCCCGCCGCCCTGGCGCTGCCCGTCCTCCTGGCGGCAGCCGTCTCCCTCGCCGCCCACCGAGCCCTGGAGCCACGATGACCATCTCCACAGCAACCACCCACGCCGACACCGACCTTGAGGGCCTGATCCTCGACTACAACGGTGTCAAGGGAAAGCAGCCCAACACCCCCATGTGGATGCGCCTCGCCGAGCTCGCCGAGTGGCCCGACGGGCTCGACTCCTTCCTGAAAGCCTTCTGGGCAGCCCGGGACGGGTACGACGCCGGAGAACTGAGCGACCTGGCCTACTGGGCGAAGGTCCTCGGCTATCACCCCGGCCCCAGGGCCCTGCGCGCGCTGCGCGCCGCTGACACCGAGATGTGGATCCACACCGACGACCGCGTCCTGGACATCCTGTACCGCGCCGCCCGGCCGAACCTGTCCATGGTGCTCTTGTCCAACGCCCCGCATTCCCTGAGTGACGTCCTCGACGCCACCGACTGGCGGCGGGAGCTGATGACAGAGGCCCTCTACTCGGCCCGACTGGGTCTGTGCAAGCCGGACCCGGCCGCCTACCATCACGCGCTGGCGGCCACCGGAGTCGACGACCCCGCACGCGTCCTGTTCGTCGACGACCGCAAGGAGAACTGCGCGGCCGCCGCCCAGCTGGGCCTGCGCACCCTCCACTACACCGGTGACCCTGCCGACCTCGCTCGCCACATCCTTCCGGCCCCGGCTGCGGCCTTCCCGCACCCCACCGTCAGCAGCCCGTTGCTGGCCATGTGACTGCCCTCCGTAGTTGGCGAGTGGGCCGGTACGTCCGCGCTGGTCACAGGAGTTCTGCTCATCGAGGTTGGCGACCTCTGCTCGCGATAGTTGACGAATCCGTGGCCTCCACTGCCGTTACGGCGGTCGAAACCCCAGGTCGGGCGATCCCCACGGCCCACTCGCCAACTATCGAGAGCATTCGCCAACTACAGCGAGCGGTCACAGCCAGCTGCCCCACAGCCCCAGCGCCGGCGCACCGAAATCTATCCACAGGCAATCCGGATGACGATTGATCACGGCACACGGCACCGCCCCGTGAAGGCCGAACCGGCGCCCTCCCCTTCTCCCCATATACAGAGAGGCATCCTCCTCATGTTCAGAACTCGATCGGGCCTGCTGCGCAGAGCTGCCGCGACGGCTGCGGTGGTCGCAGCGGCCGGCTTCTTCGCTGCTCCGGCCGCCTCGGCCGCCGACGAGCCCACCGCGAGCGCCTCGGACGCACCGCTGCTGGACGTACCGGCATCGGCCGAGGTGAGCATCGGCGCGACCACCGATCCGACCACGGACCCGACCGACCCGGGCGACGGCACGGACCCGACGGCACCGGGCACGCCGACTGATCCGGGAACCGACCCAACCGACCCCGGAACGGACCCGACCGATCCAGGAACCCCGACCGACCCTGGAACGGACCCGACGGACCCCGGCACCCCGACCGACCCGGGGACGCCTACGGACCCCGGCATACCAACTGATCCGGGCACGCCTACGGACCCCGGCACACCAACTGATCCGGGCACGCCGACCGATCCGGGTACGCCGACCGACCCTGGTACGCCGACCGATCCGGGTACGCCGACCGACCCTGGTACGCCGACCGACCCCGGTACGCCGACCGACCCCGGTACGCCGACCGACCCCGGTACGCCCACAGACCCGGGGACGGACCCGACCGACCCCGCAACTCCGACGCCGACGGACCCCGGCCAGGGCGGTGGTGGGTCCGACGGGGGATCTGACTCCGGCGGTGAAGGCGGCAGCAGCTCCGAGAGTGGGAGCGGCGGAGCGTCGCACAGCGCCGACCGCGCCTCGGCAAGCGAGTCCAACGCCTTCTCGCCCGCGGCCGACGCCTCACTGGCCCACACCGGTGCATCGGGCGACGGGACCTTGGCGCTGGCTGCCGGGGGACTGCTCGCGGTGGGCATCTCCGCTGTCGGAGCCGGCCGCTACACCCGCCGCCGCACAGGAAACGGCGAGCAGCCCGCTCCACAGGGCTGACCCACAGACACACCGGCACACCGTGTGCCGGTGGGGGAGCCCGCGCAGCCGGCCCGGGTCATCCCGAACTCGACCGAACACGTCACCAAGCGAAGGAACGTTTCTCATGCGACCTGCGCTCCGCAACGCCGTCATGACAGCGACGGCCACCGCGGTCCTGCTCGGCGGCCTCGCTGCCGTCGCCACACCCGCGTCCGCCGTCTCCTCGGCCGCCTGCACCCGCAACGACCGCAACCACTCCGTTTGGGGCCCCAACCTGGAGTGGCCGAACATCCGCACCGGCCCGGGCGTGGCCTACAAGTCCAAGGGCCGCCTCGACTCCGCCGGCGAGTTCTGGGTGGAGTGCTCCGCCGTCAACAAGTACGGCAACCGCTGGTACTACGGCGAGTCCCTGTCCAGCAGCTCCTACGGCAAGAGGGGCTGGGTCGCTGCCAGTTGGTTCTAGCAGCACCCTGCGCCGCCGACGCGATGCGCCCCCAGACCGCTCCCATACGGAGCGACCTGGCCGAAGCGCCGTGAACTGACCACGGCCTGGCCAGCCTTCCAGGCCTCGGCGACGCCGGTGTCCGACACCGCGTCCAGCGCCTGCCCACCGACCTCTCGCCGAGGCACACCCCTACCCAAACCCACCCCTTATATGGAGGTTTGCACATGTCTGCACGACGCATAGCCGTGCTCGCGGCCACCGCGGCCGCCGTCGCCCTGCCGCTGCTGTCCGCCCCGGCAGCCACCGCCGCGCCGCAGTCGGTCGCCACCGCGGTGCCCGCCTCGTCCTGCACCACCAACCCCTACCTCCCGTGGGCGGTGCACGGCACCAACGCCGTGACCATCCGCTCGAAGGCCACCACCAAGTCGACGGCCGTCGGGATCCTCTACAAGTCGCACAAGTTCACGGTGCACAAGACCACCAAGGGCGCGACCTGGGTCTACATCACCGACAAGAACACCAAGAAGAAGGGCTGGGTCTCAGGCAAGTACGTCTACCGCGACGTGCGCATGTGCCTGGACTGAGGCGCCGCCTCCTCATCGGTGCCCC
This sequence comes from Streptomyces sp. NPDC002817, assembly GCF_053592055.1. Taxonomy (NCBI): domain Bacteria; kingdom Bacillati; phylum Actinomycetota; class Actinomycetes; order Kitasatosporales; family Streptomycetaceae; genus Streptomyces; species Streptomyces sp. NPDC002817. Next base: position 98,651 of record NZ_JBSFUY010000014.1, read on the forward strand.
GGGCCGCCCGGCCCGGGGCACCCCCGCCCGGCCCGCCGTCTCGAGCCGCGCTTCCTCTCCAGCCCTCACCCCAGGTGATCTCTCATGCCGTTGTTCCCGCACCCCGGAGCCGCCCTGCGCCGTCCGACGCTCATGCGCGCGGCCGACGCGCTGGCCACCGCCGTCACCACGTACGCCGTTCCGCTCCTGGTGCTGACGACCACCGGCTCCACCGCCCTGACCGGCATCGCCTTCCTCCTGGAGTGGCTGCCCCGCCTCGCCGCGTTCACCATCGGCGGCCCTCTCGTCGACCGCTACCGCGCCGACCGCGTCTTCCGCGCCGCCACCGCCGGCCGGGGGCTGCTGCTGGCTGCAGCGGCCCTCACCCTCCTCGTGCTTCCAGGCGGCACCGCCACCACGACCACGGTCATGTCAGTAGGCGCCCTGAGCGGCCTCCTCGCGCAGGCGTCGTTTGTCGCCATTGAAACCCTCGGCGCCCAGGTCAGCCGGACCGCCGGTACTCAGGCTCACCGCGTGCAGTCCGTCCAGATCAGCATCGACCAAGGCGCCCTGCTCGCCGGGCCGTTGCTCGGCGGAGTGCTGCTCCTGGCCGGCCCCTCCACGCTCCTCGCCGTCGTCGCAGTCCTCTCCCTCAGCGCCGCGCTCCTCACCGAACCCCTGCCCGGCCCCGAAGCTGCCGCCAGCGGCCCGGACGCACAGTCGGTCGTCGCCAGCCTGCGGACCGGATGGCGGACCCTGCGCGCCATCCCCGCTCTGGGCTGGCTCGTCACCGGCCTGATCGCCAGCAATCTCGCCGTCTCGGTCGCCCAGGCCAGCGCACCGATCACCGTGCTGCACACCTACGGCGCCTCCTCCCTCGCCGTGGGCGCTGTCTGGAGTGCGGCCGGAGTCGTTGCGCTCGGCGCCGTCGCGGCCAGCCGCCGCCTCATCGACCACCACGGCCTGTGGCCGGTCGGTGCCGCCGCGGCCGCCACCGCCTGCCTGGCCTGCTTCGCCACCGCCCTCGCCCCGGGACTGAGCAGCTACGCCCTGACGATCGCCGTCCTGATGGCGGGGGAAGGCGCGCTCACTGTCGTCCTGCGCACCCTGCGGGCACGGCTCATCCCGGCGGCTGTCTTCGGCGGCACGCTGAGCGTCACCATCGTCCTGATCGCCATCCCGATGCCCGTTGCCGGAGCCCTCGTCGCTGCACTGCCAGCCGACCGGCTCGCCGCCCTGCTGCTGATCTGCTCCGCGGCCCAGGCACTTGCAATGGCGCTGGCCTTCCACGGCCTGTGGCGCCACCGCGCCTCATACACCGCGCCGCACCCCCCTGCCGAGCAGGGGGCGTCCACCAACCCCTCGCCCGCGGACCTCGTGGCCCGCGACGCCGCCTGAACAACCCCGCGCCACCTTCCAGGAGTTCTTCATGTCCCAACCAATGCTGCTCGTCATCGGCTCCGCACCCGAGCTGATGCGCCGGTACATGCTGGAGTCCGCCGCCGCCGAGCACTCCGTCCTCCTCATCGACGACCAGGCACCCACCTGGCAGCTGCCCTATGTCGTCGACTACGAGACGACCGACCTCAATGACCCGGCCCGCGTGATCGCGGCCGCCGAGTCCCTGGCCCGCCACTGGACCATCGCCGGCGTCCTGACCTTCAACGAGTACCTCCTCGTGACGGCGTCGCGGGTCGCCGAACATCTCCAACTGCCCGGCAACACACCGACCTCCGTCGCCGCCGCCCGCGACAAGGCCACCAGCCGGCAGCACTTCGCCGCCTCCGACGTCCCCTCGGCGGCCTCCACCTGGGTCCACACGCTCGACGCGGCCGCCTCCGCCGCCGAACGTCTCGGCGGATACCCTGTCGTCCTCAAGCCCGCCGCGCACGCTGGCAGCATCGGCGTCGTCCGCGTCGACAGCATCACCGACCTGCCCGCCCTCTGGGACATCGCATCCGCAGGCGCTGCCCACCAGGGTCCCGAAGGCCAGGGCATCCTCCTGGAAGAGTTCATCAACGGCCCGGAGGTGTCCGTCGAGACGGTCACCGACCGCGGCGTCACGACCGCCGTTGCCGTCACCCACAAGGCAGTGGGCTTCCCGCCGTTCTTCATGGAGCGCGCCCACCTCGTCGTCGGGGGGGACCCGCTGCTCGACGCCGTCGCTCCCGTCGCCGCGGCCGCCCTGCGAGCCGTGGGCATCACCCACGGTGTCTCCCACGTTGAGATGAGGCTCACGCCCTCCGGCCCACGGCTCATCGAGGTCAACGCCCGCCTCGGCGGCGACCGCATCGGTCAACTCGTTCACCACGCAACGGGCGTGGACCTCGCTGCGGCCGCCGCCGACCTCGCCCTCGGACGCACGCCGAACCTCACGTCCACCCGCACCCGCAGCGCCGCAATCGGCATGATCTATCCGCCCGCCGACGGCACCGTCACCGGTCTTGCCTTGCGTCCGCACCCGTTCGACGCCCATCACCTGCAAGAACTCCAGTGGCTGTGCGCCGTGGGCGACCAGGTCACGCTCACCCCGTCGTCCACCGAACCGAACAACATCCGCGCCGGCTTCGCGATCATCACCGGCGACTCCGCAGCCGACGTGCGCCGCCACCTCAACAGCGTCCTCGGCCGCGCCGAAGTCGAAGTCCGCCCCACGATGATCAGCGCAGCGTGATCCTCGTGACCCCGCAACTCCGCGCCGCGACTGATCGGCCAACCGCCCGCCGAGCTCCTGGCGGCGAAGACCGGCGCCGGCGCCGCCAAGACGCGGCCCCCCGCGGACTCCTTCGTGATCAGCCGCAAGCCTGTCCCCGGTCCGATTGACAGAGCGAGCGAAGGCACGAGACCCGCACCCGCGACATCGAGACCACGGTCTTCACTCACCCCTGCGAAGCCCAACACGCCGTTGGCCGGCTTGCACCGACCTCCTTCTGACCTCAAGGAATCTCATGCCGATACGTGTCGGTGTCGAGGCACCGCCCTACCAACAGGCCGCCGCCATCCTCCGGGCGGAGATCACCGTTGGCCGGTTCAAGCCCGGCCAACGGCTGCCCGCCTACCGCGAACTGCAGGAGCGCTTCGGCATCGCCAACATGACCGCCCGCAGCGCGATCGGGGTTCTGCGCAGCGAAGGACTCGTGCACACCGTCCAGGGCCTCGGCACCTTCGTCCGCGACGCGGCGAGCCCAGCCCCGACACCACCAGACGGCGACCTCCGCAAGCAGGTCCTCGACCTGACACGGCGGATCGAACACCTCACCCAACGCGTCACCCACCTGGAATCCGAACTTCACCGCGTGACAGCCCCACCCCCGGCCGCCTGAACACCGCTGTCCACCCGCCTCGCGAAAGGCGCCCCCTATGACCCGCCTCACCCACGCCTCCATCTGGCTCACCCAACGCCTCACCCACCACGCGCCCCAATTGGGCGTTTTCCTCCCCGCGGGTTTCCCTTCAAGGGGCAACGACAGCGCTGCCCTGCGGCTGTTCGCCGACCGCGGAGCCGGCCTGCTCGAGGTCGGCATCCCGCACCACGAGGCCGTCTACGACGGCCCCCTCATCACGGCTGCCTACCAACAGGCACTGCGCCAGGGCACTGGGGTCCTCGATGCGCTGCGCACCGTGAACCGGGTGGCATCCACGACCGAGGCGTCCGTCGTGGTGATGACCTACTGGGCTCCCGTGCGCGACTGGGGGCCCGAGCACTTCGCCCATGACCTTGCCGCCGCCGGCGCCGCCGGAGCGATGATCGTCGACCTGCCCGTCGACCAGGCCGAACCGTGGCTGTCCGCCGCACAGGCAGCGGGCATCCACACCCCCCAACTCGTCTCCTGGCAGGCCAGCGACGCCGAGCTGCATCAGGTCGTCGCCGCCGCGACCGGGTGGGTGTATGCGCCTGCCGCCGACGCGCTCACCGGTTACACAGGGGACATCGACATCCCCGCGCTCAGCGCGTTCACCGAGCGCCTGCACGCGGCAGGCCCCACCCCGGTGGTCACCGGCATCGGCATCTCCACGCCGGAGAAGGCGGCACAGGTACGGAACCTCGTCAGCGGGATCGTCATCGGGACCCCCGTCGTTCGACCGCTGCTGGAACTCGGCGCCTCCCACGGCCTTCGTACCGCTGCTGACCAGGTCTCGGCCTTCGCCGAGGCCCTCAATCCGGTCCACCACACCAGCCTCGGGACGCGAGCGGGCATACGGTGAGCGTCGGCATCCGGAGGCTAGCCACCAACACGGCAGGCTGAACCGGTCCCCGTGATGCCGAGCGGCTCTGCTCGCCTTCCCGAAGTCCCCCCAGCAGGAGTCTCTTTGCCCCCGCCCCTCCACCCGCGACGCGCCGAGAGCGTGGCGGCACGCCGCCGTCAGCCCATCGCGCCCCTGCCCGACCCGCACCGCATCTTCCTGGAACCCGCCTACACCAACCCGGCCGTTGCCGCCGAATACGCCCAGGCGTGGGAGGAAGAGCAGACGGAACGAGCCGTCCGCCGCCGTCCACCACGGCGCCCGGGCCCATGACCGTCGCAAGCCCCCGTGACCAACCCGCCGAACGCGGCCCACACGTTGTACGTACAGCACCCAGCTCGCGGGCGCTTCCCACGAGCTGACGATTGGCCTCGATCAACCTGACGAAGATGAAAGGGACCCGTCATGACCTTGCCTTTGCTGACGCCGGATCAGCGTACCGCCGCCCTGGAGAAGGCTGCGGCGTCGCGCAGAGAGCGCGCCCTCGTCCTCACTGAGCTCAAGCAGGGACGCCGTTCCCTGAGTGACCTCCTGGACAGCGACAGTCCTGTCGTCCAACGGACCCCCGTGCGTAAACTTCTGGAGTCGCTCCCCGGTATCGGAAAGGTCCGCGCCGGGCAGCTCATGACCGAGTTCGACATCGCCGCCAGCCGGCGGATCCAAGGGCTGGGAACCCGGCAGAAGCAGCTCCTGCTGGAGAGGTTCGAGACCGTAGCGGCCTGATCCCGCTGCCCGGACGATGCATATGCAGGAGGAGGGGTACGACGTGGTGGAGGCCGCCATCGGCCTGGTCGGCGCTGCTGGCGCGGCGCTGGCGCTGTGGAGCTTCCCGCGCGGCGAGCGCCAGCCGGTTGTCTGGGGACTCGCCGTCGCCGCGGCATCCGGGGCGTCCGGACTCGGCATCATCGACCTGGCAGACCCGATCCGTGCCTTCCTCCTGTCCGACCTGGTCCAAGACTTCCTCGACGTGTACGCGTAGCCGCGAGTCATACCGCAGACGCCGGGGAGAACCCCGACGCCGGGCACACGGCGTGCGCTGTGTCCCCGGCGTCGGACCGCATCGTGCCCATCGGGCCTGGTGGAAGGCCGGGCGCGGCCGGATGCCCTCGCCCGGCCGACGGGGGACGCATACACGGTCAGTAGCGCAGAGCAGGTGACTGGCGTTCCGGAACGGTCAGTTCGGTGACGGGCGGTGATGCCGGTCGAAGAGTCCGGCGGCTTCCTTCCACCAGGCCTCCCGGAGTGACGCGTCCTCACTTGCCTCCCGGCACAGACCGCGGTGTTCGCCGATTCCTCCGGACAGCGGCGTGCACAGGTGCGGAACGGAGGCACGCAACAGGTCCGCGTAGCTCTGGCTGCCGAGGAAGATCACGTCTGCGTCGGCCAGGCCCAAGCCTGCCGTCTGGAGGGCGACTCGTTCGGCAGCGACTGATCGTTCGTCGCCGAGCCTCACGTTGTAGGGAAGTAGCGGCTGGGCCAGCGTTACGATTCCGTGGAGCGCCGACAGGATGCGGATCAGGGAGCCGTCGGTCAGCGAGTCCGCCGCCTGCCGCAGCGATCGGTGGTACTGGCCGATGTACAGCTGACCTGCGGGGATCACGTCGCGGTAGTGGTACTTTTCCCAGCTCGGCTCGGCCTTCTTGTCTCCGCACTGGGCGATTACGAGGCGTCGGCGGCGTACCTCTACGTTCCCGCGCTGGCGTGCGTACTCGCGGCCGGCTGCGGTCAGGTACAAAGATGCTCCGGACTCTTCCCAGGTCCTGGTCCCTGCCCTCCAATCGGCAGGGCGGACGTCGGCGTATCCCGCCACGTTGACGACCCTCAGCGTGGGCGTGCGGAACCACGTCTCGCCGCGGTGGTATGCCGAGTCGTCCCGGCCGGCAACGAGCTGGTCGGGACGCAATGCGGCAGTGATCACCGCCTCGTGGGGCTTGGGCGGCAGCTTGGGCATCACACCGAAAGCGGTGTCCTGGGTCGGCTCCCCGTGCTCCTCCTGCCAGGCCTTCAAGGCCTCGCGTCCGGCGTCCGTCATCACCCGTAGGCCATGGGCACGGCGGATCAGACGGGAGCCTTCGAGACGGTCCAGGGCAGCCGGATGACCGGTGACGACGCCGTTCACGTGCGCGGCAAGGATCTTGGCGCCGGTGGGGCTGAGGGTCAACAGAGTCCTTTCGTTGGGCCCGGGCGTGTCAGGAGCCTGGGCCGGGGGAGTCAAGCGGCGTGCGAGTGCGCCGCGGGGGAAGCGGCGGGGGCCAGCAGGGACATGAAGTAGGCCTCGCGGGCGCGGTGTTGCCGCAGTCGGCGGCTGAGCTTCGCCTCACGTCTGCGCAGGCGGTCCAGTTCCTCGGAGACACAGGCGCGGGCACGCTCGGCGTTCTGCTTGCCGGCGGCGACGCGCAGTGCCTCCAGATCGCGGCGGGAAGTGAAGTGGACGGCGAGGGCGCGCAGTATGGCTGCGGCGCGGCGGTGAGTCAGGGGGGAGACCGAGACGGACCGTCCGGGGCCCGCGGGCACCTGGGCCTTGGAAGTGTCGGGGGATGTCGCGGTCACGGTCTGTCCCCTGTGACTCCAACCGCCGTGCACGGTCACGCCGTTGACCTTGGGCATGTTGACGCGGTCCTTGGTGAACCAGGACGCGTTGGCGGGCCTGCCCCAGCAGGCGTAGAGGCCTCCGGGCAGCGGGGCCTTGCCGTAGATATCCGGGCCGAGGGTGACCATGCCGCGCCCCACGCGCGGGCCGCTGATCTCGTAGACCACGCGGCCCGGGAGCACGTTGACTTCCAACTCCCGCACGATCAGGGCCCCCAGGGCGGTGCCGTCCCTGGCGGCGATCGGCAGCTGCACGGCGCTGGTGCGGGGGGCCTGGACGGGCGGCTGGCGACGCCGCACCAGGCCGGCCAGCTGGCGGCTGCGCTGCCGGGCGCTGGCCCGGCCAGCGCGGACTCCGGCCAGGTCCTCCTCCAGCGCCCGGACTTTGAGCCGCTCGTGTACGGCGTGGGCGGCAGCGCAGTGGCGGACGGCGGCCTGGATGAGGTCGCTGCGGTCGGGGCGCTGTCGCCAGTGGCGAACGACGGCTACGACGAGGGCCTCGATCACTATGCGGGCCCCGTCGGGGATGCGCCGGCTCCCGTAGCCGTTGCGCAGGACGACCGCGCGGGAGGCGAGGAAGCACTGCGAGCGCTGGACGGTCGCGGGGTTGATGGACTCGGTGGCGCCGTGGACGCGCACGCCGTTGACAACGGGTTCGTCCGGACGGGGCGTGTACGGCTTGACCTGGTCGGTGCCGTCGCCGAAGTGGACGCGTACGGTGCGCGGTTCGAGCGGTCCGTCGTAGGGCGTTTCGGGGACGACGATCAGGGTGCCGTGAAGGCGCCGGCCCCTTACGACGTAGCGGACCTGGCCGTGCTCGAGCACGTCGGACGTCACGGACACGGAGGGACGCCCGGGCATGCCGAGCGGGAGATGGAACGGCAGGGGTGTGGCGTGGACGGGCCCGGGCATCGTGGTCCTCCTTCAGGGTCTCGGGCGTCGAGGGGCCGCCGGCCGGCGGTGTCAGGGCTGAAGAGTGATGCGAAGGTCTTCGAGGTAGCCCGGTTCGACAGCGAGGGCGACCTCTTCCAGCGACTCCTCGATCTCGGTGTTCTGCAGATCGGTGCGGTACGACTCCTGGCGGCCGCCGTGGTGCACGATCAAGTCCATGAGCGACCAGGTCGACGCCCGGTCTGAGCTCTGCCACGGGAAGGTGACCGCGTCCGGCAGGGGCTTGATCTCCTGGGCGAGGAAGTGGTCCCTGACCTCCTCACGCAGCCGCTCCCAGATCTCGTCCGGGGCGCAGTAGAGGCCGGGCTGTGCGTCGGATAGAGGGTGTCCCTTGCGGTTGCGGCCGCAGCCCCGGCAGAGTTCCGCGCCCTGGTCGTTGTGATGGCTACAGGCGGTCTCGCGGCACTGCCACAGCACGCCGGCCGCGACGGCGGCCTTGAGGATCGCCGGGCGGGCGGCTGCGTCGGAGTGGTCGAGGAGGGAAGCGATTTCGATCGTGGGCACAGAGTTCCTGTCAGTACGGGGGGCATGGGCAGGGCACGGTGTGGCGGGCGTGCTCGGGTGGAGGGGGAGGGGTGCGTCCGGCGGGTCTCCATCCCGCGTCTCCGGCTTTGCGGCCGGGCTCTCCGCAGTTGAGCTACGGACGCACCCCGCTGGTCGGGGGAGGACCAGCATCATCAAGTGACTCTTAAGACTCTATATCAATGGCGATGTTCGGTGCAAGTTTTAAGAGTCACCGGTGTCGAAGAGGTCGGCGGCCGCACACAACTGGTCGACCTGCGTGGAGCTGAGAACGTCGTGCGGGTCGCCGTAGGTACCGAACAGCTCGACGGCCGACCGGACGGCTCCGCGCACGGCGAGCGGTCCGAGAGCCTCAATCAAGTCGGCCAGTGCGTCATCGTCGCAGGTACACGGGGCGCCCTTGCAGCCGTCGCAGCCCATCGGCGGGAAGCCGAATGCCGTCAGCCGCTCCTGGACGGTCTCGTAGAAGTCGCCGCCGCCGGTCTTGGCGAGCAGCAGCTGCACGGTGCGGACCGCGACCACCGGGTTGGGGACGTTGGCCGAGCGAGTCGTGACGGTGTCGGTCCACCGGACCAGGAGGCGGGCCGCGCCGTCCAGGGCGGTGCGTCCCGTCGTACGCAGCCAGGTCACGCGTTCACCTCCGTACGGTCGTCCAGGCTCGCCAGCAGAGGGGGGACGAAGGTGCGGGCGACGTCGATCGCCGGTCGGCGCCAGGCGGGGGAGCGCAGGATGAAGGCCCACAGGGTGTCGGTGACCATGACGGCCTCCTGGTCCTCGTAGTCCTGGAGCGTGCCGGGCAGGTGGGCGCCGGTGATGTCGACGTGAGCGCCGTCGGGGCGTACGGCGACGAGGTGCTCCAACTGGCATCCGCATACGTCGGACGCCACCGGCTCCATGCTGCACAGGTCCGGATCGGCGCTGCACGAGCCGGAGAGGATGACGGCCATCTTCCATCCGGTCTCGTCGCACAAGGCGCGGGCGAACGCGTGGCACTGGCCGTGCCGGAAGGCCTCGCGGGCGCGATCGTCGAGGCGCCCCGTCGTCACGGTGTAGGCATGGTGGTCGCTGCCGGGGACGGTCACGGCCATGCCGTCGGGGAGCGTGAAGCGTCCGGTCAGCAGGTCCATGGCCTGCTCCAGGAGGGGGCGGGCCTCCAGGGCGTCGGTGCGGTCGCGCCTGTTGTAGGCGCGGCGGTGGTCTTCGTCGACGTAGCCGTCCGTGTCGACGTAGGGGTCCAGTGCGGCCTTGTGCCGGTCGGACATAGACCGGTAGGCGGAGAGGAGGCGGACCAGCGGGTCGTCCTGGTGGAGGGTCTGCGGCATCGTGGCCTTTCGTGGGCGCGGCAGGTCCGACCCGGACATGGGCAGGCCGGACCGCCGCGTGGACAGGGAGAGTTCGGGAAGGCCGCTCGCTCATGGGCGGCGCGGAAGGTGCGCAGCACCCGAGCGGCGGAGTGGGCACCGGAGCGGCAGGGCTCAGTCCCGGCGCAGTTCGTTGCCGCGCTTGGTGATGTGGGCGCCCAGGGTGATGCCGATGCCGCTGGGCAGCAGCAGCGGGTGGCCCTCTGCCTGGCGCAGGCGTACACGGTGCATCAGGTCGCCGAGTTCCTCGAACGACAGGTCGGGCTGGAGGGCCTCGGCGGCGAGGTCGAAGGGCAGGTCGACGGCCTCGCCCTGGTTCAGCCAGTCCGTGATGCGCGCGGCGAACCGTGCGCCGGGCTTGGTCTCGACGGCGCCGGACAGATCGTCCGTGGGGGCCTTGACGACCACGAGGGTGTGCGTGTGGTCCATCGTGGCGACGAGGTCGAAGTCGTACTCCATGCCCTCGCGGGCGACCGGGGCCAGACCGACGATCCTGCGATGGACGCGGCCGGATTCGTCCGCCTCGGCGACGTAGTCGAGCTTGTCGCGCACGGTGGCCACGACATGGCCGGGGTATCCGAGCAGTGCGTCGAGCATGTTCTGCTCGATCGGGCGCACCTCGCGCCAGCCGCTCCACGTGCTGCCGGACGATGCCCTCTTGGAGGCTCGGTCGGCCTGTTCGCGCACCCCGCCCGCTCCGCTCCAGAACGGAGAGGCGGTCGAGACCACGACCGTGTCGTAGCGCTGGTCAGCGCAGTGCGCCAGCGTCGTCACCAGGGTCTCGGGGGAGTAATAGCTGAGCGGCGGGCACGCGTCGAAGGGGAAGGCGTCCGCGTAGGCGCTCACTCGGCCGCGCTGGGTGTCGATGACGGCGACGCGCTTGCCGATCGAGGTGGCCAGGGCCAGGGCGGTATAGGTGGTACCCGCTCCGGGCGGACCGTCGAGAAGGATCCGCGCAGGACGCTGCTGGCGTACGGCGGTGGTGAACTGGAAGCGATCGTTGCGGCTAGGCTGCGGCGCGGACGCCTCCGCCTGATGGGTGATGGTATCCGTCAAGGTTCCTCCGGGAACCAGTCGGTGGAGTGTTCCAGCGAGTCCCGGCACCAGCACATGATGTCCAGTCGCGACTGGCGCCGGGATCAACGCCATCTGACTCTTAAGACTATCATCTTTTTGGTGTTCTTGCAGCTCAGAACGGGTTTTCGCTGTCGGGTCGCATCGAAAATCTCAGCGTGCACGGAGGCTTTCAGTATCCGGTCACGGTCGTGCCGGCTTCGCCGGGCGCTGGAGGTGCGGCCCCGAATGTTGACGCGCTTCATGCTGTGCCGGGGCGATGGCGTGCATACAGCGCCTGAATTGTCGCGGCATCTGCGGTTGGCTCCCCGCTCGGCGGGTTGGAGATCCGTGCAGTTGGCCGCGTGGCCCCAGCGCCCCTGGGTGAAAATGCCGGCACCCGCCCCAGAAGCTTCTGGGACGGGTGCGCGTCTCGGTCGGCTCCAGCCGCGAGACGGAGACCTGCGAGGAGGCGACCTCGAGGCCGGCGCAGGTGCCGGGGCTCGTCACTCCGAGGGCGGAACGCTCGTTTCGGCTGCCTCCTCCACGGAAGCGGACGGATACTCGTGCGGAAACGCGAATAGATCCGTGATGTTCTTGTCCGTGAGGATCCTGTTGGCAGTCGGCACCCACCAGAAGACCCGACCGAGCTCGTCCGTCTCGTCCGGCTTCGTGAAGGCCTCCCGGAAGAGCGCCATTTCGATCGACGAGTTCTTGATGCCCATCTTCGTGGCCAGGTGATTGGTGTAGACGCGGCGTCGGCCTGAAGCCGGGTCGATCGTAGGGGCGACTGGTAGCCAGCGGCCGCGGCCCTTGTTCGCGATCTCCGGGATGATGTGACCGGTGTGGTCGAGGTATCCCAGGGCCTTGCCCAGAGCCAGGACGACCTCCACCGGAAAGCGTGGTGTCGAGGTTTCCAGGATGTCGTCGCCCAGGTCAACGTCCAGCGCCTCGGCGACCGCGTGCAGAGCCGGCTTGTTGGCCGGCCCCTTACCGCCCATCGCCGCCTGCGTGGGCGGCTTGTGCATCTTCTGGGCGTTGCCGCGCGACTTCATCCCGAGGGCCCTGCTGATCTCGCTTAGGCTCAGAGGTTCTGTCCGCTCGGTCAGGTCGATGACCTCTGTGGCGTCTGTGCTGCTCATATATAAAGTCCTGTCTCTTATAGCTTTCGTCGAGGGTTGAGGATACGGCAGAGTGGGCGGGCCTCGTGCGCGGTAGGGCACGATCGGCGCGGCCTGTGCAGGCGAGGGTGCGGATCGCGGCCCGCCGTAGGTTCCGCCGGCAGTACGAGACTGCGTCTGGGTTGGCACGTCAAGGCCTGGCTGTCCAGTCAATGAGGTGCCTCCCGGCCGTATCCGGCAGCTGCCCACCCTGCAGATGCTTTCCGAGGGTGGTTTGGCCGCCTTCGCCCGCAACGGGTTCCGCGCCGGTTTCACGGGTGCCGGCGTCGGACGGCGCCGCGGGGCCGTCCGTGGCGTTCGCCCGCTACGACCTGGCGGCTCTCCATCGGGCGCGGTCGGCCTCGCGCAGTGCCGTGAGCACTCGCCCAGCGGTAAGCGGCAGGTGTTGGTCAGCGCACTCGACAGCCCAGGCCTGGTGGGTGTAGCAGGTGATCCGCTCGTCGGCGTGCATTCCCGCGTCCTCCAGTGCATCCTCGCGTGCGATCGTTCGTGCCAGGCGGCTTGTCATGGCGGTAATCCTCCTTCGCGTCGTGGGTTTGGTGGTCAGGAGCTGAAGGTGAGGTCCCCGCAGCTGCAACCGGTGACGCCACAGGGCAGTCGGCCGCCGGCGACACGACGGGCGTGGACAGCGCCGAGGTGACTGCATGCGAACCGAGCGTCCGGAGTGGCGCCGGCATTCAGGCGCCGAGTCTCGACCTCCGCCAGCGCCTGGTTGCGCTCGAACTCACTGCGCGCCTCGCTCAGGCCGAGTTCGATGGCAGTGCCGTCGAGGGAACCACCGAGATCCGTGAAGTCGATGACCGCCAGGGCGTCGGCGAGCTCCGGGGCCTGGGTGGTGTACATCGACAGGGTCTCCCAGGCCCGCGTCTGAGTGCATGCCTGGTCGGCGGCCCGGGTGACTTCGCTGGTCTTGGTATTCGTGCCCATCTGTACGGCTCTCCAGAGGCAAGGAGCGGCGGCCGTCGTGAAGGTCCTCCGCAGACTCCAGCAGGTTATGACTCTTAAGACTCTAAGTGTGACGCGACGTGAGCGCAAGTCTTAAGAGTCGATGAAGGTGGCCGCATCCGGCCGGATCTTCTTCTGAAGGAGAGGTGCAGCTGGCAGCCCGGTCACCGATGTGCTGCTCACGCGACCTACCGAGCCCACCTCGCGGTACCTGCTGGCGATGCTGGAGGTCCAGAACAAGGACCTGCTCGGGCGGATCGACGAGTTCACGAGACCTGGCTGTTCGTCCTGTTTGAGACCGCGGAAGTCAGTAGTTCCGGCGCAGCAGCATCTGTTCAGCCGTTCGCGGCGGGGTCACAAAGGTTTCTGGCGGTGCGGAATGGAGGTGCCCGGGGCAGGATCGGGCCAGGTGCGCAGGGCGGCCTTGAGGGCGTGGCCGGCCTCGGCGGCGAAGGTGAGGCGGCCCTGTTGGGTGGCCGTGACGATGATGGCGGCCGCGTCGGTGACCGTGCAGATACGCATCAACTCGCCCTCTACCTCGTTCGGTTCGCGGCCGTATCCGCGATAGAACTCCCTACGCAGATCCGGCCGTTGGCGCAGGGTGCGCTGCGTGATGCGAAGGAAGTCGCGGCCGCGGGCTTCGTAGCGGCTGGTCTCGAAGTCGATCACGCCGACCCTCCTGCCGCCAGGGCGGACGAGGATGTTGCGTTCGGTGAAGTCAAGGTGGGACGGCTGGGCACGCTGGGGTGGCATACCGCCAAGCAGGTTGAGGGCCTCGTGGAGGACATCGGTCTCAGAGTCGGTCAGGGGCGCGGTGCCTTCCGTCAATTGCGCGCGAATGTAGGCGGCGCGGTCCGGTCCGAAGCGGGGCAACGTCGTGGGTGCGGCTGCATGGTGGAATCGGGCCAAGAGCTCGCCGGCGTGGCCGTAGGCGACACGCTCCTGACGTCGAGGCATGTCCAGCTCGGCCAAGGGGCGGCCGGCGACAGCGGTCATGACGAGTTCCTGCTCGGCCTCGTCGACTTCGAGGAGCTGGGGCGCATCCGCTCCAAGGACGGGGGCCCAAAGGGCAAGCGCTGCGTGCTCGCGCTGGAAGCTGCTGCCACTGGTGTTGCGCTTGAGGATCATCTGTCGGCCGGCCGGGTCCAGCAGACGCAGAACCGTCGTCGACGTGCCGGGCCAACTGTGGTCTGTGACCACGGTCGCCGGCCCGGCAAGGCGGAGTGCCGCGATCGCCTGGGCACTCTTCATGGCTGTCGCAACAGGTCCAGGGCCCGGTCGGTGACCTGCTCGGGGGCGAGCGCGGAGGTGTCGATCACCTCGGCCCGCGCACCGAGCCAACTCGCATACGCCTTCTCGTAGTCGGAGAGCTTGCGGCGCCGGAAGGCCCGGACCTTCTCGCTCCGCTCCTCGTCGCCGGGGAATTCCATGCTCGTGTCGATGCGAGCTCGGATGATCTCGGGTTCGGCGTGCAGCAGGATGTGGCGTACCTCGGTGCCCGCCTTGCCCAGCCCGTCGAAGATCTCGTCGGCGTATTCGCGACGCAGTAGCGTCATGGGGGCGATGACCGGACCGCCGTCTGTGTGGTGGTCGAGCTCGGCACACACGGCAGCGACCAGGGTGCGCCACATCGGGTAGTCCTGGAAGTCGCGTTGACGGCTGGGGTGGTCGCCGAGGCTGCCGCGCAGCAGGAACCCGACTTCCTCGGGGTCGGTGATGATGCTGCCCGTCAACTGCTGGTGGAGCAGCGCGGCTGTAGTGGTCTTGCCGCCCCCGAAGGGGCCGTTGATCCAGACAAGCATGTGGTTCCTCAGGGGCGTGGTCGTGGTGGTCGGCGAACCGTCAGGCCCGCTCCGGGGTTACGCGTTGGAGTGGTACGAGGCGCTTGGGGGCAGGACGGGAAGGCGCTGCTGGTAGTAGCCGATGTGGAAGCGGTGAGCGTGGACCACCCACAGCCGGTCCAGTTCAGGGATCGAATCCTCGGGCATGGTCAGCGTGACCGTGTACGGGCCGGGACGAACGGCGATGACCTGGTGATCGTAGGAGCCGCGCCGGGTTGAGCGTGGTCGCAAGTGGACCGCGACCAGACCGTCGGCTGCTAGGGGCAGGTACAGCGCGATGTCGGCTGGCCTGCCGGCGTGAAGAGCGTCCGGCGGATTGACCTGGAGCTGGGGGAGAGGGGCGGGCAGGCTCAGGGCGGGCCCGCACTTGGGACAGCGGATGGTGCGGCGATCGCTCAGACCGAGAGGGCTGGCGAGGTGCTCGGTGTCGCGCGGGGTGTGGCAGTACGGGCAGGGGCTGGCGAAGGACCAGCGCACGGTCCGGTGATGGACGCGGGACGCGGCAAGCTGCCGGGCGAAGGCACCACCGCGTGTCCGGTTGAGAATCGAAAGGGCTGCGTGAGCCCACTTGGTGCTCTTGGCGTCGAGGTCAAGCCCCCACACCTCGACGGGGGAGCGGTCGCGTACGGCGGCCAGCAGCAGTTCGCCTGCGGCCGCCCGGTGGGTCGCCATCTCCTCCAGACAGGCGGCGAGGTCCGGGTCGGGGCGGCGCTGCAACGAGTCGTGCAGGCCGCGCTCGAGGGCGTGGGCGTCGGTCAGGCGGTGCTGCCACATGCTGACTAGCTGGTCGTCCGTGATGCGTGGACCGGTCTGGGGACGTGGACGTGGCGAAGGAGTGGCGCCCGGGGCGTGGAGGCGCTGTTCGGGGTCGCCGAGCAGGACCGCGGAGGGACCTCGGATTCCCCGCCGGACACCGTCGGTATTGAGGAGCATGACGCACTCGCCGAGCCGATCGCCGGCGTGCAGGCTCTCGGCGGCAAGGCGGGGTTCGTGTCCGCTGGTGTCCAGATCCCCGCGGATGAGTCCGAAGACGGCCTGGGGAAATCCCTCCAGGGCGTCGAGCGCGAGGCAGAGGTCGGACGGATACTGCTCCGCGGACGCAAGGGTGATGCCGTTGCAGACGAAGACCCCCAGCGCGCGGGTCTTGAGGCGGTGCAGAGCGAAGGGGCGGATCCGGCCGGACGGGTCGGTCTTGCAGGTGGTGGGCGTACACCCACCGGGCAGAACGGCTCCGTCGAGAGTGTGCTCGGACGCGCCGGTGAGTCCGCACAAGGTGAGTGCGCCGAGCGGGGCGTGCGCGGAGGATCCGTCGGCGTCGACGATGAGGCTGGTCCACTGCCGGCCCAGGACGTCGGCAACGGTGGTGCGTTCGTCGGTCTCCCCAGCGGTCAGGACATGGGCGAGGCCGGTGGTGCCGTCGATGAGGCCGCTGCGGGCTGGGCCCGGGGCCGGCGCGGGGGAGGCGAGGAGCTTGGCCAGAGCGAAGGTGACGGCAGCCGCGTCGCGGCCGGTGAGGAATCCGGTCTCGGTGTCCTGTTCGGCGAAGGCGGTCACGATCGCCGTCAGGACGCGAAGCGGCAGCGCGTCGGCCGGGGCGACTACCAGGACACTGCCGCCCCGGTCACCGACGGCGAGCGGCCGGTGAAGGTCGAGAACGTGGTGGGCGCGGCCAAGGGCTTGCGCGACCAGCTGCCCGAGTTGTTCGTGGCCGGGCAGGCTTGCCACTCGCGCGCCGGCTCGGACGGGCGGGCGGCTCTCGGCGGAGGCGTAGCTGTGCAGGACGTCCGCCCACCGCAGGGCGCGGTCCGCCTCGGTGGGATGCAGGATGGGAACTGCGTGGCCCCGCGCCAGCAGTGCGTCGTCCTCGACGGTCTCAACCCACCGGTATCGGCGCGGCAGTTGCGGGAGCGGGGCCATCAGGGCACCTCAGGGCGGTAGGACGAGATGAGCGCCCGCAGGACGTATTCGACCGGGACGGTCTCCGCGGCGTGAGCGGCAGCCGCGCGGGCGGCACTCATGCCGCGCTCGTGTGCGCTGTCGGAAAGCTGGTGCTGATACGGCCAGGCCCGGTCGGCCAGCGCCTCCACGCTCTCCGCGGGCGTGCGGTGGCGGGTGAAGACGACGAGTGTGTGCGTGTCGGTGTCCAGGCCGCGGTCGGCGAGATGGGCAGTGACACGCTGGTCGGTGCCCTTGCCCTGGAAGAGAGGGAGCGGGCCGTCGGCGAAGGCGGCGGTGCCGTAGGCCGCGTCGATGCCGGTGAGCGGGTCGGGACCGGTGGGGTGCAGCAGCAGGCGGATCAGCCGGCCGCCGGGGCGCAGGATCCGCACCGCCTCGTCCGCGGCGAGCAGGGGATCGGCGGTGAACTGCAGGACCTCGTGCTCGATGACGACGTCTGTGCTGTTGACGACGAAGGGGAGCATCAGCGCGTCCGCGGACACTACATCCACGCCCGGCAGGTGGAGCTGAGTCAGGCCGGCGGCCATCGCGGCTGACGGTTCGACGCCGCGGTAGGTCGCCGGGTTCCCGCTGGCGAGGTGTCGGGTGATGCGTCCGGTGCCGGCGCCCAGCTCGACCACATCACGGCCAGCGAGGTGTGCGGCGGCGAAGGACCGCAAGGCCTCGGTCATGGCTTCGTCCAGGGGACGGTGGCGGTCGTACACGTCAGCCAGGGCCGGGGTGTAGAGCGGGTCGTCGGCCGGGTGCGGGCTCAGGTCGGGGGCAGCGCCGAGCAGGTCGGTGAGTGCGGCCGTGGTGTGCTGCCAGGGCCAGGAGCTGTTGGTGTCCAGGACGACTTGGGCGCCGTGGCGCAGCTGGCGCAGCAGGGCGAGCAACGGGGCGAGGCTGTCGATCAGCCCCTCCGGGGTCGTGGCTCCGACGCCGTGTGATGCCGCGAGAGCGCTCCGCGCAGTGGGCGGCAGATACCGGGAGGCCGTCGCACCGGGCCATGGCGCCTGCTGATGGCGTGCCAAGAGGGAGGCCAGTGCGGTGAGTTGGTGACGGGCGAGGTCCAGATGCGTGACGGCCGCCAAGAGGTCGCCCGTGTGTGCGGCGGCGGCAATCTGGTGCAGAGCCCAGCCGATGTCGTGGAGGAGCGCTTCGGCACGCGGCGCGGCCGCAGCGCGGACCTTGGGGAGCCAAGGCGGAAGGTGCTCGGCCTCCACGTCGCACGTCGCGCTCGTCCATGCGGGCAACTGTCCTGCCGCGGCTGCGGTGTCCGCGCCGTGGGGCAGCAGGCGCCAGGTCGTCAGACGGCCGGTCGACGTGATCGACGCGACGGCGTCGGGCCCCAGTGGGACGGCGGTCAGGGTCGTGTCGTGCGCGGTCAGCCGCGCGGCCAGGTCCGCAGAAGTAAGGGACGTACTCAGGTATCGGACGGCTTGGGGGGAGCCAGTATCGGCTTCGGCATGGCCGTCGGGCGGTGCGACGCCGAGGAAGGCCTCGGCTCGCGCCGGGAACACGACGTCCGTGGCGGCGGGGAGGGCGACCCCGAGGCTGACCAGGAACTTCTCGAAGGACTCGGCGCTCGTGTAGTGGGTGGCGCGTAGTCCCACGTGGAGGGCCGCGGCCACGTTGGTTGCGTTGTCGTCTGTGAAGGCCACCATCTCGGCCGGCAGGTCCATGAGCGCGAGGGCCAGGTGGTATGCGGCGGGCGAGGGTTTGGTCACGCCGAGGTCGGCGCTGTTGGCCACATGGTCGAAGAGACCGTTCAGTTCGTGCAGGCACAGGTCCGCGGCGACCGCGGTGGTGTTGTTGGTCAGGACGCCGGTGGCCAGACCTGCGCTGCGGGCGCGTCGGAGCAGCGCAACCATCTGTGCGTCGGGCGCGCCCCGGTCGGCAGCCCACTGATCGGTGGCGCGCCCGCCGTCGGGTCCGAACTGCGTGATCAGGTCGGCGCGTACGGCTGCGACCCATTCCTCGTGCGTCAGGATCCCGTGGTGGGCGAGGTCGAAGGCGCCGCCGTACGCGGCGCGGCGGACGGCCTGTTCAGGGAGACCACAGGCGAGCGCCGCCGTGACGGCGCTGCGATTCCCCCACAGACGTACGACGCCGTCCAGGTCGACGAGTACCCCGCGGATCGGTTGGTTCATGAGGAGCTCCTGGGGGACAGGGCAGCGGACAGGAATGCGGTGGTGGGATCGGCGTGGAAGTCGCTGATGGTGATCTCGGTGCCGTACGTCTCGTTGATCTTCTGCACCAGGAGCAGCGCGGACAGCGAATCACCGCCGCATGTGAAGAAATCGGCGCTGCCGTCAGCTGGCGTACCGGTGGTCTCCTGCCACCACTGGGCGACATCTGCCGGCAGGCTCGCTGACGGCGCCGCCGACGGGGCGGCGTGGTCGGCTTGGCTGTCCGTGGGCACCAGGGCGAGCCGGTCGATCTTGCCGGACACGGTGCGGGGCAGGTGCGCCCGGACGATGACCAGCGCGGGTACCGCTGACGGAGGCAGGACGCTCGCCAGATGCCGGCGCAGGCGCGGTGCCAGGTCGACATCATCCGCCTCCACATGCAGGACGAGACGCTGCCGGGCAACCCCGTCCTCTTGTTCGGCGTGCAGCACGGCGGCCCGCACGCCCGGCATCCGGCATGCCGCGGTCTCGACCTCTCCGGGTTCGAGTCGGACGCCGCCGATGTTGAGCTGGTCGTCGACGCGGCCGGCGAAGACGTACTGGCCGTCCGTTCTCTGCCGCACGCGGTCGCCCGTCCGGTAGACACGGACACGTCCCACGCCCCCGTCCGCGAGCGGGAGTTCAAGGAGCGGGAAGGCCCGCTGGGTCTCGGCGTCCAGACCGAGGTAACCGTCCGCCAGGCCGGTGCCCCCCAGGTACAGCTCGCCCGTATCCCCGTACGGCACGGGCTCCT
Organism: Streptomyces sp. NPDC002817; assembly: GCF_053592055.1. NCBI lineage: Bacteria > Bacillati > Actinomycetota > Actinomycetes > Kitasatosporales > Streptomycetaceae > Streptomyces > Streptomyces sp. NPDC002817. The sequence goes on from NZ_JBSFUY010000014.1 coordinate 118,178, forward strand.
GGTCCTCGTCGAGGATCCAGGCGGTGACTCCGGGGAGCGGGTGGCCGATCGACGCGGATGCCTCGTTGCTGCGCACGTGCTCCGCGACCATCGCCTCCACGCACGCCTCGGTCGGGCCGTAGGCGTTGGCGACCTCGTACGCGCGCAACCAGGCGGCCAGAGGCTCGGGATGCAGCGCTTCGCCACCGAGAACGATGCGGCGCAGCGCGGGCAGCTCGGCGAACTCGGCGGCCGCCAACTGCGTGGGCGTGCAGGTGAACGCCGTGATCCGCTGTTCCCGGAGGAAGCGTGTGAGCAACGGCCCGGGCAGCCGCTCGGCAGGGCCGGCGATCTGCAGCCGGGCGCCGGTGGCCAGCGCGCCGAGGACCTCCCACAACACGGCGTCGAAAGTCGGCGACGTCAGCTGGGCAATGCGGTCGGTAGGGGTGAGGCCGTACAGGCCGGGGAGGGCCGTGGCGCGGGCGGCAAGGGCTCGGTGGCTGATGAGGACGGGCTTGGGGCTGCCGCTGCTGCCGCTGGTGTGCCAGATGCAGGCGATGTCGTCGTCCCCGGGCTCGGGCAGACCGGTGTTCGTTGCGAGGGTCTCTCTGCTGGCGCCGTCGGCGGGGGCGAGGGCGGTGAGGTGTCCCGCCCAGGCGGGAGCCTGGGCGGTCGCCGTCAGCACCCCGGATGCCTGGCACGCCGTGGCGATCTGGGCGAGCCGTGCGGGTGGGTGGGTGACGTCGACGGGAACGGCAACGACGCCCGCACGCCACGTGGCGATCAGTGCTGTGATCCATCCGGTTCCCGGAGGAAGAGCCAGGACCACCGCCCGGTGCGTGAGGTCGGCGTCGCGCATGGCCCGCGCCGTGTGCCCGGCGGCCTCCCACAACTGGCCGTACGTGAGGTGGCGGTGCGGGTCGGCGGCGGCGATCGCGGTCGGGTGCTCGCCGACGGCACGGCTCAGCACTCTGGTCAGCGTGCTCATTCAGGCGGCCTCCGTCTGGGGCTGGGGCAGTACAACGCCCCGGTGGGCCTCACGCAGCAGGTCCAGGGTGGTCAGCAGCCCGTCGTGCGGGACCGACAGGTTCACGCGGATGCGCGGTGAGCCGGGGGAGAGGGCGTGCCAGGACTCCTTGGTGCCGCCGAACAGCAGCTGTGGGTTGAGCTTGAGCTGGAACTGGCGGCCGACCGCGTTGACCCAGGCGATTGCCTCGGCAGGGTCGGAGAGGTCGACGCGCAGACGGGGCAGGAGGGAGTACCCGGAGACGGGCCGCAGGTGATCGCCGGTCTCCAGCAGGTCGTCGGCGTGCTTGGTGAGCAGATCGAAGCCGTCGGCGAAGTGACGGCTCATTGCGTCGAGGTGGTCGACGATCGAGCGGCAGACCGCTTCGGAGGGGACGGTGTCGACGTTGTGACGGGCGTACTGCTGGGCGATCCACCGGTACCGGCGGTCGAAGGCGTGTGGGACGGGCTCGTGAGCGGCTTCGGCGAGCAGCAGGACGGTCAGATAGAGGAGGACGAGCTGGCCGGCGAGCGGGCTGGCGGAGGCGGTGCGGTCGAAGATGTCGTCGCGCGCGGCCTCGGCCAGGGACGACGATCCGGTGATCAGCAGGCCGGGGCGGAGGCCGGGGACACACAGGTCCTTGGACGGAGTCATCAGCACCGCCGTGTCCGTGATGCGGCCGTCGAGCGTGGCACGGACCAGGTCGGTGACCTGATGCGGGCGCGGACCGCTGCCGCCGGCGAGGAAGACGATGTCGACCAGGCGGAAGTCCGCCTCGCACGGCGGCGGCGTGTAGAGGGTGCCGGTGACCCCGTTGGGGAAGATCTCCACAAGAGCGGTGCGGGAGGCCGTGTCTGTGGTGGGGTGCAGGGTGCCGTCGTGCCAGTAGCGGCCCACGACGGCCCCGCCCCAGCGGCGCGGGGTCTGCTCGAAGGCGTAGTAGCAGGGCGCGGGCAGCAGGAGTCCGGCGTCGCAGGCGGCCAGCCAGCGGGTGACCAGGCCGATGCCTTCGGTCGCGCCGGCGGTGAAGACGATCTGGGACTCGTCGAGGTCGAGTCCGAGGTATTCGCCTGCCAGGGCCGCGGCCAGGGCACGGTCGTGGGCGTCGTGCGGGGTGCCGTACTCGTGCAGTCGCCCCGTGCGGGCGCTCGTCGCCAGGGCACGGTGGAGAAACCGGTGGACGGCTCCGGCGGCCGGGTACAGGTTGTAGCCGTAGCCGATCTGCGAGCTCGCGCGGGAGACTCCGTCGCGCAGCTCCCGGTAGACCGCGACGCACGGGGCGTCCTCAGTGACCGGTGCCTTCAACCGGGTCATCGCGGCACCTCCCCGAGCACGGAGTGGACGACGGCCGAGACGTCCTGGACCGTGCCCGCGCCGATCGGGGGCGCGTAGGGGTACAGGGTGCGGGGCCGCAACGCGGCCGTCTCGTCGGCGAGTTCGCTCGCCGGACGGCGCCCGGCGACCGCGTCGGTCATGATCTGAGCCAGGCACGGCATATCCCGCGGGGTCAGGCCGAGCCAGGTCGCCTCGGCCAGACCCAGACGCAGAGCCGGCCCATCGAGCGGCAGATCGGTGAGCCAGTTGACGTGAAGCCCCGCCTCATACAGGCGCGCGGCCGCGTCCTTGGCGCTCGTCTTCGAGGGTGCGCTGAGCCACAGCTGGTGGGTGCGGGTGTAGCCGAACTCGGCGCCGACGACGTCCCATCCGGCGTGCGCGAGCTCCTTGCCCAGCGCCTGCGCGTTGGCCACGACGGTGTGCGCGTACGGAGCCGCGTGGTCGGCGAACGCGGCCAGCGACAGGCCGAGCGCGGCGACGGCGGCGAAGTGGTGGTTGGACACCAGCTGGGGCTGGATCCCCTTGATCTGCTGTGCGATGGCGGCGTGCCGGGTGGCGATGATGCCTTTCTGAGGGCCGGGGAAACTCTTGTGAGTGGAAGCGGAGAGGCTGTCCGCGCCGGCCGCGAGCGGGTTGGGGAGGGCGCCGCCCAGGACCAGGCCGAGGGTGTGCGAGATGTCAGCGTGCACCAGCGTGTCCGCGCCGGCCTGCCGGACGGCCTCGACGAGCGGGGTCACGTCCAGGGGATGCAGCGCGTGGCACTGGTCGAGGTAGACCAGGGTCGGACGGTGATCGGACACGAAGCCGGCGAGGGCGCCGCGCTCCAGCGCGTGCACCGACTGGCCGGGCAGGAAGGCGACCTGGTGCCCGAGCCGACGGACCACGTCCGCGGTGGCGTAGTGCCCGCCCTGGGCCGGAGCGAGGCAGGCGATTGTGCTGCCGGGCGGGCCGCCGAGCGCGGAGATGACCATCTCCATGGCGTGCAGCCCCGACAAGGCCCGTACGTTCACGTGGCCAGCACCCGTGAGGCGGGCGAGCAGGGGGACGGTGAGGCCGGTCTCCAGCCACGCCGCGCCCTTCGCCGACGGGAAGCGCCACTCGCCCGCCTGCGGGTCGGGGTCCTCGTCGAACATGTAGCGGGCGTACAGGTCGCTGATCAGGGGCAGCCGGGTGATCGGCGCCATGATGCCCTCGGCGGGGATGAGGCTGAGGGTGCGCGACGCACGGGCCTGGTGGGCCCTGAGCACGCTGAGCCCTTCGGCCAGCAGCGCGGCTCCGCTGGGCACGGATTGCGGCACGTCGGCGTCTCCTAACGAGGGGCGGGAACAGGCGAGGAGGCTGGTCATACGAGCGGCCGGAGGGTGAACAGGCCGCGCAGCAGCAGCCGCGGGCGGGCGGGGTCGTCGCGGTAGGCGGTGCGCCCGTGCCCGAGCCGGTCGTTGGCCAGGACCAGTGCCTGCCCGGCGCGGAGGGTGAAGGAGACGCGGTAGGAGCTGCCCGGCATCGCGGCGGCGTCCATGATGGCCAGCGCCCGATCGAGCGCGGCCTGCTGGCCGGGAAGGGATCGGTAGGTGTCGGTGGCCGTGCGGCTGTACCGGGTGATCCACCTGCCGGACTGTTCCTCGGCGAACGCCGGCGCGGCCACGAACTGGCCGTCGACGAAGGTCGAGGTGCGCACCAGCGATTCGGCGTGGGCGAGTTGGGCGGCTGCCTCGGCGTCGAGGCGGCGCAGTTCGGCGTAGGCGTCGACGAGGTTGACCAGGTACGACAGCCCGCCGTCGGCGGCTTCGGCGGCGCACATCATGACCGTGGTGGGGATCTCGCCGAGCAGCTGGAGGGTGCCGTCGCAGTGGACGTTCTGCCCGGCGGTGTCCTGGAAGGGATGCGCGGCATCGGGTACGGCGGTCAGGCGGCTGACCCCGCCCAAGGTGTGGGCGCTGTCGGCGTACAGCAGCGGGGTGAACGGCTGGCCCAGGCCGAGGGCGTCGGCCAGGGCGGCCAGGTCGTCGTGGGAGGGGGTGGAGCCGGGGACGTGCACGATCGCGTAGCCCCGCTGCCGGTATTCGGCCGCGATACGGCGGCGTATGCCCGCGTTCGGAATTGACCAGCTGCCGGCCTCGACCGGTGCGTGGGGCACGGTGCTGAAGTCGGGCAGCTCGGTGGTCGCAGCCACGGGGGTGTCGATCAACGGGGTGGGCATGGCGTGCCTCCGGAAGTCTCAGATGACGGCGGGGGGTTGCTCGCGCAGGGCCGGGTGCTGGGTGAGCAGGTCCTGGATTGCGCTGCGGTGCGCGCTGTGGCTGCGGTCGGGCGCCGGGCGGCCGGCGTCCAGGAGCTCCAGCAGTGCGGTGAGGTGGTGTTCGAGAGTGAAGCGGTCCTGGACGGCGGCCAGGGCGGTGAGGTACTGCGTGCGGGCGGGGCCGTCGGCGGTGGTCTGGCGCAGGGCGGCGGCGAGCGCCGCGGTGTCGGCCGGGTCGACCACGGGGCCGATGCCGAGGGCGCGGACGAGGTGCCCGGTGGCGCCGTAGCCGTCAGTGACGACGGGCAACCGGTACAGCGCGGCGTCCCGCAGCCGCAGCCGGTGGCAGGTCATGTTCTCCGCGGTGCGCTCCCCGGTGATGACTAGCGCGCGTGCCGCCTTCAGCCAGCCGCCCCGATCGCGGTGCGCGATAGCCGCGGTCGGCCAGAACACCTGCTCGGCGACGCCGAGTTCGTCGGCTCGCTCCTGGAGCGCGGTCCGCCGTGTCGCGTTCGGCGCGTACAACAGCCGCAGTGTCAGGGCGTCGCCCTGGGGGTGGGCGAGCGCGTCCAGGACGGGCAAAGGGTGGCAGTAGTCCCACACGCCGCCGTTCCACAGCAGGTCACAAGCCCCGGACTCAAGCGTCGGCGCCACCACGGCGGCAGCGAGGGAATGCCGGTTGTAGCCGATCGGTACGAGGCTGACCAGGTGCGACAGGCCCGGGTCGGTGTGGTGGTGGGCGGCGGACATGCGGCCGGTGGCGACCAGCGCGCCGAGGGTGGAGGCGCGTTCGGCCTCGGAGCGGACCAGGAGGTGGTCGGCGAGCATCAGTTGCAGGCGCCAGCGGGCGACCGTGTCCTCGTACAGGCGCTGGGCGTCGTCGCCGGCGAGGGCGTCGAAGTGGAGGTGCTCGATAGGGGGCGCGTTCTCGGCCACGATCAACGTGCCCTGCTCGTAGGCCTTCAGCAGCAGGCGCGTGTCGGGCAGGTCCGTGGTGAACAGGACGTCGCAGGCGTCGAGGACCTCGCTCTTCCCGCCGGTGACGATCCGCACTCCGGGGTGGGTGAACTCGGACGAGTGTGGTGCGGTGATGGTGACGCGGTGGCCGGAGTCGGCGAGGACCTGGGCGATCTCCCACAGCCGCAGTCCGATCCCGCCGAGCCGGTCGTCGACGCGGTAGGGGCCGCTGAGGATAACGATGTGGCGGCTCACGGGGCTGCCTTCCAGTAGGCGGTGACCGCGGGCCAGGTGCCCAGGTCACGGAATGGACCGACCTCGACGACGGGAGCCCCCAACAAGGCGGTGAGCGTGTCCGGGGGGTTCGGACGGTGCAATGTGGCGTGGTGCAGGGCGGAAACGAAGGCCGTGGCAGCGGCGCGGGCGACGGCGTAGCCGAACCAGACGGCGTTGAACGCTTCGGCCGCCGGCAGGCCGGGTTTGTCGGCGAATGCGATGACCCGGGGGCCGTCGACGGTGTCGTCCAGGAGGAGGGCACCGTCGACGGCGAGCCGCTCGGCATCGGACTCACGGGCGGCAAGGAACGCCGAGGGGTGACCGGCATGGATGAGGTCGAGAACGTCGCCGACCGCGGTCGGCTTCGGCACGTCAAGGACCTGGTCGGGTAGTAGGACCAGGGTCGCCGGGCCGAACCACGCCTCGGCGCTCAGCACGGCGCCGGTCGACTCAGGCAGGCTCGGGTCCTGGAAGGCGAGGACGAGCGGCAGGCCCAGCACCAGGCAGCGGGAGCGGAGATGGCGGACGGTCGGCTCGCGTCCCTCCCCGATGACCGCCACCAGGCGGATCCGGGAGGCAAGCGGTGCGAGAAGGTCGAGGGTGGCATCGAGCGCCACACGCCCTTCGCCGATCGGCAACAGTTCCTTCGACGTGGGCAGCCCAAGCCGCGCGCCGACGCCGGCCAGGGGAAGGACGACCGTGTCCCGCTCGGCGCTCAAGATGCCACCACCGCGGTGGTCGTGGCCCGGACCGCCTCGGTGAGAACCTCCGCACCCATCCGGGCCTCATCCGCGCTGATCGTCAGCGGCGGGGCGACGGTGAGCACGGGGCCGAAACTGCGCACCAGCACTCCGTCGTCCTGCGCGGCCCGCGCGACCTGCGCTGCCAACTCGATGGAGGCCATCTCCACACCGATCATCAGGCCGCGGCCACGCACGCCCCGGACACCGGCGTACTCGGACAACGCCTGAAGCGAGGTGAGCAGTTGAGTACCTCGCTCGGCAGCAGCTGCGACGAGGCAGTCCCTCTCGATCACGTCCAGGACGGCGAGGGCGGCGGCACAAGCGGTCGCATGCCCGCCGGTCGTGTGCCCGTGGCGCAGCCCTCCGAGCAGCGGATCGCGGGCGAAGCCGGAGTAGATGTCCTCGCGCACGGTCACAGCCGCCAGAGGCGCGTACCCGCCCGTGAGCCCCTTGGACGTGGTGACGATGTCGGGAGCGGCCTGGCCGTCGAGGTCGTGCTCGAAGCCGAAGAGCTTCCCGGTCCGGCCGAAGCCGGTGGCGACCTCGTCGACGATGAGGAGCATGCCGTACCGGTCGCACAGCGCCCGCAGGTCGCGTAACCGGCCGGGCGGCGGCACGATCACGCCTCCGACGCTGAGCACCGGCTCGACCAGGACGGCGGCGATGTTCTCCGGACCGACGGTCAGGATCTGCTCCTCCCATTCCGCAGTGCCGGGCACCTGGCAGGCCGCGTGCCCCACCGCGGACGCACACGCTGAGCAGCGCGGCGTAACGAGGTGGGCGTAGCCGCTGGGGAGAGGCCCGCTGCCTTCACGGCGGAATTCCGACGCCGTGGCGGCGATAGCCGCAGCCGTTGCCCCGTGGTAGCCGTCGGCGTACGACAGCACGATCTTCCGCTCCGCGCACCCTTCGATGCGGTGCCACATGCGGGCGATCTTGAGTGCCGCCTCGGTCGCCTCGGATCCGGAGTTGCAGAACAAGGTGCGCCCAAGCGGCGGGGGCAACAGTGACGCGATCCGTCGAGCCAGCCATGCCGCCGGCGGCGTCGTGACCTCGGCCAGGTCCCAGGTCATCAGGCGGCCGGCCTGCTCGTGCAGGGCCTGGACGACGTCGGGGTGGCTGTAGCCGACGGTCGCGTTCAGCGTGCCGGCCCGCAAGTCGAGGAACGTACGGCCGCGGGTGTCGCGCACCTGGCACCCGTACCCGTCCGTGAGCACAAGCCGCTCCTGGCCGGCGTCGAGTGGGCTCCAGGGGTGCCAGAGGTGGTGGAGATCCGCTTCCCGTACAGCAGCTGCCTCGTTCATGATCGTCGTCACTCTCTCGGAGACGGTGCCGGCCTGCTGGAGCACGACCGGCTGTGTGCGGTTCACGGCTGCTCGGGCCCCGACTCGGGGCACGGACTGAGTAGTTGATCGGCGATCTCCTTGGCCATTGCGGCGGGAGAGCGGTCGCTGCTGTCGATCACCAACAGGCGGCTGTGCCTGCGTCCCACAGCAACGTGGTCTTGCCGGCCAGGTCGACGCCGTCGACCAGGACGCCGCGCACGGCCGGGCTACGTCGCCCGGCGGGCCGTGACCTTCGCAGCACTGTGGCGAGTCCGGCCCAGGCGAGCTGGAGGTGTCTCGTCATCGGGCTCCTCTTCCGATTCCGATCGCTGGTTCGGGGTACACAGATGCGGTTCCGATGCGAACGGGAGTGCCTGGAGATCCGGCCCGTGTACGACCGCTGACCCCGAGCGGCAGGGCCAGACGGCACGGTCGCGGGGTTCAGATCCATCGTCACCGTCGGACGACGCACCGTCATTGCCGGTGTGACGTCGCCGAATTGCCGCCAAGTGGCAATGCCGGCACGTGGCTGAGCGGCCTCTCTGCCTCCCCGCGCACGCCTCGGATACCGTGCTGGACAGCAGTTCCTATTACGGGGGGTGCGCGCATGATCACGATCAGTCGCTCGCGGCGTGAGGTCATCCGAAAGAAGGCCGCTCAGATTCGCGAGCACTGTCTTTCCACCGGGCAAGCCGCGCACAGCACCGCCTGCGCGATCACTGAGGAGCTCCCGGAAGTGAGCCGACTCGAGGCGTGGCGCCTCGCTCTGGGCTGGTCCCGCGCCGAGACCATCACCCAGGTAGGCGAGCTCTACCTCTCCCGTGGCTTGCGGCCACCGGGAATGACCCAGGCGATGTTGTGCCGGTGGGAACACGGAGGGGTCAGGTGGCCCAGCGACGAGTACGCGGAGGCCCTGTGCGTGGTGTATCGGGCCAGCGCCGTCCAGCTCGGCCTGGATCGGTGGCGGTTCGGCTCGGACGAGGCGCCCGGCCGATACAGTGCCGTTGCCGTTGAGGCGTGCGATACCCGCGCATGGGAAGGGTGCAGTATGACCACAGCCGCCGGCCTTCCGGCCGTCCGTGAATCCCTCAGCCTCGCCTTGCTGGTCGACCCCGTCGGCAGCCGCACCGTGGTGGACGCCGCCGACGCCGCGATTGAGTTCTACGCTCTCGGCTACAGCAAGCACCCGCCCGCCACGTTGTTCGACGAGGTCCACCGCACCCGGGGGCTGCTCACCCAGGCGCTTGCCTCCGAACGCACCGACGAGGCGGTCGCCGCCGACCTGCGCCGCAGCGTCGGCTGGCTGAGTGCCCTGCTGGGCAATCTGGCTCATCACGTGGCGGACCACACGGGCGCGCGTGTCCACTTGGCGACCGCCGTCTCCCTCGGTGAACGCCGAGGTGATACCCGACTGGTGGCCTGGGCGTGTGGGGCGCTCGCCATGGTGGCCCGCGCGTCGGGCCAGCTCACCGTCTCTCTGGAGCATGCCGAACGTGGACTTGCGTGCGTTCCTGGAGGCCTGCCGCGAGCTCAGCTGCACGGGTGGGCCGAGCTGCCTACCCTGGCTGCTCGCGGCCAGGTGCAGGACGCCGAGCGGGCCCTGGCCGACGCGACCCGCGCGCTTGAGGACGATCCGGTGGGATACGCCTCCGGCCGTTTCGGCTACGACGAAGCCGAACACCGCCTCCACGAGGCCGAGGCCTACCGCGTACTCGGCCGTGGGGACCAGGCAGTCGTTGCCGCGGAAGCCTCCTTGGACGCGTGCGTCACAGGGACGCCGTCCTGGACCGCGGCCTCGTTGACTCTCGCCCAGGCCGAGGCGCCCAACCGTCCTTCCGACGCGGCACAGCGAGCGTTGGACGTGCTGCAGCAGGTCCCGATCGCGCGACTGCGTTCCACTGCCCGCGCCCGGTTGGAACAACTTGACGGGGCGCTCGCGTCGGTAACGGCCGCCGGCGTCACGGACCTTCACGAGCGGGTACGAACGCTGAAGCCCGTCATCAACGCTCATGGCATCGCAGAGAGCGCCTGAGTGCTGTTCAGCAACCTGGGCTCCGGCTGGAACGATGCCCCTGATGATGGCTTGCCTCGCGAGCACCAGTGAACCGGATCTCCCCAGTGCGATCACACGAGACCGACATCCGCCGCGGCTGCTGCTCGGACGTGCCGAGGGTGGGATGGGGAGGCATGAAAAGCACTCACTCACGGCCATGCTGAACTCCGGAATCCTCAACACGTCCGAGCGGCGTCCGAGAAACGGAGCGTGCAGCAGAGCGCGACCGGGTTCCATGCGCCCACGCATATGCAGAGGCGCATACAGCCGGTCGAACCCCGTTCTCTGCTCTGCGACGGGCGCAGGAACTGCAGCCCGCCGGAGGGGCGGCAAGCACCCGGTAGTCGCCTTCCTCCGGTGTTTGCCCGTCGTGCACGCCGCCCACGGGAAGCATCACCATGCCGTGGAGGTCGATGACGGCTCCTACCGGGCCGAGCAGCGAGACACTGATCACCGGCGACCGCCAGTTCTTTCAGTGTGCGTGCAGTCGTCCGGGGTGCCCCGCGTGCCGGAGCCGGTCAGGCGCATGGTGTCGAAACCGAGGAGGGAGACGGTCTTTCCGGCGACGGCGATGCTGCCGGCGCGCGGCGTGGGCGTCATACGAGTGCCTCCTTCAGGCAGCGCTGGACGGCGACGTCTACGGCGTGGTCCTGGCTGGCGGGGTCGCTGGTCACCCGCTGGTGGGGGATCACGTCGTTGGCCAGGAGACGGTGCACGCGGTCGTCGACGAGGCGCCGGAAGGCGGCGTCGTAGTCGTGGCTGGTGTCGACGGGCACGCTTTCGTCGAGCACGGTCGTGAACAGCAGGTCGTACTTGGGGAGCTGCGTGGAGGCGAGGGTCAGCAGCCGATCACGTTCGAGCCGGGGCGGGGTCTCGGCCCGGAACGCCATCGCGGCCTCGAAATAGGCGATGGCGTTGTGGGCGGCATGGTTGATGAGGACGACGTCGGCGCCTTGAGTGGCGGCGTTGGTCTCGTCAAGAATGCCCTGGGCGATGATCCGCTCGGTGGACTGGACGGTGTGGTGCTGCATCTTGGGCAGGCCGGCCGCGGCGGCGCGCTTGCCGAGCTGCCCGGTGCGCACCACGTTGATGCCGCGGCCGCGGAGCTCCATCTCTATGCGCTTCAGGAGCGTCGTCTTGCCCGTTGAGTGGGTGCCGAGCATGGCGATCCGAAGGGGCTGGGAGGAGGAAGTCACCACAGGGTGGGGTCCTTTTCTGGTTCGGGGGCGCTGGGCAGGCCGGGCGGCACGGCCGCGGCGACCAACTGGTCCCAGATGCCACAGTGGGAGGGGCGTGGGCTGCTGCCTGCCCGATGGCCGCAGAGCCAACGTCGTGCGGCGGCCGGGCAGAGGGTCTAGGCGGCGGGCGTGGCCAGGTCCTCGAGTAGTTCGAGCAGGCCGACGACGCGGAACGACTGGAGGCGGCGAACGAGCTGCGAGGCCAGAAACGTTCCGATGTTCGGGTGACTGTAGGGCAGCGGTGCGTCTGGCTGCGCGACGACCTTCACGCCGCCCCGTCCGTCCCGCCCGTACACGGTGCCGTGAACGCCGTGAAGGGGTGCGCTCCTGGCCAGGAACACCATGGGGTTGTCCTCTAGATGCGGGCATAGACTCGCGGCGGCACGGGCGTGCTTGCGGCACACGGGCGGCTGATTCGTGAGAATGCTCGTCTGGGTTGGATCTTGGTCCCGTGGACCGGAGAGGAAGATATACCCGAGCGGCGTGCGTGCGGGCCGTGTGCAGACCTGACAGAGCATCGTCTGCATGCACACCATCTGCCGGTGGGGGTGCATCAGCTTCCACTGCGGCTCACCAGTGATCCGGCCCTGGGCATCTACGGGGTTCCAGCCGCACCGGGCCCACAGGGCGCCGCGAGGGTCACGGTCCCGCGGGTCCTCGTCCGCGTAGTACAGCCGCAGGCCGGCCGGGCGCCGGATGAGGATGAGGTTGTCTCGGGCTGCGTCCTCCCCTGCCCTCTGTGTGATGTACGGGACCAGGGAGAGGGCCTTATCTGTCGGCTCGATGGCTCGCGGGTTGTACGCGAGTCTGAGGGACGGGAAGGTCACGGCTCCTCCGTAGGGCACTGGTTGGCCACCAGCAGCTCGAGGAGTTCGTTGAGCGTCCACGCCATCTTTCGGACGTGCCCGACGGCCCGGCGGTGATCGCTGGGTACTTCCTCGGATCGGATTGCGCGTCCCTGCGCGACGAGGCCGGCTACGTGCTCGTCGATCTCGTTCTCGGTGGGCGAGTAGAGGTCGAGCACGGCTGCGATGTCGTCGAGTAAGGAACCCTCGACGTAGGAGGCCCAGCACTGCATCTTCTCCAGGGCCCATTTCGGTCCGGTCTCGGTGAACGGCGGCATGGCCGCACGCACGGGATGGGCCCAGCCGAGGGAGAGGGCGGCGGCGGTCATTCTTCCGCCCCCTCTGGCACGGCGAGGCGACACCAGGTCGTCGCGCCGGCGTCCCTGGTTCCCCAGTTCCCGCCGCGCTCCTTCACCACCATCTGCACCAAGGCGAGGCCCCGCCCCGACTCCTCATCCTCGTCGGCCTCCTTGGGCGTCGCGACGCCTGGCATGCCGTCGATGACGGCGATGTTCAGGAAGCCGTCCTTCACGGCCATCTCCAGGCCGATCTTCCGGGTTCCGCTGTGCAGGACCGCGTTGGTCACCAGCTCGGAGACGAGGAGCATCACCTCATCGGTCAGCGCGCCAAGACCGGCGTACCGGACTTGGGCGGCGGCGATGCGGCGCAGGACGCCCACGTAGTGCGCACTTGCCCTTCCGGCCGTGCCGTCAGCGGGACGGGGGGCGATGTCGACCCACAGGTTCATCACGTCTTGGTCGCGGCGGGGGACCGCGCGGGACGGTCGTACGGCTGTCGTCGTCATCACGTCCTCTTGGGGGATGGCAGGACCGACCTCACTGCTGACACAGCCCTGCTAAGGGGGGTTCGCTCCGGCGACGCGAGGAGAACGCCCGCCTCGGAGAGGCAGCGTGCAAGCGGGGCGGGACTGGTGAGCAGTGGTGTACCGCCGACGGACTGCTCGCCGTCGGGGGGCACCAGCCAACGCACGATTCCCGACGTCGGCCGCGGAGCGAGCGCGGGTACGAGGATCGCGTGCCCTTCGCCGAGGCAGGCTGGTCGGGGGAGCCGGTCGGGCCACTGTGATGCCGCCATGAGGCTGTACCAGCACGCCCCGGTGCCGCGCGGTACCAGCACGGCCGCGGAGCGCAAGTTGGTGAAGACCACGGCGGGCCCCAGCGGCTGCTCGTACTGGTTGAGGAGCCGGTACGCCGCGTGGATCAAGGACCGATCGGCCAACACGATGTCGAAGGTCATGCCGCCCCTGAGGCGCCGTGGCAGGTGGGGGTTCTCGTGCCACAGTGCGGTGGCTGCCTCCGGGTGGCTCGTTGCCGCGGAGAGCCACGCGGACACGATCTCGTGCTCGGCGATCTCGCGGGTTTGCATGAGCCCTCCCGGCGTCGATGGCACACGCGGTGTGTGCGGCGTAACTCAGTGCAGCGAAGACGCCGATCGGTGAACAGGTCTTTTCGCCGGAACTCTGCCCGTCTCCTACCCGCCCTTTACCCGCCCTTTCAGTCGCCCTTTATGCCTGACCAGGGCCTTCCGTTGACGAACCCTCACGTACCGCCACCGAAGTCGCTACCGTGAGGCGAAACCGGACGGCAAGGGGGCGGTGGATGTGCGTGAACTCAAGCGGTTACGCATCAGCGCGAACCGCACGCAAGAGGCGATGGTCAAGGAACTCACCGACCTTGCCGCACGCCTCCACGCCGAGGGCCGAATCAGCGGGCTCCCCACATTCACTGTCCGTCAGCTCTCGAAGTGGGAGACCAAGAACCCGCCACCGTGGCCGCACCCGGACAGCCGCGCAGTGCTAGCCGCCTACTGGCGGCGGCCCGTCGAGGAGCTAGGACTGCGACCATCGGCCAAGGCCGACAGCGGTCCGGTGGTCCTCACACCCGTTCCACTGATCACCCAGGAACCCGCCTCCGGCCCCATGATGGTCGCCGTGGGCGCAGGACCCCTCTCCGATGAGGTGCCTCCTCCATGGCTGGCCGAGACCACCGCCGGCACCAGCCGATCCAGTGAGTGGCGGATCGTCCCGGAGGAGGTGGCGTTCCTGTCAGCCGCAGCCGACGACAACTACGCGATCGACCAACAGTTCGGCGCGAACCGGCTATGGCGGCCGACCCGGGCGCACCTGCTCTGGACGCACCACATGATCGACCGGGGCACCTACGACGAGCCCTTGGGCCAACAGCTTCACGCGCTGGCGGGCAAGCTCACTACCTCGCTCGGGTGGTTCTGCTACGACGCCGGCCTGCAGGAGCAGGCACGGCAGCACTTCTCCGAAGCGCTGAACGCGGCCAACTACACCGGCGACGACGTGCTGGCCAGCCGCACTTTGAGCAACATGGCTCGACAGGCCATCGACGTGAACAAGGGGCGCGAAGCCGTCCGCTTCGCCAAGCTCGGGCAGCGGCACGCAGAGCTGTGGAACGCGCCCCGCCGGGTGATAGCCCTCCTGGCAATCCGGGAGGCTCAGGGGTACGCGCGTCTCGGAGACGTCTTCAACGCGGAGGCCGCCATCAAACGGGCCTGGCAGGAGTGGGAGAGCGGCGAGGACGAACGGGACCCGGATTGGGCCTTGTTCCTCAATCTCGCGGAGCTGACGTGCCTTGAGGGCATGTGCCGTCTCGATCTCGGCCAGACGGATCGCGCGCAGAAGCTGTTGGCTCGATCCGAAGCCCTACAGGATGTCGCCCACTCCAGAAACCGGGGGATGTGCCTGGGCCGGCTGTCGGTTGCAGCGGTCGCGAACGGCGACGTCGACCACGGCCTGACCGCCGCGATGGAAGCTCTCCGGCTCGTCGAGCACGGCATGTCTTCCACACGGACGGCCGCACAGTTGAAGATCGTTCACAACGGAATGCTCCCCCATCAACGCGCCCGCGGAGTGGGGGACCTACTCGAACAGATCCGCGCTCACGTCGCGTGATCAGCAAAGGAGATGCACACCGTGGACCCGGAGTTCCAGCGGCACACCGCTCAGTCGGCGAAGGCCATCACTTCCGAACTGGTCGACGTCTACGCCAAGGTGTACGGAGTACCGCCGTACACCGGTGACCCGTTCTTCTCCGCCGACTCCTTCCAGGAACGATTGGAGGCCGCGTACGACACCGAAGGGTTCGAGACCGTCACCGCCCACCAGGACGGCCGGATCGTCGGGTATGTGCACGGAGCGACCCTGCCCGCGGACAAGCCATGGTGGACTTCACTGGGCGACCGTCGGCCAGCCGACCTTGTCGAAACGGCGGCCGGAGGCGGCGTGTTCTGGCTGCGGGAACTGATGGTGCTCCCCGAGCTGCAGAACAAGGGGCTCGGCCGCCTGATCCACGACACGGTCATTGCGGGTCGCTCCGAGACCGTCACGGCCCTTACCTGCATCGTCGACAATCAGCCCGCCCACGATGCATACCTGCGGTGGGGGTACACGATTCTGGGACAGATCAAGCACGCCCCAGAGTCGCCCGTCTACGACGCGATGTACCTGCCCTCACGCTGAAACCGGAACACCCATGACTCAAGCAATATCCCGGCCCGCCGCGGTCCCGGAGACCTCTGGTCGCCGGGACCGACTCTCGCAAGGCCCCAACGTGCTGTTCTGCTACGGCACTCTCCAGTTCGATGCCGTCCTCAAGGCCCTGTTGGGACGGATACCCGAGCAGGTCCCGGCAGCCGCGCCCGGATACCGAGCCGCCGCGCTCGTGGATCGGGTCTACCCCGGGCTCGTCGTCTCTGCAATCGGGGGCTCGGCATCCGGTGTGGTTCTTACCGACCTGAGGAACGCAGAGTGGCGCATTCTCGACGCGTTCGAAGACGAGAAGTACGACCTGCGCGAAGTGACCTTGTCCACCGGAGCAAAAGGGTGGGCGTACATCTGGCCGGGGCACGACGTCTGCTCGGAAGACTGGGACTCCGGGGCGTTCGAGGCCCGGCACCTGTCGGCCTACGTCGAACGCTGCACTCGGCTCGCCCCTAGGCTGGCCGCGGGAAAGCCTAAGGGGAAGTAGGGACGTAGCCCCAGCGAAGTACGGCACTGTCGGTTCAATCTCCGGTCGGTTGCGGGCGCCGCCCGGAGATGATCAGACTGCTGGGAGACGCAAGGAGCGCAGCTGCTCGGCGATAGTGAACGAGTCGAGTCGCAGGGCGCGGATGTCGTTGATCAGGTCGCGCCACAGTTCGAACTTCTGATCTACCTGCTCGCCTGAGGCTTCCAGATAGGCGATGGCCACGCCGTACGCGAAGACCTCGTTGCGAGCGGGCAACGGCCGGAGGAGCACAATCTCCTCAAGGAAGGTGGCGGCCCGCCAAAATGCGTCTGGGTCCGCCTGGTCCAGCCGCGGCGTGTTCACACGGTGGCGTTGAGCCATCCCCACCAGGATGGAGAGATCATTCACGGTGAGGTCACGCCGCAGGATCTCTTCCTGGCGTTCAAGGAACCACCGATAGTCGACAAAGAGCTCAGGCACCGGTCAGGCCGCCTGGGAGGTGCCGTGGGCGACTGACGGGAGTCCGCCGAACTCGGCATCGAAGGCCTCCATGATGCCGGGCTCGGCGATTGCGCGTCGGAAGACGGCAGTGGCCGTAGCCAGAGCCCGTTCCTGCTCTTTCTCGCCGGCCACCTTGGCCAGGTAGGCCTTGACGGTCAGCCCTTCAGCCGAGGCCAAGGACTGGAGTGTGTCCCGCGTGCTCGTATCGATCTTGACGCTCGTATCTGCCATGACTCCGAGTATGCCGTACGGCATACTCGGCTGACTACTCTCTGGGGCAAGGGGCGCTGGCCTGCATCTTTTCGTCGAACCGGGGCTGCATTCCCCCGCGAGCGCTGGCCTTACGAATGTAGGTTCTCGCGGCCCGTGTCATCTGCCGGGTCTCTGAACTGCTGGTTTGGCGGGCGTCTCACGCCGTGTCGTCCCCTAGATTCTCAGCTCCGTGTCGTTTCCTCGCCGCTGCGGGCGGGTCCGCCGGAAGCGGCGGGTCTCTGACCTGCGCTGTCTCACGGAGATGTCATAAATGCCATCCAGATGACACGGCGGCTGAGAAAATGACACGGGATTTGAGAACCTACAACGAATCTGCCGCCGCCCCAGTGGGCAGTAAAACCCTCTCGTAGTACGGAATGAGGGCACAGCGCTGTCCGTCACCCATTGCGATAGCAATGCGCTGCATTCTGCTGCTCTTCAGGTCCCCGGCGATCAGGACCCGCCGATCTTGGGCGTCCACGGGGCAGTAACCGTCCGCGTCGGTCGCCAGGCCTGTAAGGGCGGCGGGCTTCGAGCCGGCGTTCATGAGCAGCACGTCGGCGGCGAAGGTATGGACTCCTCCCTCGGGTCGCTGAGTTGTAACCCGAACACCTCCTGGAATCGGCACGATCAGTGCATGTTTCGTCCTTTCGAGATGGACACGGGGGTCACCGGCCAGCTCGTCGGTCTTGTATCGATCGCTCTCGGGGTGAAGGACGTGGAGGGACACGTCGGCTTCCGAGTGAGCGCGTAGCCATGTGCCGAGCGGCCGGTCCGCGCCCACCACCACGATGTGACCGCACTCCTGTAGCGCCTCAGGCATGGTGCGCCAGAGTGGCTGTGGTGAGGAAAGGCCAGAGGCTTCGACCCATTCGACGTCGTGGAGTCCAAGGGCCGATACTCCGGTCGCGACTACGACGGCTGTAGCACGGAGGTCGCGTCCGTCTTCCAGCACGACATGCGCCCCTTCTTCGTCGGCGCCGACCGAGACTGCTCGTCCGTGAATGGCCGTGCAGGTGCCGGCGGCTGCGAGGCGTTCCACATCGGTCGCGAGCGCCTTGGCCAGTTGCGGGCCGTTCGTCCAGCCGCCGGCGAGGTTGTCCAGCGCGCCGATCGCGTAGAGCTTGGAGCCGATCCGGTCGGCTTCGACCAGGGTGGTGCGCATTCCGAGACTTGCTGCGGTCAGTGCGGCCGAGACGCCGGCGGGGCCGCCGCCGACGACGAGCAGGTCGGTAGTGCTGGCGACGCTCATGCGTGCCCTCCTTGCAGGGGGCCGCCTTCGCCCGACAGCAGCGACTTGGTCGTCAGGAGGTGCCTTCGGCTGATGTTCCGGCCTGCGAGCAGCAGGGCGGCGTCGTGGTATTCGGGTCCGCCGCCTGAGGCACAGGCATCGGTGATGATCCAGGGACGGATGCTGGCGTGGTACGCGGCGATTGCCGTGCCGTAGACGCAGGCGTCGGTGTCGAGTCCGGCGAGCACGATGTCCGTCCAGCCGGCCTTCTTGACCAGGGCGGTGAACTCGTCGGTGAAGGCGCTGTAGCCGGGCTTGTCGATGACGGCGGCCGCGGCCGCCGTGAACGGGGCGAGCTCGTCGACGATGCGCTGCTCCTCCGGGTCCCGAAGCCCGGTCCAGTTCGTGATGTGCTCGAAAGGGGAATCCGGTGGATTGAAGAAGCGGGTGAAGACCAGCGGCTGACCGAGCCCGACCCACGCCTCGACTAGGCGGACGACGGAGGGGACGACTCCTCGACTGTGCTCGTTGATGAAGCCGGCCTGCACGTCGATGACCACGAGCACGGGCCTACGGGAGTTCACTGGGCCTCCTGGATTCGAAGATCAGATGTCGCTGTCACGCAGGACTTCTTGCGCGGTACGAAGCCGGTCCGGCAGCTGGCTGGTGGTGAGAACGGCCTCACGCATGAGCTGATGCTGGGCCGTCTCCTGCGGTCGGGCCGCGGTCAGCCGGGTGAGGGCGCCTCGCAGGAACCGCCACCCGTAATCCTTCGGCATGACCGGGTCACGCCCCTCCTCGATCTCGTCCAAGACGTACGAGCTCAGGCACCACAGGGCCTGGACGTCCAGCTCCAGGGCGACGATCGCGTCCATGGACAGGGCCCGCTCCGGGGAGAGCGGGTGATAGGCGACCCCCGACCAGCCGGCGAAGCCGACGGCGATGGCCTGGCTGCTGAAGCCCACGACGTCGGAGTGCTCGAAACCCTGGGAGAACAGAGCCTGCTCCACGTCGTCGCCCAGGCGCACCGTGTCCTTGGGCCGCTGGCGGTCGACCAGGACTGACGGGGTGGTCAGCAGCTGCATCGCCGTTTCCAGATTCGCCCCCTGCCACGACGAATCCTCCAGCAGATAGGCCGACAGGACGTAGGCCGGCGGCTTCAACTCCCAGCTCTGGTCGGCTACTTCCGCCAGGAGAGCGTGGATGCGCTTGTCGGCCCATTCCAGGTCTTCGAGGTATGAGCGATACCGCCAGACCGCCAAGTCGCCCAGAGTTTCCACGGTCCGGCGCTGCACCAGGTGGAAGATCGCTACACCGCAGTCGTAGAGGTGCAACCGGGACGTGGCCTCGGCATCCGGGTGGAGTGCCGGCCTCGCACGGTGGCTGAGTCGCGCCGGCCCGTGCTCGCGCGGATCGCCGCTGATCTGAGAGACGGCGTCCCCGATGTACACCGGCAAGAACTTGTGGCTGACCACGGTCGCCGGCCCAAGCGCCGGTGCCGAACCCGTCTCCCCGGCCACGCCGTTGTTCAGCGACGCGTAGAAGACCTCCAACACCGCTGGCGGGCATGTCTCCTTAAAGCGATCCAGGATCTCCGCCGTCTCCGGCACGACCTCGGTGTCGCTTCCAAGCTTCCGCCACCTGGAAACCGTCTTCGGATCCACACCGAGTATCTGCGCGTACGCACGGATCGACAGACGATGGGCCTCACCCAAGAGAGCCGCTTCCCGGCCCGTCCACTGCACCACGGCTGCCATTTGACACTCCCTCTGCCAGCGCAGACTGCAGATTACGGCCTCACGCCCACACGGCGCCCACACCGAGCCCACGCGGCGACCTCTCGCGCAACCGCCGCGATCTAGATGCTGATTGAGACATTCCGCATGACCTAGATCACCGCGACGGAGGGGCGACGTGACGACCTGCCGCCTGCGCCCCTGTGCACAGCACGAGACAGCACCCGGCACCTGCCCGACGACACACGACGGCGACGGAGCCCGCCGCCTCTCACGCCCGGAGTCGGCGTGCGTAGCTGGCCCGCGGGCGCGGATTCCACACGTCCTTCGCGATTCAGGGCGAGACGGCGTAGTCCAATACGTACGACGCGGAGTCCATGACCGTCTCCTCGACCACGACCACCTGTCCTGCCGCGTCGTAGAGGGTGCGGTATGCGGCGAGCACGGCGCGAGTCGGGAGGATGGACAGCTGCGCGGCCTCTTCGGTGTTCGGCATCCGGCTGCTGACCTCCTCATGGCCGTCAACCGGCGCGTGCCCAACCGCGGACAGCGCAACGTGGATGCTCTCGTGCGCGCTCTCGGCGTGCACGAGCGGCGACTCCTCGACCAGTTCGCGCGGAACGTAGGTCCGAACGAGTTTCACCGGCCGGCCGGCCGACAGGTAGCGGACGGTGCGAAGAAACGATCGGCCGCCTTCGTCGAGCCCCAGCACCCGAGCGATACCCGGCGGCACGCTGGCGTCCAGCGTGAAGGTCAGGGTGTCGGTGTCCAGGACCTGTGTGTCGTCGGACTCAAGGACGGTCGGCCGCTCCGGCTGCGCCCCGAGGGATTGCCGTCGGGTCGCGACGCGTCTGATCGGCTTCTGCCCGCGTACGTAGTTGCCGGAGCCTTTCCGGCTGTCGATCATGCCGTTCGCCTTCAGGACGTCGAGGCCCTTGCGGAGGGTCACGATCGAGACGTCGAGCTCCTTGGCGAGGTCCGGTTCAGCAGGGAGCCGCGCGCCGGCGGGGTAGTGCCCTGCCTCGATCAACCGAGCGAGGTTGGTCGCAACGGTCAGGTACTTGGGCAGGCCGCCCGGCGCCTCAGTCATCTGTCTCCCCTGGCTTCTCCTTGGCGACCTGATCGTACGGGGGCCGCAGCCCGAGCCCGGCGTCCCCGCCTTTTAGGGGCAGTCTAGCCAGCCCGAAGGCAATGCAAGCTAGTTTGCCTCTTGATCTATATAGCTTGATTTGATTCACTGGGTCTGTCGCCGACGGGCTGCCCCGCCGACGACGCCCTGGCTCTCCCTAGTCCTCACGACCGCGCCGGACTCCGTCCGGACCCGGACGTGACGGCCAGGGACCGGCCAGAAGCCCCTCGCCTCCTGGGCCGCACGCACCACCGGGCACCTCGCCCAGGCCCTCGATGCACCGCCCACCGGAACCGCCTCGATGTGAAGCAACTCCGGAAATGGCCGGTCCCGCACAACAACTCCACAGAGCGATCCACCGCTGACGAAGGCCGTGACCACACCGGCCGAGGCGAGTGGAGACCAGCCGGCCGAGAAGGGGCGCAAGCCCACGACGTATCGCGCAACCGGCTTCAGAGAAGGTGCGGCAGACATTCGCTGCGAAGACCGCCTGGGACTGATCTCCCCGGGCGCGAGCGGTCCGCATCCACTGAGATCAACGCGCGCTGGAAACGCGCAGCCACTCGGTTACCAGTAACCGCGGCCGCCGACGCCCGTCACCGCGACGAGCGCCGACGGCCGCGGCCACTCGTGACACAGACAGACCGTCAGACCCATCCAGGCCGAAAACGGCGACGGCCCCGGGGTGCCTCCCGGGGCCGCTGTCGGTCGTACATCCATCGTGAGAGAGGACCACGACCGTGACCCCCATCATGGCATCCGCGCAGATCACCGCCGCACAGGGCGAGGACCAGCCGCGCGACCCGACCATCGAAGAGGCACTGCGCCGTGTGCAGGCCGGCAAGAGCGGAGGATGCCGGTGACGGGCGAGGCCTCCTGCGGAGCCGGAACCATGGTCCACGAGAGCCCTGCCGATCCGGATCGGCTCGCCGCGATGTACCTGCGAGAGCACGACGGCGTGCTGCTCGGCCACTTGATCCCCAGCCAGGCCACCCTGAGTGAACTGCGGGCCCGTATCGGCGCGTTCCTCACGTCCGCCGGCATCAACCCTGGCGTCGCCGAGATCGCCGTACTGGCTGCCTCCGAGCTCGTCGGCAACGCCGTGCGTGCCTGCGGCGAGGGCGTCCCGGTCATCGCGGACGTCCACGTGGGCAACGAGGGCGTCGTCGTCGCTATCACCGACCCCGAGCCCTCACGGCTGCCGTCGCCGTCCGACGTTCCCCCGGACAACGCGGAAGTTGACTCGGGCCGGGGCCTGGCCATGCTCGAACTCCTCGGCATGGACATCGCCGTCGAGCCCACGCCCTTCAGCAAGCGGGTCCTCTGCACCATCCCCCTCCCGTAGTCCTGTCCGCTTCTGCAAGGGGCGGGAGGGAGCAGGTCAACCGCAGCCAACGGTAGGGATCACTGACCCCCGCCCCTTGCCCAGCACCGTGGGAGAACCAACCGGGGCCTCCCTGAACTGACTTCACCAACGAACGAGAGGCACTTCCCTTGAACGATTTCCGGTTCCAGGCCGCGTGCAAGGACGAGGACCCTGAGCTCTTCTTCCCCATCGGCACCATGGGCCCGGCACTCCTCCAGATCGAAGAGGCCAAGGCCGTCTGCAACGGCCGCTGCCCCGTGCGGGAGGAGTGCCTGCAGTGGGCCCTCAACACCGGGCAGGACTCGGGTGTCTGGGGTGGGCTCAGCGAGGACGAGCGCCGTGCGATGAAGCGCCGTGCCGCCCGCAACCGGGCCCGGCTGGCCACCGCCTGACGGCATCTCTCCTTCTCCTCAGTCCATCAACCCCGGAGGAACACCCGGATGAAGCTCCTCGCCGGCCTCGCCCGGCTGACGTCGCCCCTGCGCCACATCGACGCGAAGCCCGACGACCTGGTCGCCGATGCCTACCACCTGCTCACCGTGCACCTCCCGCAGCACAAGGGGTCCTGGGATGCAGAGAACGCGCTGGCCAGCCGGGCCACCGCCCAGATTCTGCTCGCCGGCTACCTGCGGGAGCACCGCGACGGATAGGCAGACGGCCTGTCCGACCGCTCGTCCGCGCCGCTGACGGCGCCCACACAAAAGAAAGAGGCCCCATGCCGGGGGCCTCTTCTTGTTCTTGTACGCGACCGCTGCGAAGGAGCGAATCGCATGCTCAACCGTATCAGCGGAGGCGCCCAGTGAGTAGCGCCGCCGCCTCTCCCGACCTGAGCAAGTCGACGCCCGAGACCTACCCCCCGCGCGGTTCGCTCGCACCGCTTATCGCCACGCTCATCGCGCTCGCCGCGGCGGCACTCGCCCTGTTCGACCTCTTCGAAAACGGTCTTGGAGAAACCTTCACGCATCTGGCCGTCGGCCTCGCCGTCTTCGGCGCCGTCCGGATGTGCGTGGGCTTCGCTCTCGACCCCTACCGACCTCCCCTGCCCGACGACGTCCCGGAGACCCGCACATGAGTACCCCCGTCGAGACCCTCGAGCCGGAGGTCGTCGCGCAGCCGTCCCACACCGCCGCACCAGCCTCGACCGCCCAGCACGCGGCCGAGCACGACGTCCCCGAGCAGCCGCCGGCAGCAGTCACACCGGCGCAGCAGCCGGTGCAGACGTACGCCAAGTGGGAGATCGCTCTGGCGTTCTTCGGCATCCTCCTCGGCACCGGCGTCGCCACCATCGGCCTCTACTCCAGCTTCGGGGCCCTCTACAACAAGGCCGCGCTGCCGGCGTCCAAGGGCGGCTGGGAGTGGACGGACCCCTGGATGCTCCCGGTGGGCATCGACTCCTCGATCCTCGCCTTCGGCATCGTCAACCTGCTGCTGATCCGGGTGCGCCGACAGCTGTGGTGGGTCAAGTGGGTGCCGCGCGCCGGCACCATCGTCACGATCTACCTCAACTGGGAGGCGGCCAACACCGTCCCGGCCCAGATCGGGCACGCTGCCCTGGCGGCGTTGTGGGTCGTGTTCTCCGAGATCGCCGCCCACCTGTACGCGGCGCACATCGGCGAGGCCGACGGCGTACGCCGCATGGGCAAGATCCGGCTCACGCGGTGGCTGGTCAATCCGGTCACCAGCTTCCGGATCTGGAAGCTCATGCGGCGGGACGAGGTCACCGACTTCGAGCAGGCCCGCGCGCACCACCAGGAGTGGATGGTCTACTCGCAGCGGCTCGCCTCGAAGTACCAGACCCGGTGGTGGCGTGGGAAGGCCACTCAGGAGGAGCTCGCTCCTTTTCAGCTGGCCAAGGTGGGGCTTTCAGTCGATGAGGCCCTGGCCGTGCCGCTCATGGAGGAAGTGCGCGAGCAGCAGCGTCTGGGCGCGGCGGCCTTTCAGCGGGCCGAGGCGGAGATTCAGAAGGTCGAGGCTGACGTTCAGACGCTCCACGCGAAGATTCAGGCGGAGGTCCGCCGGATCCAGGCGGAGGGCGAACTGAAGATCGCGAAGGCCACCGCCGAGCGTGAGGCCCGCGCCGAGATTCAGAAGGCCGAGGCGGCCTTTCAGCTGGCCGAGGTCGAGCGTCAGGCCGAGATCGACCTCGTTCAGGAGCGCTCCCGCGCACGTACGGCCGAGTTGGTCCAGGAGGCCGAGCGGCGCCAGGCCGTGGCCCGGATCGAGACGGAGAAGGACCAGGCCGCGTGGGCCGTGGAGCACCAGCGCCTGCTCAACGCGGCTCGTGAGGAGGAGCGCAGGGCCGAGGTTGAAAACCGGCTCCGCGCGGCGAAGGAGGCGGCCGACCTCAAGGAGGCGACCGCCGAGCAGGAGCGCCAGGCGGCCGAGCACGAAACCGCCCGCCTGAAAGCGGAAGAGGAAGGTGCTGAACGCGCCGCCCGAGCAGCTGAGCGACACGCCGAGCAGCTGAACGCCGATCTCAAAGCCCAGCACGCCCTGGAGGAGATCGCCGCGTCGGAACTCCGCACGGCGAAGGCGTCCGAGGAAGCGGCTGAACGCAAAATCCGAGCCGCTGAATACGAAGCCCGAGCGTCTGAAGCTCTGTCCTACGCCAAGCTGTCGGTGCCTGAATGGCAGGCCTTGCGGGTCGCGTCGATGATCCGAGCCCGTGGCGAGGACGAGGTCAAGGTCGAGGTGGTGAAGACCGAGCTCGACGTGTCCACCGGCACGGCCCAGGACCGGATCCAGCGGGCACGGAGGATCCTCGGCGACCCCCAGGCCAGGGAGCTCCTGCCCGCTCTCGCGTAAGCGGAATGGCCTTGCTGCCGTGCAGAAGGCCCTGATCCGAGCCGGTCGGAGCCGTCCCGCCCGGGGCTGCTCCGACCGGCCGTCCCCGGACTGACCGCGCTCGCCTCCCAAGGCCCCGGCCGGAGCGTCCCACACCGCCGCCGACCCTCTCGAGCACACCCAAAACAGCCCCTGACCCCTGCTACGGAAAGTAGCGGCGAGGCGAGGAGAGGCGAGGTGAGGTGAGCGGAAGACCCCCGCTCACACCCCCCAGAAGGCCCCTACGAGGGGGTTTTCCGGGGGCGCGCCTGCCTCCTCGCTTCTCCTCGCCTCTCCTCTCCGCTACTGAAAGTGAGGATTCTCGTCGTGGCGGACACTGACACCGCTGAACGTGAAACCATCCCCATCACCAACGACAGCGCGGACACCGAGCGCGGTGAATACGTCGTCCACACGGCCCAGGACGAGGCTGCTGAACCGGCCTCCGAGCCCCGCTCTGAGCGCCGTGGACGCCCGCGCGCGGTGCCGCTGCTCATCCACGGCGTGAACGTAACCGGAATCGGGGTGGGCGCCCTGTACACGGCGGTCGGCATGCCCGGGCTTGCTATTGCAGGCCTTGCCGGGACCGCCGTCGCCGCCGCCTGCCTGGTCGGTCGCCGACGGACCGCGGCATCCGCCGCACGCCGGGCGTCTGCCGGCGGGGCGAACCGGTCGGCGGGCGGCGACACCCGGCGCACCGGTGGCCGAGGCCTTGGTGGCAGCCGCGGTGGAGGCCGCGGCCCGACCGGCCGCGGAGGGCGAGGCCGCCGTGGTAACCGGAACGGTGCAGGGGGCGGCCCCTCCCTCAACGGTCGCCCGTCCTCCGCCAGCGGGGGAGGAGCGGGACGGCGCCGAAAGGACGGCAAGCCGTCCGCGCCCGGAGGCACCGGGTCCGCCAACCGGGGCCCGGGCCGCGGTACTTCCGGCGCCGGGTCCGGTTCCCGACGAGGCTCCGGCGGCGCGTCCGGCGGTGCCGGCCCCGGTGCCTCGAACGGCCCGGCAGGATCTCGGTCGGGACGCGCATGGCAGACCCTCCGGGGCTGGGCGAACAGGGCCCGCCGCCGGAATGCCGGAGGCGGTACCCCGGGCTCAGGCTCCGGGAACTCCGGCTCGGGGACCTCCGGCGGCGGCAGTGCCGGTGGTGGCACCCCGACCCCGACGCCGAGGGCGCCGGGACGCGGCCGCCGGGGGTTGCAGCGCCTGCGTGGTGCCGCCACACAGCTGCGCCGGCGACTCGCCCGCACCGGACAGGGCAACGGAACCCCCGCCAACCAGCCCGGCGGCCGGCTCTACCTGCTGCGCCGGCGTCTGGCCCGCAAGATCGCCCACTGGGCCCGCTGCGCCGGCGCGGGCACCCTCGCCGCCCTCGGAGGCCTGGCCACGCTGCCAATCGGAATCCTCTGGGGAGTCCTGCGCCGCCTGACCAACCACCGCGACCCGCTGGGCGGGTTCGCCTTCCCGGTCCGGATCGCCGGCCGCATCTGGCGCTTCTTCTTCCGCCGCTCCCGCGCTCGTCACGACAACGACGCCCAGGCGGACGCCCTGAACCTGAACGTAAACGACCCCCGAAAGGACTCCGAGCTCGTGAGCGGAACTTCCATCGCCTCCGGCGCCACCGTGCTCGACGGCCAGAACAGCAAGTTCGCCCTGTCGATGAAGGCGGCCGCCGACGGCTACCTCGGCTTCAAGCCGACCAGCATGATGCACGTCGCCGCCGAGTACGCCGGACTGCCCAACGGCATCCGCGCGGTCGCGGCAACCATCCAGAGCACCGCCATCACCGGCGATCAGACCCTGCCCCTGTCCAAGCGCGTCGTCCACAAGCTCCTGGAGGCCTACCAGGAAGCGCTGCTCGCCGCCACGACCGCGGACACAATGGTCACCCTCTTCCAGACGCTCCACCGCTTCGACATCCAGCGGATCCTCAACCCCCGCACGAACGAGTGGATGTGGAACGTCACCCCGACGGGCGGCGAAGGCGCGGAGACCGCCATGTTCCAGCCCGGCCGGATCGAGGCCGGCTGCGTGCTCACCGCTGTCCTGTACCGCTCCTACCAGCCGGTGCACATGATGCAGCGGGGCAGTGAGATCGAGGGCATGGGCTACGGCCTGAAGTTCCTCGCCGACGCGGTCGATGCTCTGTGGAAGCGCACCATCGCCTTCTACGCGGTCGATGACCGGGTCACCGACGACATCGGCCGCGTCACGATGCGCCTGCAGACGGCGGCCCAGCACGCGGAGTTGGCCGGAAAGCTGTTCCTGGCTGATCACAGCCAGGAGATCAGCCACAACGTCAACCCGCGCAAGGGCCCGGCCGCCGAGGGCATGTGGAACGCCCCGCGCTGAGCAACCCGCGCACCCCCGCACCCGTGGAGGCGCCCCCAGGACCTGGGGGCGCCTCCACCGCGTGCTCGTCACCTACGCGCCCCGCAGCCCCTGCCCCGCGCGGAACTGGATGGAGAACTTCATGTCGATACGTCACTGGGACTGGTCCGTGCCCAGCGGCGGACACCCCGCGATCCTCGGCTACGCCACCGAGACCGCGGCGTCGATGGTCATGCTCGCTCCGCTCACAGGCCTGCCCTGGTACGCGTCCGCCATCAGCCTGTCCGGCGCCGCCCTCGCCGGCGTCGCGTACGACGCGCGTCAGGGAACGACCACCACCACCCTCGTCACCCGGGCCGCCTCATGGTTCACCGCGACGATGTGGTCCTCCTGGGCGCTGGCGTCCGCGCCGCTCGGCACGACCGGCTGGGCCTTCGGCGCCGGCCTGGGCGCGATCGGCCTCGCGCTGAACGCCGGCGCGAGCCGCAGCGAGCCCACCCGAAAGGAGCGCAAGACGCTCCTGAAGCTGCGCCGTGAATCGGTGGGCATTCTCCGCGCGTGGGAGGACCGCCTCAACCGGGTCGCCCGGATCGAGGGCTGCGAGGGCGTCGACATCAGCTGGTGGCCCGCCAAGGTCGGCTACACCGTCGAGATCAATCTGCCCGCCGGTGGGACCACCGTCGACGACCTCAACGGATACGGGCCGAAACTGGCCTCCGACATGCGCCTGCCCGACGGTTGTGGTGTCGACATCTACCCCGGCGCCAACCGCGGGACGATCCTCGTCGAGGTCACCCTCGAGGACGTCATGTCCAAGGACATCCCGTACCCGGAGGACTTCAGCGAACTCACCATCACCGAGCGGTTCCCGATCGGCCTGCACCGCAACGGCCAGTACGCCCTCGGCGCGCTGTGCAACGACTGCGGGGTGCTGATCGGGGAGACGGACGCCGGCAAGACGAACCAGCTGCGCGTCGTCACCGCCCAGCTCGCCCGGATGCCCGATGTCCTGATCTGGGCGATCGACACCACCGGCGGCGGTGTCGCCCTCCCGTGGCTCACCCCCTGGGCCACCGAGGGCACCGCGGTCGCCCCGATCGTCGACTGGATCGCCAAGGACGACGACGAAGCCCGCCTGATGACCACCCTGGCCATCGAGGGCATCGCCGCCCGCAAGGCCGGCTACCAGCAGCTGATGCGGGAGAAGAAGACCGACAACAAGCTCCCCGTCAGCCACGAGATCCCCGCCGTCGTCATCCTCGTCGACGAGACCGCCTCCCTCCCGCAGGACGTCAAGGAGAACCTCGACCGCATCGTCAACGAAGGCCGCGCCATGCGCGTCCGTACCTTGATCTGCGGGCTGCGCGCCACGCAGGACGTCATCACGGCCGCCATGAAGCTCCAGGCCAAGTGGCGCATCGGCATGACCGTCAGCGACCCGGAGGAACTGGCCTACCTCTTCCCCGGCTACATCAAGATCGACCCCAAGGACGCCCCGGTCGCCGGGTCGGGCTGGAACATGCACACCCGCCTCGGCCCGAAGAAGCCGTCGCCGTTCAAGGGCTGGCACATCCACGACGAACTCACCGACAAGGTGTGCGCGGCGACCGCGGGCCGGCGCCCGACGCTCGACGCGATCACCCTGGACGTCCCCGCCGGCGCGGCTTACCCGGGCCGCTGGGCACGCACGCTTCCCGTTCTGTACAAGGGGCAGCAGCTCACCGAGGCGGCACAGCGGGCCATCGACGAGGCCGGAGAGATCGTTGAGGCGGCGGCCGCTCTGCTCGCCGACCTTCCCGTGCCGGCCACCACGGGCGCCCCCGCCGCTGCCGGCTCGGCTGCGGGGATGCCGTCGGGCTACGAGGCGTTCGGCGGCGGAAGCGCCGAGCTGTTCGCCGCCGTCGAGGCGAACATCAACGGGACGGCCGGCGGAACGCATCAGGCCGCCGCTCCGGTCCAGCCGACGCCGGCCGCGGCCGCCGCGACGGCCGTTCCGACTCCCGCACCCCGGATCAACCCCCGGGAACTGGGCTGGGAACTTCTCGTCGCTGCCGGCTCCGACGGCTACGAGCCCAAGCAACTGCACGACGTGCTGACCGAGATGATGGACAAGATGCTCGGCGACGGAGCGAACGTCCCCGCGTCCCGGACCGTCGGCGGATGGCTGACCAAGTGGGCTGAGGAGGGCAAGGCTCTCGCGGACAGCAGCGGCCGCCAGTACACCCGCTACATCGCCCGCACGTCCCCCGCGGCACCTCAGGGCGCGGGGGAGAGCGGCGCCGGGGAGAACGTCTCGGAACTGCCCGCCGGGTTGGACGGACCGCTCGTGCTCACCGCGGCCGAGCTCGTGGTGTCCACTCAGTTCGGCTCGACGTCCATGCTCCAGCGCAAGCTGAGGACCACCCTCGCCGAATCCAGCGCGCTGATGGAGGTCCTGCACAAGCTCGGCGTGGTCGGCCCGAGCGAGGGCACCGTGGCCCGCAACGTGCTGGTAGCGCCCGCAGACTGGCCGGATGAGCTCAGTAGGCTCTCTGGCGAACTCGGCGTCGGACAGGCCGATTTGGAGTCCATGGGGCTGGCCGTCGCCGCCTCGGGAGCGGCAGGGGAGTGATGCGAAGGTGGAGACACCGGAGGAAGAGATCGCCCGGCTGGAGGGCGAACGGCACACCTACAGCGCAACGTTCGCCAACACCTCGGAGTCCGATTCGGTGACCCGGGCCCACCTCCAGCTCGAGATGGACCGGCGCACGAATCGCATCGTCGAACTGCAGCAGCTCCAGCCCCTCGGGTTCCTCGCCCGATGGGGCCTGCGCGCTGCCGCACTCCTCAGCGCGTGGGGCGCGCTCGAGGTCGGTCCGTGGTGGGTGAAGGCACTCCTCTGTCTGCTCACCGCATTCCTCACCTTTCTCAGCCTCGGATAACCCCCAGTCGCCTCCCCGGCGACCATCCCTCCCGACCCGTCCGGCCACTTCGGCCGGTCGGGTCTTTCATTTGCCTGCACCTCGCAAGGAGCCCTGTGGAGATCCACCACCTGCCCCCCGACCAGCAGCAGCCGGCCGTCGCCGAGGCTCCGACAAGGGCTCACAGCGACCTCGACGCACTGCCGTACGAGGAACTGGAGCGCATCCTGCGGGTGTTCGCCGCCCCCCAGGGACCGCATCCGGCGTCCCGGATGCCAGTTCCGTACCCACAGCTGACTCCGGACGTCCAGCGTCTCCTGTCGGACGAGACGTACCTGGCACGGGTCCGCGACCTGACGGTGCTGGAGGAAGCGCGCCTGCGGTGCCAGCGCGGCCAGCTCACGGCGGCACCGCAGTACCTCGCACTGCCCGCCTCCACCGCCATGCCGCAGAGGGCGCCGGCACCGGTCGTGCCGGCCTTCGTGTGGAAGTACAGCGCGATCGCCCTGTCGACCGGCGGCGGAATCGCCCTCGCCGGGTACGGAATCGGCGCAGCCGCACCCGGCCTGGCCGTCGTCGTCGACATCCTCACCGCCGCCGGCCAGTTCGTCATGTGGCTCGCCGCCCTGGCCGTCGCCCTCGGACTGGTCGTGCTCGGGCGCGGCAGCGGCAAGACCACCGGCGGCTCGGTGATCAACATCCGCAAGGCGGTCTTCAAGCGGAACCGCTTCAAGGGCTGAGGCCCGGGTGACCTGCCTCGCACCCGGACCCGCACTGCGGGACCTCGGGGGCGGGACAGGCCATCCGGGCCCGAACCACCACCACTCGAACCGATGGGACAACACCCGTGCCGACCCGAGAGCTCGAACTGCAGAAGACCCCGACGTCCGGGACCCGCGAAAGCCGCCGAGCAGCGTTACACCAGTCGTGGACCGCAGCATGGTCCACCGGCGGCGCCCTGCATCGACGGTGGGAGGACCTGCGTGCCGCACCGGAAGCGGGATGGCACGGCATGGCCGACTGGATCAAGACCGTCCTCGCCGCGACCGCGACCGCGGCCTTCGTCCTGCTGGTGTCCGGGGCCGGGACTGCCGTTTTCACCGTGGCGCAGCAGATGCACGACGCCGTCCCGGCCGTCGACGGCCCCGGCCACGTCGGCACCGCCATCCACGCCACCCTCACCGACCCGGTCCACTCCTACCTGGCCGCATCCAGTGAGTCCCTGCCCCTGACCGAGCCGGTCGCGTACGCGATGTGGCGGGCAACCGGCCTGATCGCGCTCGCCGGAGGATTCCTCACCCGCAACAACGCACTGCGCCTGACCTGGGTCGGGTGGGGTGCTGTGACCGTCGCGATGATCTGGTCGGCGACCCCGGACAGCGGGCGCCTGGTCGCGGCCGGCGCCGCCGCGCTGGCCTGGTGCCTGGCCTCCACCCTCGCCCTCCGCGGCCTCCACGGGCGCCGCACCTCCACGCCCCACGGTGCTGGCACCGTCGCCGTCTACCAGCCCCACTTCACGGTGCACCTGCCGCCGGCCACGGCCTCCACCGAAGCCCGCAGCCACCCGAGCACCTGAGCGCCGGCGCCGCCCACCGACGAGTTCCAGCACGCGGGACCGGCCTCAACAGGCCGGTCCCGCCTCGCAAATCTGTCCACAGCCCCGCCGTCGTAGCGTCAGGCAGGAGAGCACATTGCGCACCCGACCCACCCCACCACGTCGCCCCTTACGCATCCGGCGCCCCAGGCTGTCCGCCCGCAGGGCCCGGGTCGCGAAGGACCGCACCACGCGCCTGGACCAGCGATTGGACGCCACCATCACCAGCCTTGAAGGTCAGCTGAGCCGCTGCGACGGCAAAGCGAACCTCCTGCTCGCCTTCAACGGCGCAGTCCTCCTCATCGGTGGAACGCCCACCGGAGGCAAGGGGCGTCTGGTGCTCGCCCTCCAGGCGCTGAGCGCCTGCGGACTGCTGGCGGCGATCAATTTCGTGCTGCTGGCCATCTGGGCGCGGACGCGCCCCTCCGGCCATACGGCATGGCCCTTCTGGGCCCTCCTGCACGCCGGCCAGATCCGCGACTGCCTCGCCGACGACCAGCGTGCCGAGGACGTCGGCGCCCTCTCCCGCCTGCTGCGCACCAAGTACCGGCGCATCAACGCCTCGATCGCCTTCACGCTCGCCGGCCTGGCCCTCGCCCTCACGGCCAGCTGGACCAAAGCCCTGCTGTGACCGTCCGCCTGACGCGGCGCCACAGCTCCAACCCAAGGACCCCCTCATGTGCCTCCTCTGCCGCGCCCTCGGCGCGCTAGCCGCGTCCGGCTTCGTCCTGCGCACCGCCCAACTCGCCCTCTTCGCCGCCTTCCTGGCGATCGTGATCGCGCCGGCGCGCGCGATCCTGATCACCGTCGAGGACACGTTCGGCGCCTCCGGCCTTGGTGTCGCCCTCCTGGCCGTGGCCGCGGCCACCGTCCTGCTCGCGTGGACCGGAACGCCCTCCTGGCGTCTGGTCACCGCTGGAATCGCGACGATCGCCGCCACCGCCCTCGTCCTGTACGCCGTCTCGGACGCCGGGCCGGCTGCGGCGCAGCCCGTACCCCACGCGACCTCCAGCCCGGAGGGCCGTTCCCTCCTCCTCTCGCACTGACTGCTGTCTGTCCCGCCCTCCGGCGATGCCGCGGGACGGGGCGGAGAACGGTCGGCACGGAAAGGACCCCGATGATGAACTCGCCCGACGGACGGCAGCCGGCGATCCCGCCGGTCTGCTACTGGGTTGAGGAGGAGGGCGGCGCGCGCTGGCTCGTTCCGGGCTGCATGTCCCGCATGCACGACCCCGACATCGAGCGATGCGACTGTCCGGTGCTCGCGGAAGAGCTGGCCGCCGCGCGGCGGGCAAGGGATAGGGCGCGGCGCGACTACCGCGGGCTGAGGTGGTGGACGGACAGCATCCTTGCTGCGGTACACGCGCACCCCGACGGCATCAAGATCATGAAGAGTGCGGCCGAGCGGGCGGTCCAAGCCGACCAGTATCCACCAATCGACTCTTAAGACTTGCGGTGCTCGATATCGGAATGTAGAGTCTTAAGAGTCGCATCGGAACGAGGGAGACACGTGAACACCGCCACCGAGCTCAGCCGCCAGTACGTCAGCCTCCTCGGGGTGTCCGAGCACACCGCGTCGATGGCCGCCAACCTCTACCTGGCCATCAAGGCCACGAAGGACCACGTCGAGGCACAGCAGGAGTTCACTCACGCGCTCCAGCAGATCGCCCACAACGAGCCGTGGGCCGCGGAGATGCTCCGCAAGATCGCCGACCTTCGCTCGTTCGCATCGAGTCACCCCTCCGCTGCCACGGACAGCACTAACGCCGAGGACGACCAGCGCCACACGCCCTTCCTCGCAGACATCACCTGCCCCAACGGCCGCGTGACCGTGACCGTCGACCCCTCCGCGACCGTCGCGCGCGCCACGGTGTGCAGCACGGAAAGCACCGGCCGCTGGGCTGACGCCGCCCGCAACGCCACCGTCCGCCTGGTCGGCAACCGCGTCACCGTCGTCGTCCCGGAGCCGGAACCTCTCATCAACCACGGCGCGACCTTCCGCTCCGCGCAGGGCAGCTCGGACTACTTCGGCGACCGTGTGACCGTCGCTGGGGATTTCCACGTCGGCGACCACGTCACGAACGCCGGCCGCATGAACACGCGGGAGGCCGGAGACCGCCGGATCGAAGTCGAGGTGACCCTCCCCTTGGGCTCGGTCGTCACCATGACGACCCGCAACGCGGACCTGATCGTCCACGGTGCGCTCGCCGAGCTCTACCTGACCACCCACAACGGCAGCCTGACCGCCGGTGTCATCGGCTATGTCAAGATCCGTGGCCACAACGGCCCCCTCACCATCTCCGCCGTCCAGGAGTCGGCCGACATCGAGACGCACAACGGCCCGACGACCATCACGACCTACAGCGGCACCAACGCCAGGATCATCAGCCACAACGGCAGCATCGCTCTCACCGTCGCCCGCACGGCCAAGGGCCGTATCGAAGCGCGCACCTACAACGGCACCGTCACTCTCCGCGGCGTGCGTGGCCGCCACGACCTCGACGTCGATGCCCGCAACCGCCGCGGCGCCGTGCCCACGGACTGACTCCGCCCGGCTTCTGCGGCAGCGCCACACCACACCTTCGCCGCGCTGAACGCTCGCGCCCAGACGTTCACGACATCCTCAATCCATTGGGAGACCAACCGTGTTCGGAGGCTTCAGCCCCGTCACCCTGTTCCTGGCCGTAACCACTATCGCGGCCGCTGTCGCCGCGATCCGGATGGCGGTGAAGCGGTGACCCCCGACCTTGCCTCCTTCGCCGCTGGAACACTCGTCTGCGGTGTTGGAGCAGCCGGTTCCGGCAAGTCCACGCTCTTTTCGGCGATGCCGAAGAGCGCGGTCGTCTGCCTCGACGAACTCAGACTGCTTCTGGCTGACGACGCGGGCAACCAGCGCGTGACCCCCCAGGCCGTGCGGATGCAGAACCTCATCCTGCGTACGCGAATGGAACTCGGGCTGACCACGGGCATCGACTCCACCAACGTGGAGGAGCGTGTGCGGGCCTCCGTGCTCAAGCCCGCCCTGTCCCACGGCCGGCGTGCGGTAGCCGTCGTCTTCCTCACGCCCCTGGAAACCTGCCTCTCGCGCAATGCGCTGCGCCCCGCGAACACGCGTGTGCCCGACGACCGTGTCGTTTGGCAGCACCGCCAGACGCCTCGATCAGCCGCGCGTCTGCGCCGGGAAGGGTTCGCCGAGGTCTACTTCGTCGGCGCTGCGGACGCTGCACCCGGAAGGGAGGGCTGATGCGACGGCGCGTCGTCACCGGCCTGCTGCCCGAGCTCGACGCAGAGCCTGCGTACCTCGAGTTCGAGGAGGTACGTGAGCAGGCACGGCGCAGCAGCCGTGGGCCTATCGGCTCGGAGACCATCGGCCGCATGGAGGAGGTCGCCGCACGCCGGGGCGGCGACTGGTGCACAGCAGTCCTGGGCCGCCGCTTCCCCGGCATCCGGCACGTCTCCACTGTGGACGGATGGATGCTGATCGTCGCGGACACGAAGAGCCTTGAGCCGCCCCTTCCGCCCCGGATCGTCGAGGAGCGCCAGGCGGCGGAGGAGCGGCGCGTCGGGCGCGAGCGGGCGGCCGCGGTCGAACTGACCATGGCCAAAGAGGTATGGCGCCAGCACGCCGTGAAAGCCCCGGTTCCGCTCACCGTCCGGGAAAACACCCGCCACACCGGAGTCAGCGGGTCGCTGCGGCACGTCGTGGCCGCGGTTGACCTCGTCTCCGGCCGTAGCCGAAGACACAACGCGGGCATGGGGTTGTGCGAGACGCCGGAGCGGGCCAACCCCCTTCAGCTGGGCGGAGCCGTAGACCTCCCGCCCACCTGCACGCGCTGCCAGCAGTTCGTCGCCAAGGTACGCACCCTCGATGAGCCCGCCCCACCCACAGCAGCTGAAGCAGGGCTGCTCAAGCTCATCGACTCGGGCGTCGTGCTCACCCTGCGGCCGACGCGTGGCCAGCCGACGATCCGCGACACCAGCCAGCGCAGCCACGGAGTGACCTGGGGGCACCTCGGCCGGAAGGTCGACACCGCCGTCACGAAGCTCCAGGCCAAGGGGTGGGTCCAGAAAGACGAGCAGCCCAGCAAGGCGGACACCGGTCAGCACGGGCAGCGCTGGCGGCTGACGGACACCGGCACCGCTGCCCTGGAGGCCTGAACATGGTTGCCCGCATGACCGTTGCCCAGTACCAGGAGCTGATTGAGAGCCGCCGCGGTACCCAGGCCGTCCAGCCGGCAGCCGCGGCGGTGCCACGGAAGAAGCCTCCCGTGCACCCGGGACCGCCCTCCCTCCCCGAACCGCCCGCGGTTGCCCCGTTGCTCGCCGGGCTCTCTGGAGTCGGCTACGTCGAAACACTTCTCATGCCGTACTCCGAGGAACTGCTGACCAGCAACCAGCGGCTCCACCACATGGCCTATCACCGGCTCCGGAAGCAACTTCGCGCGGACGCCGCCAGCGTGGCGGTGGCCAAGCGCCTGCCCCAGCTCCAGCGTGCGGCGATCTTCTACGTGTTGCACCCCCGGCCGATCACTCGGAAGCGCGACCCGGGCAACTGGGCGCCAACGGCCAAGGCGTACGTCGACGGCCTGGTCTCCGACGGAGGACTCCTGCCGGATGACAACCACGAACATCTGCTGGGCCCCAACCCCGTGATGGGATCCCCCGTCACGACCGGATTCGCACGCCTATCGCTCGTCATCGTGGAACTCACGGAGCCCATGACCAGCCAGAACGCGGAATCCGTTGCGACGTAGAGCTCCGCGCACAGCCACGTGCCCGAGTCCCGCCGCTCCGTCACCAGTCCGTGCCCAATCGGCATCGCCGGGCTGCTGCCCATCCGCTCCCCGCCCACCGAAAACAAGGACCCGATGCTCACCAACCCGTCCATCAGCTGCTCCCGCCGCCAGCGCGCAGACCTGATGGGAATGTTCACTCCCGGCCCCGACTCGTCGTCGCGTCTGCGCGGTGAGAGATTCACCGCGGTTCACGTCATCGACGGCGCGCACCACGTCCAGGTCGGACACGTCGGAAAGGGCAGCACGACGTGACCATGACTGCCACGTACGAGACCCACCAGCGCCGCGCGGTCGAGCCGGACGGCACCGTCCACGCCGCCCGGTACGCCGGCGACCAGGATCACTTCACCACGGCCTGCGCCTGCTACCCGGCCCCCGAGATCGAGCGGTTGGAGGCCGAGTCCATCCGGTCGGTCACCTGCACCGGGTGCCTGACCGCCCTCGCCGTCGTCATCACCTGCCCGATCTGCGGGACCCGCGGCGCCGAGGAGTACGCCCACCCGATCCTCGGCACCGACGACTTCGCCGACTGCGCCCGCTGCGCCGCATGCGGACACACCTGGTCCCTCGACCCCGGCGCGAACACCGGGTGCGCCTCGTGCGGCGGCTCCGGCCGCCCCGGCAACGGCCCCCTCACCGGACCGCGCTGCCCCTGCCACGAGGACAGCCGTCACACCTGACCGAACACCCGCCGTCGCTGACCGGTCCAACAGAGCCGCGCAGACAGCACCTACCACCAACTTGCCGACCGCCACGAAGAAACGGATCCCATGCCCCATTCCCCGTCCATCCGCTGCCCGCGCTGCCAGGGCACCGACCTCGTCCCCAACCTCATCGACTACCCCTGCGGCGCCACGGACGTGGGCACGCTGACGTGCACCCGCTGCGCCACCACCTGGGACGCATTCGCGACGCCCACCCAGCCGGGCCCCAACTACACCGAGGCCTACGAGGACGTCCCCGAGCTGTTCGACGAGGAGTACGCACTGCTCGTCCTGACCGAAAACATCAAGGAACGCGCCCAAGCCACCCTGACCG
The DNA here is from genome assembly GCF_053592055.1 of Streptomyces sp. NPDC002817. Lineage (NCBI taxonomy): Bacteria > Bacillati > Actinomycetota > Actinomycetes > Kitasatosporales > Streptomycetaceae > Streptomyces > Streptomyces sp. NPDC002817. The sequence goes on from NZ_JBSFUY010000014.1 coordinate 155,860, forward strand.
GGGCCGGAGGGGGCGTGGAGAGCTGGGAGCACCGGGAGATGCTCCTGCGCAAGGCCGCATGGCTGGACCGAGCGGCTCACAGAACCGAACTCGACTGGTACCGCCGGGCGTTCAACGACGACGCGGTCGACAAGGCCAACACGTATGCAGAGTCGGCCGCGAAGGAACTCCTGGCGTTCGACGCCGGCCCCGGCGGACACCGCGCGCCCAGCGGCTTCAGCACCGACAGCCCCGTGTGGAAGGCCCTGGGCGGAGCCCGGGCCTACGTCCGGCAGGAGTACCTCACCTGGCACAAGGCCGTCGAAGCGGAGGCCGACCGGGCGGAGTTCGAGCCGCGACACGGATCCGACGGCGAGCTGTACGACCCCGACGGACGAGCGCTGTGAGAGGCCACCGGACGAAGAAGCGCGATGAGAGTGCCGCGTGGAAGGCCGTGGCCCGGGAGACCCTCCGGGCCTTCGACCTGATCATGACGCCCGCTCTGCACGGCCACACCCAACAGACCGGCGCCCGGGCGGCCATGCCCCATCTGGAGCGCGGCCGCCTCCTGCTGCAGCCGATCATCGACCGGCACGTTGCAGACGCCCGTACCCCGATGGGTCGCGCAGGGCGCAAACGCCGGATCGCCCGTGGTGCGTACGTCCAGGCCTTCGCCCAGGCAATCGCTCACGCGTCGGCCCGCACGGCCGGCGAGCCCGAGCCCGGCTGGCCGATCCTCTACACCCGCGGCGCGCTGCCGCTGATCGACCGATACACCGGCGACCGCCGGATCCTGAACGAGGCGGAGGACCAGCGATGAGCGATGCGACGCCGGCACACCAGGTCGGCCATGTCTTCGAGCCCAGCTGGGACAACAACCCGACCTGGAGGGGTAGCAGACCGTACACCGACCTCGACACGGCCCGGGAGGTCACCGCGGAGATGTACCGCGAGGACCTCGACCAGTTCGACGACTCCGATCCGGCGCGCGTCCTGAAATGGCGGAACAGGTTCGACGGCCTGTGGGAGCTGACCGATGACGGTCACCCGACGTCCGTGGCGATCCGGGCGCGTGCGCTGTACGGGCCCGTCGGCGAACCCTCCGCCGAGGAACAGCTCAAGCTCGCCACGGAGTTCCGCATCCCGCTGCCCCTCGGCTCGGCCGGCGGGTACGCCGAGGTGGTGGTCCATCCAGACAGTCTCAGCGACCGCTGGGCCGTGACCAACGGTGCACCCACGGGACTTCAGGCATGGGTGGCAGGACAGGGCTGGTGCCGTATCAGCGACGTCGGCCGGGACGCCGTCTACGTCTTTGCCCGCAAAGAGGCGATCGTTCTTGGCTGCCAGGTCGCCGAACTTGAGGCGGCAGTGCACCAAGCATCCGTCGCAGCAACGCGACCGTCCGGTCCGCCTGCGGTCACCGCTGAGACGGTCCTGGAAGCAGAGGTAGCGGCGGCGCTTGAGGCCGCGGTGACGACATTTGACACCGTCACCGGCTGCGCGGCGTACGACAGTGACCTGTGCTGGGATGTGCTCGCAAAAGTCCTGGCCACGGTGCCAACGGCGGAGCTTAAGGACTACCCCCAGCGTCTGAAGGAGTTTGCCGGCAGGAGCAGCGAGCGGCTTGACGAGGTGTATCGCGAGTACGGCCCTGACAGTGCGATGTCTGCCCGAGGACGCTATGAGTTGGTGGGGCAACCCGTCAGCATGGTTCTGTTTGAACGGCTTGAGGCTGCTCCACAGGTCCTGCTTGGAACGCTGCAAGGTGAGCTTCCCGACATGTGGCTCTCCGACGTGACCCGCGCCTGGAATCCGCGTTTTTCCTGACTCCGATCGCTGCGCCGGTGCACTCGGATCACGAACGCTCGCCCTCGTGCATGCGCGGGCGAGCGGCCGTGACGAGGAAGCCCGAACCGCGCAGCTACGAGTGCCTGCATGCACGGGTGGCGGCCGTTTGAAGCGCCTGACGAGGACTGTCCGGGAGAGGCCCACCGACTTCAGCACGAATGCGGTCCCGCTTCGTCGCTCGGGCCAATACGAGGCGCCAGACTGCAGCGCCTCGTCGGCTGTCTCTCAACCTCTGCGGCTGAAAGCCCGCCTGGTCACCGCCGAGGTCAGCAGTTCCGCGTCGTAGTAGGACGAAAGGGCAAGCTGCGAGGTATTCGCAGTGGCGTTCAGCATCGTCTTCAAGATCCTGATCGTGGTCGGGTCTTTGCGAACAAGCTGCTTGACCCACCTCTCCACGGCTTCATCCAGGTGGACTGCAGGCACAACCTCCTGCAAAATCGCGAGCCTTTCGGCTGTGACGGCGTCGAAACTTTCCGCCGTCAGCAGCAGGCGACGGATCCATGCCTGTCCTGCCTCTGCTTGAAGGCGGGGCAGGACGCCGCCCCAGGCCGGCGGCACACCGAGCACGGTCTCCGGCATGACGAAGCGGCAGTTGTCCGCTCCGACGCGCACGTCGCAGAAGATTGCGAGCCCGAGTCCTGCACCGATGACGTCGCCTTGTATGCGTGCCACGGTAGCCACCTGAAGTTTCGAGAGGCTCTCGCAGACACGCTGGGCCTTGTTACCCAGGGCCCGCAGCGCGGTGCCGGAAGGATCCTCATCAAGGAGGGGCGCAAACTCGGTGCGTTCCCCACCCTTTGAGAAGTCAGTGCCTGCCCCGGAGAGCACCAGGACGCGTACGCTCCGGTCGTCCTCCAGCCAGTCGAGAACTGTTTGGAGTTCGTTGAGGACCTGGCGGGTGATCGTGTTGCCCTCGTCCGGCCTGTTCAGTTGCACCCGCAGAACGCGTCCTTCGGAGCTGGATTCCACACGGAGGGTTTTGAAGTCGTTCAGCATGCGATCCTCGTTCGTTGCCGGAGTGTGTGGTGGATCACGTAAGGGCCAGCGGCAGGGTCACCATGCGCCGGAAGGCGACCCGGGGTTCCCATAGAGGAGGCGCGCTCATGCGCAGACGTCCAGGAAGCCGCAGCAGCCCTTCGAGGAGGACGCAGGCCTCCATGCGGGCCAGGGCGTTCCCGAGGCAGTAGTGGGCACCAGTGCCGAACGCAAGATGCTGAGCACCGCGGCGAGGGTCGAACTTCTGGGGGTCTAGGTAATGGTCTGGGTCGTGATGGGACGCGCCGATCATCAGCTGGACCATCTGCCCCTGCGAGATGAACTCGCCACCAAGCCATCTATCTGTCGAGGCGACTCGGCTGATCATGTGGATCGGTGCGTCGTACCGCAGCGCCTCCTCAACAGCACCGGGCACAGAGTCAGGGTGGCTGCGTAGCCAGGCGAACCGGTCGGCGTCCTCCAGCAGCAGATAGACGACGGTGGAGAGAAGATGAGACGTCGTCTCCAAGGCCGCGAGAACCATGAAGATTGCCAGTGCATGCACGATCTGGTCGGCGCTTGCCTGGTCTGCTTCAACACTGTCCCAGGCTTCCAGCCACGAGCTGATGGGGTCATCGCCAGGGCTTCGCCGGCGTTCCCGGATGAGGGCGTCGAAGTAATCTCGCAGTTGAGCTGTCGCTTGGTCAGACAGAGCGAGTTGGCTTGAGCTGGGGAAAAGCTCCTGGATGTGCACTTGGTCGTGCGTAAGCGAGCGGAGGAGATCGTAGTCCTTCGGAGGGATGTGCATCCACTCGCCGATAGTGATAACAGGAAGTTCTTCGGCGACCAGTGAGCAGAAGTCTGCCGGACCCTGACGAAGTTCCTCGTAGAATCGATCGAGAAGCCGTTGGGTCGCTGTGGCCACGGAAGGGTGTAAGGCATTGAGCGTGGCGCGTCCGAAAGTACTGCTCAGTGCTCTGCGTATTCGGCTGTGAGCAGGGGCGTTAAGCATCGGTAGCGAGTCGGCCATCTGTCTGGATGCGGGTCTATGCCAGCGCGCGGTATTCGTTTGCCTGTTTCGCCACTCAATGTCGGGGACCTCCCATGACCTATCCCTCAAGATGCTGCGGCATAGGTCGTGAGAGGTAACGATATAGCCGCCCCAGGGTGCGGGCAGCACCCTACCCATCGCTCTTAGCTCTGCGTAGTAAGGGAGGGGATTTGATTGGCCCTTTTTGGTTCGAAGACGGGAAAAGAGTGATGCTATGGCACGTCTGTCGGCAATAGGTGTAGCCTCAATGGACTCCACTTTCACTCCTTCAGGGATCACGCGCAATTTGCCAGCCGTGCATACCCTTGCGTTTGCAGGTGTATGCAGGTCCCAGGTATGCCGTTAGCTAGATCACGTTCTGCAGGGCCACGAGCCGTGTGGCCTCCCGGCAGGACGGCTTCACACAGCTCCGCGGTCCCCTCGAATCCACGTGCTGGACGGTTGGATGACAGGTCCGAGGCGCAGGTCCGCGCATTGGCGCAGGTCGCGTGAAGGCCTCGGCCTGGCGGGGGCGCTCGGCGAGATGGCCAGTGTGCTCGGCTGGATCGGCTGGCGATGCCGTGAGGAGAGGAGGCGCTTCAGGGGGTCTGGTTCTCCTGGGCTTCCTCTGCTGCAGAGGCTTGCGTCTCCAGGAAGGCGGTGTAGAGGCGGCACCCACGGTCGAGGGACAGGTCCAGGTCCAGGAGCGTCTCTCGCTCAGCCACCACCAGCATGAGATTTCTATACATCACCGAGACTCGTTGCTCGAGGTTTTTGAGATCACTATCCAGCGCCTCCGAAATGAACACCAGCCCGGACCAGGCGCCCGCAATTTGGTAGGCCTGATCGGCTGGCTTGATGTTAGATCGGACCTCCCCGTTCTCCTGGGCCTCTGTCAACTGGATGGTGTTGATCTCAATCCACGCCTCCCACGGCGTACCGTACGGCGCATTCTTTTGGAATGAAAGACGCAAAGCAGCGCGAAGAGCGGGCTCCCTGACGATTCTGTATGCCAGAACCATGCCCGTGTCGATTACCACTTGTAGCTTAGTCTCAGTCGGCAGAACGCCATCCATGGTCAGCGTGTTCTGCATGATGGCTTTTGCTACGTCAAGCTTCCCGTCCGGGAAGTAATTGTAGAAGACCCAGTTGCTCTTGCCGGCTGCCCTAAGCAGCTCTTTGACTCCGGTTCCCTCATACCCCTTCTCTTCGAAGAGGAGGCCGGCTGCGCTAATGATCGCTTCCCGTGTTTCCACCGCGCGCTGCTGCTTAGGCTTGGGCAGGTTCTGAGGGTTAGTCATAAAATTTCACCTTCGGGGTACCCGCGCTGCTTGCAGCGGCCGGGCCAAACTCGGAAATGTAGCAGTAGTGCACCTAGCGGCACGCTTTAGCGGATTTTCCACTTGTGCCCGCTGCACTCCTGCTCATGTTAGGACGAGAACAGCACGCAATGTGACTCGTTCTAGGTCCATCCCGCACTCCGGGCAGCACTGTTGAGCAGCCAGCTCAGCCGCGGTCCGTCGTTCGAGAATATTGAAGGTGTCGCAGTCGAACGGACACGTCTCGTATGCCGTGTAGAGCGCGTCGATGACCGGAGCGCTGCCGCGCCTTGGGGTATTGGGCTCGGAAGGACTTGAATGAATGTGCATGCGTGAGCTTCCACGTTCGGGTGCAGGGCTGGCGTGCTGTCGCAACTGGCCGCAGTGCATGCGGTTTGTCTACGACGTCAACGGCTCCAAGGCCTGGCCGGCGATGACGCTGGCATGAGCGGGTGACACACAAGACCGATTGGTCTGGTTCTGCAGTACGGCGAGGTCGAGGCCTGGGGATCGGGTCGGAAAGACCATTCCGCCGGCAAGTGTCCTCCACTCGTGCGTGGGCATGTCCGAACTTAGTCCTACGTTGAACAAGTGCCCTCCCGATCTGCGGTCTGTGCGTGGATCTGTCGCGTGGCGCCCCTCTCTAGTGGCGCTTTGCAGAGTGTTCGCTTGACGTCACGCGAACAAGCGTCCCACACTTGGCGCCACGAGAACAGACCGACTGGTCGTGGTGGTCGAAGGGGAGATCTGTGCAGACGAGGTTGGAAGTACGGAGCTTCGCTGCAGCTCAGAGCGTTGCGCCTCGATTACTGCACCGCCTCGCCGCATCGAGTAGTCACGCACTGACCTGAGGTGCCCGCAGTGATCTCGGTTTGGGCTTTGAAAGCACGGTTTGCAGAACGATTGGTCTTGCTGCGGTGTGGCACGAGCGTGCGGGGCATGACTAGATCGCATGTTCGGTTCACGTGTGTGGAGCAGTAGGGCCATCACCATGGCGGTAGCACGGGGGAACGCATGGACTTGTCGTCGGGCTTCGTGAAAGCCGCGCTACGGCTCGACGTCACTTCGCCGTACGTGTCCCTAGCATCGCCGGATACGCCACGGTTCGTGGATGGACAAACCCCGCAGGGCGAATGCATCTCCGCCCGCTCTCCTGTACTTGGGCTTACGGGCTTGCACCCTGGAATCGTGTCCGATGGCGGCGCAGAGCGGATCCGATACGCCAGCCCCACCTCCCTCAACGTCCCGTTGTCGCAGTTCCCTTCGGCCTTTGCCCCTGAGCCGCAGCCGCGCCATTCGGGGACGTCCGGTTTGGCGACTACCTCAGTCTTCTCTAGGGACGGGCGAGCGTGATGCGCCGAACCGGCCTACACCGTCAGAGCGGACCCCGGATCCTCGCCCCCGCTCTGCGGTCAGCAAGTGCGTGGCACGCCCGGCGAGCGTTGCGACGGGAGACGGAAAGCCTCATCAGGTCGATGCCGCTCCCGGACCCTTTCGACGTGAAGCAACTTATCGCCAACATCGAAAACGTTCGGGGGCGCCGCATCGTAATCAAGATGCTGCCCGACCACATCGCCTGCGCCACGGGCATCTGTGGCCTCTGGGTACGACACGACTCTCGCCCCGTCGACCTGCTCCTCCACATGAGAGGCGGTTCTCCCTGGCACGAACGCCAGATCTGGCTGCACGAGCTCGTGCACCTCTGGGCAGACGACGCCACCGGCGTGGTGGGCACCGACGCCCTGCTCAGTGACTTCTCCCCCGAGCGCATCGAAGAACTCGTGGCCAGCGGCCAAGTCGCCGCGCGAAGGCGGTACGAGACCGGGATCGAGAAACGCACCGAGGACGCCGCTGCCATGCTCAACCGCCTGGCTGACTCCCCTTATCTCATCAAGGACCCCACCACTCGCCGTCTCGCCGACGACTTCTGCTCGTTCGGCGGCCCTACGCACCTGTGAGACTGCACATGTCCGACGCGATCGCATACGTCATCGCGGGCCTGCTACTCATCCAGGCCTTCTTCAGAGCCAGAGCCGCCCTCAAGGGGTGGAAGCGCGACCGGTCTCTCTGGGGGGCCTTCGTCGCCTTCGCGGCGGCGTGGTTGAGCCGGACCACCCACGTCCGAGACCTGTTGAACCACCTCGGCATCACCGACCTCGCCTATTTCGTCAAACACAGCTTGACGATTGTCGGGATCTGCGTACTTCTGCGCTATGTCACCGCGGTCTACCGGAGAGACGGATCCACCCGTGACCTGCCCCGCAGCGTCCGAATCTCCGCCACGGTCCACCGCGTCGCCACCCAAGCCTCCGTGGCCACGATCGTCGTCATGGGCCTAGTCTTCGGCCTCCTGCTCAACAACCCCGACACCAGCACCCCCTTCTTCCTGGACCGACATCGCGGAGAAGTCGGGCTCCTCGTCTACATGGGCCTCTTCTACCTCTACGCCGGGGCCGCCGCGGCCGTTTGCGCTGTCCAGTGGGGCGGTGCTGTCAGGCAAGCCCCGATACGGTCACTGCGCATCGGGCTGCGCATGATGGCCGCCGGCATGGTCTTGGCAGTCCTGTACGCGATTCTGCGGACCGCCTACCTGCCCGTGATCACCTTCTCCAGCGTCTCCGAGAGCGCCAACCTCGCCCAGGAGAAGCTGACCGACACCCTGCTGTACCTGACGTTCCTCCTGTGGGGATTCGGCACCATCGCGCCGGCCGCGCGCGCCGGCCGCGCGCGCATCTCCGCCGTGCGCGGCCTGCTTGAGCTGTACCCGCTGTGGCGCTCGCTCGCGCTGTGGGCGCCTGAGGTCGTACGGCATCGCGCGAGCACGCTCTTCTCGCGCCGAGCGGCCAAGGCCGGACGCCTCAACACCGTACGTGACCTCTTCTTCAGCCCCGATCCGTCCCCGCCCGCCCACCTGGCTCGGTGGGCGATGGACATCCGCGACGTCATCGCCGAACTGCGCCGCCAGGTCCCGGCGGACCTTGCCGAACGCGCACTCGTCCAGGCGGGAACCGAGCTCAAGCCTGAGCACGCCACCGATGTCCAGGCCGAGGCGCTGTGGCTCCGGGCCGCCGTCTCGGCCGAGCGCCACAGGACCGTCGGAGTGGCCCGGCCCAGCGCTCCCTACCCCTTCGACCCCGGACAAGGGCTGCGCGCAGAGCTCGAACACCTGCGCGCGGTCGCGTCCGCCTTCCGGCTCACCGACCTGTCCGACGGACGCGCCCTCCTCACCGGCCAGCCTGCCGGCCACGCCTGACCCCCACACCCGAGTACCAGAGAAGGTCTGAACATGGCACCGACCCCCGCCCTCCCGACGCAGTCCGCCGCAGCCGTTTGCCGCGATGGAGAAGGCCGCTTCCTCATCGTCAAGCCGGGCTACAAGGACGGCTGGAACCTGCCCGGCGGAGGCGTCGAGATTGGGGAGCCGCCCTCCGAGGCGGCCCGCAGGGAGCTGCTCGAAGAGCTCAACGTCGAGCAGGAGATCGGCAGGCTCCTGGTCTGCGCCTACGTCTACCCCCAGGACAACCAGCCCGAGGACAAGCAGCCCGTGGACAACCAGCCCGGGGACGATGAGCCGACAGACAGTCAGGCCCGGGGTGACGCGCACATCTACTGGGTGTTCGACGGCGGCGTGATCAGCGACGAACAGCGAGCCGGCATCCGGCTGCAGGAGAGCGAACTGAAGGACTACCGGTTCAGCGCTGCCGGCGACATCGGCCCCGACGAGATCCCCCCTGCCGTGCGTTCGGTGTGGGAGCGGGCTCTCGCCTCGCTGGCCGACGGGGGAACCCGCTACGACGAGGTGCCGAGGTAGCCGATGAGCGCCGCGATACGCAGGCGGGGCCGACTACTTCAGCCCGGCGCCCGGCTCGGGGCCGAGGATCTCGGCCATCGTGTCGGAGATGAAGTCCACGAGCTGTGTGCGGGTCGCTTCCGGAATGCCGCCCTCGCCACCGCGGGCGGCCCTGATCGTGAAGTTCGTGCGCACTGCCGAGGCCGAGACCACCAGACGGACGATCTGCGCATCGGGTGTGTGGAAAAGGACCGGCGGCAGGTTGAGCGCGAGAGCCAGGGCGTCCAGCACCTCGTCCGGCACCTGCGTCTGCGTGCACTCACGAAGGCCCCGGACCATGTCCTCGGTCAGCAGCGGCCGGCCCGACTTGAGGTTCCCGGCCGAGGCGATCTCCGCATCCGAGGGGAGACGTCCGCCGTAGACCTCGTCACGTACCACGGCGAGCCTGTCAGCGATGACGCGGTCCGCCACCGGCGCTTCCTGAGCCGGCGGCACCATGGGCACGACGTGCCCGAACGATCTCTTCTGCGCCGCGCGCAGTTCGGCGATGGTGACCCCGTAGGCCGTGGAGAGTGCGAGCTCGTGCTCCTGCGAGAGAGGCCGCTTGCCGTCCTCGGCGGAGCGGACCGCCATCGACGACCGCGTCCCCGTGAACTTGATGGTGTCGGCCCGCGTCATGCCGGCGTCGCACCTCAGGTCCATGAGGTTGGGGGGCTCGAGCCGCGGGAACAGCTCGTTCAGCTCGGCCTCCACGGTGCGGGCGATCGCGGGAAGCCGCTCCTGCGGCGGCGTGGCCTGGCCGTTCTCCCACTTCGATACCTGGTTGGCCGTCACGCCGAGCGTTTCCCCGACACTGGCCTGCGACTTGCGCTTGACCACGCGGCGCTCGCGCAGCTTGCTGCCGTCGAAGAGGCGCTCGGGCATGCAGGTACTCCATCAGGTTGGCGGCGCAGACACTCTAGCCACTTGATCAGATCACGAGAAGAGGATAGTTTCAGCTTCTGGTGATCGTGAGGGTGGTGTCGCCAGCTCAACTGCCCTTTGCTTCACCGTAGAACATCCCCCTCCCATCAGGGAGGCGGGGGCGGACCCGGCCATTCAGGTTTGCGAGGCCATGCGATGGCCGGGTCCGAACGTGTTCCCCGAAAAACGGAGACCGATCTGGATGAGTGTGGCATCACCAGCGCCTCGAGCGCACCACGTGAAGGAAAAAAGTCGCCTTTTCGCGCCTGCCCCGCAGGTCGCGAGGGGTATGGGCTGCCCGCTGGTGACGGGTGTGAGCACGCAAAACACCCCGCTCCTGATGTCGGCGAGCCCCCAGCGGCACTTGTAGACGATCACCAGCCTGTCCAAAACCAGGTCCTGATCGTTTCATTCCCCGGTCTCCGGGGCCGGGCGTACCTGCACGCGCCCGGCCCCGGCCTTCGCCTTGCCACTCCGCCCCGAAAGCCCCCACGGTGATCGACTTGTCCCTCCGCACGCGGCACCCCGTCCGCCCGGCACGGGCATGCCCGGGAGCAGCAACCGCCCCCGGCCGCTGCCCTGCCGTGCGGCGGCCGCGTACCGGACAGAGCCTCGGCGATAGTGCCGCGTCGCCGGCCGCACCCGTCGATCACCACCGTGCAACCGCCAAGATCCTCGCGCACAGCCGCCCTCGGCCCGACCTCCTGCTCGCCGGCGGGCGGCACCTGCTCGCCGGTGCCTGCGCTCCCTCGCACGTACCGGACCTCAACTCCCCACTCACGACGGCCACGATGACGCCCTGGCCCACCGGCCGGCGGCCCACTCCGGCGAGCGCGTCCTCGAAGGCCGACTCCACCACCTCAAGGGGCGGTGCCACATGACGACCGAAGACACACCGACGACCGACGAGACGCCCACGACAGTCCAGCCGGCTGCCGCGTGGCCCAACTACGAAACGGACCACGCCCGCAAGGAGCTCGCCGCGATGAAGATGCTCTGCGCCGGGGCATCGCTGCGCACCGTACGACTGCGTACCCAGCTGAGCTGGGCCCAGGTACGCGCGCTCGCCGAGGTGGTCGCGGAGGACGCCACGACGCCTCCGCCGCGCAACGTGCTCCGCGACCCGCGCCCGCACCGGGCGGCACGAATCCGCGTAGTGCCCCGCCCGCCCGTGCAGGAGCCCGCGGACGACCCGCCGCCGACCGACACCACGGAGCAGCTGAGCCTCCTCCCCGAGGAAAAGGCCCCCAGGGAGGAGGCCTACGTGACGGCGTCCGAGCCGGAGCAGCTCTCCCTGATGTGTCTCTGACGCCTCCCTAGCCGCCGGCCAGCGGCACCTCCCCAGGCCCTTGAAGGCCCGCCGCGCGCATGCGCGCCACGGGTCTATTTCGCGCTACCCGGAAACGGACCCACGTGCTCCCCGCCCAGACCCTGCAAGTTCCATGTGCGCCCACCGCTGCCGTCCTCGAGCGGCTCCGCGTCGCCCCCGCCGACCAGTGGGTCTCCACGACCTCCGGCCGGTTCGCTCCCGACGGCTTCTCCTGGATGCAGGCCGTCTGCTGGTCCCACCTCGAGGACACCTACCGCCGCACCCGCGGCCACGGTCCCCGGAAGGTCGGGGTGACCACTCTTCGTGTCGCCGCCGAACTCGCCCGCCTTGCTCCCTGCCGGCCCGGCGTCGACTTCCTCGCACGCGTCCTGAAGCTGAGCGAGCGCACCATCCAGTACCACCTCGCCATCCTGCGGGAGAGCGGTCTGCTCGCCTACCGGTCCAAGGGGACACGTGTGTCCGGAGAGGGCGGCCAGGCCTCGGAGTTCGTGTGGATCATCCCCCAGGCCTTCGACGCTGCCCTGCACCTCGTCACCCGGGCCTGCGAGCGCCTTGTCCGCGCCCTGAAGGGCATCGGCGACGAGGGACGTGCGCTCATGAAGCGACTGGCGAAGATGGCGCAGAAGCTCCTGAGCCGCCCCCGCCGTTCCGGCCGCACGCGGACCCGTCCGGTTAGGTCATCGCGTTGCACCCCAATGGGGGGTAGTTCAGATGGTTCTTCATCTGCGGGTAGTACTTCTCTCCCCCCTGAGAGCAAGCTCGAATTCGGGAAGCGCACGTCCCCCACCCAGAAGAAGCCCAAGGCGAAGGCCCGCCGAACTCTCAACCAGACCGGCCGCCGATTCCAACTGGCACGCGAGCTCATCGAGCAGGTCGACTGGCTGCGCGGCTGCTCGCTGCCCCGCATCGCATGGGTGATCCGCGACGTCGCCGACGCCGGCTTCAGCTCGGAGGAAGTCCGCGGCTGGCTGCACTTCCGGGGCGAGACCAACCGGGTCCGCCGCGCCTCGGGTCTGCTGGCCGTGCTGCTCAACAACGCCCACAAGATCCTGGACACCCAGGACAAGCGGGACCAGGCCGTCGCACAGTGGCACGCGGCGACCGAAGCGGCACGCCGTCACCGGATCCAGTCCGTACGCCGGCGCAGCGAGCGCTTCGTCGGCGACTGGGAGGCACCCCGAAGCGCCGCCGTCCGCCGCCTGGTCGCCGAGGCGATCACCGCGACCGCCGCCCCTGCCGCACCGGGTGAAGCCCTGCCCGACCTCTGCGGCCCGCAGGACCTCACCGTCGAGGAACTGCAGGTCATGCGCCAGACGGCATGGGCGGAGTTCATGCACGGCGACACCGCCCTGGTCACCTCCGCTGTCGAGGCGTTCGGCCGGGCCACCGCCGAGTCCATGTACGGCACCGACCTCGTCCAGCGCGCGCTGCGGCTCACCGGCCACAGTGCCCTGATGTCCCTGGGACGCCGGTAGGAGCACCGATGACCGACACGAACACCACCCCGCAGTTCTCCGGCGTCGACCTGGCGCGCGTCGCACTCCTCGCGGCGAAGGAGAACGCCCGCAGGAACGGCGGCACCACCGAGAGCCGGACCCCGCGGCCCAGCTCCGGCCAGGGCACACGGCAGGCATCCGGCGGCCGGGACGTGCGGGGCCTCGGTGCGGTGATCCAGGGGCTGATCACCGACCGGGCCTGGGAGGCGCCGACAGCCGGCGGCAGCGCCGTCGACGAGTGGCCGGCGATCGCCGGCCCCCGGCTGGCCGGACACGTGCGGGCCGTGAAGTTCCGCGCGGCCGCCGGCGAACTGGAGGTGCAGATCGACTCACCGGCGTGGTTCACCCAGCTCCGGCTGGAGAAGCCCGCCCTCCTGGCGCGGTTCGCCGAGGCGCTCGGGACCGACGTCGTGAAGGACATCGTCCGGTCCCGGCCCGGCACCGCACCCTGCGATCTCACCGGCGAACGGCCAGCAACCTGTACTGAAGCCGGAACCCGGGCCCGGCTGGGGACACGGACCACAACGTCCCCCCACACCGACGGGAACCGCGCGGACGAACCGTCTGCCTCCGCGCAGACGCACCAGCCGGTCATCGATACCGGCCGCCCGCTCGACCCCGACCAGCCCGCGCCGGATCCGGCCGCCGTCACCCATGCCCTTGCCCTGCGCCGGGCCCGCCGCGAGCGGGCCGAGCGCAAGCGCCGCAAGGCCGGCCCGCAGACCGAAGGAACAACCCATGACTGAAACACGCGACCCGTCGGAGCACCTCGTGGTCCGCGTTCTGCGCCTCCAGATCGAGGAAGGCCACCTCTGGCTCGACCCGGAGGCCCTCACCGAGGACATGATCATCCGGTGGTTCGGGGTCTCCCGCACCGCGGCCACCCGCGTCCTGCACACGCTCAGCAGACAGCACCCGGGCCAGAACACCGCCTTCGGCGGAGCCGTCCGCACGCCACCGGCGGAGCCGTTCGCGGGGGACACCCGGCCGCGTCCTACCGCGTCGACGGTCACCGACGCAGACCTGGACCAGCTGCATGCCGAACTTGCCCAGCTGCGGCTGCAGTTGAGCGAGCAGCGCGCCGCGGGGTGAGTACCGGCTGCCGGTCCGAGCCTGCAGCGGAGGCCGCGCACCGACGGTCCGAGTATCTCGTTAGACCGCCGGAGCGCTCGCTGAGCAGGCCGGATGACTTGCGGCCGGCCGTGGGCACGACACCCGCGAGCCCACAAGCAGAATGCTTTCGAATGCTAGTTGCGTAAGTATTTCTATGTATTCTAGGGTGGGATGCACGCCCGTACGAGATCGAAAGGGGCAGCGATGCCGACGGATGGCCACGGCGAGCCCGACCAGGTCCTCGCCGTCAACGTCAACCGACGCTGGAGCGAGATCGAGGAAGGCACGTCGACGGAAGCCGACGTCGTCCTCGGCGAATGGTCGCCATGGGTCGGCCGGTCCACCACCATTCGGCACTTCGACCCCGACCGCATCGCCGTCATCATCGCGTGCCGGCGCGGCGAGACCATGGCCGTCTACGAGATCCAGCCCGACGACGACGGACAGCGATACCACTGGACCGGGGACGAACCGCGCCAGCGCCTCGTCTTCCACGGCCGCCCCTCCACCCGGTACGCCGCACACCTCAGCGCACCGGCCCCCACGTGGAAGGCCGGAGAAGGCACCCCGCTGAAACTCCTCGCCCTAGACGTCCTCCTCGATGGCGAACCGTCCGAGGAGCAGGGCGAATCGGCGCAGCGGCAAGCCGTCGTCGGACAGGCCGTGATCACTCTCAACGGCACCCAGAACCTGACCGTCTCCATCCCCCCGCACTACAGCGTCACCATCACGCCCCGCGCCGCCCAGGACAGGAGCAACTGAGCCCATGGACGCCAAGCAGTACAAAGACGGCCTCGCCGAACTGCGCGGGCTGCGGGGGGAGATCAAGAAGGCGGAGGCGGCCCTGGGCAAGCTGACCGTGCGACGCGACCGCGTGATCGCCGAGGTGGCGTCCTACCCGAAGGCCAGGGCCGACCAGCTCGCGCCCGCCGCGGGACTGTCCGTGCGGGACATCGTCGAACTCGCCTCGCACCTGAGCCCCGCGACCGCCGAGACTCCCGAGGACGCGACACCGGACAGGAAGCCCGCCCCGCAGCCGGTCGCCGAGGAGAGCGGCGCCCCTGCACCGCACATGCCGCCCGTCGCAGCCCATCAGCCCACCGAGACCACCGCGCCCGATCAGGACGAGGCCGTCGACGAGCCCGACACCGGCGCCGAAGAGCCGCCCGCCGACACCGCCGTGGAGGCCGTCGCCGTCACCCCCGTCGCCTCCGCGCCGGAACCCGACGCCGGCACCGCGACCGACGCCGTCCCCCGCGGACTGCCCGTGATCCCTGAGGGAGCGGAAGGTGACCGCTGGTTCAGCGTGGTCCCCGGCCTCCGCTCCAAGCGGCCCGACTTCACTCAGCAGTCCCGGCCTACCGTCTTCCTCGACGCCAGCACCGGCGACCTCCTCTTCGGCAACCAGCGGGTCCGGCTCGACCTGGGAAGTGCCAGCGCCGGCGAGATCCTCACCTCAGTGTTCGCCCACGCCCCCGCCACCACCGAACGGATTTTCATCACGACCGGAGCCCCGTGGCACCGGGACGCCGATCGTCACCCCTACCTGAGGGACGCGGTCGGCGCCTGGCTCGAAGCCCCGATGCCCGACGGATGGAGGGTGGAATCCCGGCGCGGCAAGGACGCCCTCGCCGGTCACTTCCTCCACGAACGCAACCCCGTCGGGCGCTGGGAGCGCGGGGAGCAGCACGTCGAAATCCGCAGCGTCGCCGAGTGGTTCGACCCCGACGGCACCGACGTCGCCACCATCCGCCACGCCTTCGTCCTGCTCGGGCAGGCCCTCAAGCGGATCTGGCCCGACGTCGTCCTCCTGGGCTCGCCCAGCCAGACCGGCCGCGACCTGTGGCAGCGCACACTGCCCACAAAGCAGGGCTCCCGCTGGGCCGACGGCTACCCCGTCATGTCCGACGAGATCCGCCAGCTCCTGCATGCCACCGCCGGCCAGGGCCGCACCGAACTCATCGCCCCGCCCCGCGTCCCCGACCCGCTGCCCGCCCTCTACGAACTCGACCGCACCCTCGCCTACGGCAAGCACACCTGGACCTCCGGCGTCGGTGAACCCGAACGCGTCACCGCGCAGAAGTTCGCCAGCTGGTCGGAGAAGCAGCAGAGCGACACCCTCTTCAAGCCGTCCCACTGGCGTGTGAAGGTCACCATCCCCGACGACTGGAACCACGTCGGCATCCTCCCCTTCGCCATCGAAGGCGAACGCGCGTGGATCTACCCGCACGAGGGCGGCAGGACCTTCACGACCTGGGCCGGCGGCGCGGAGATCAACCTTGCCCTGCGCAACCCCCTCAAACAGCCCTGGCGGATCGAGATCCTCGACGGCCTACTGTGGGAGAGCGGGACCCCGCTCAGGGAATGGTCCGAGAAGCTGAAGAAGGCCTGGGTGGAACTGGGCACAGCGGCGCGGGTCGCAGGAGACGATGAACTCCGCACGGCCTACCGGCTGGCGTCCCGCGCGGTCCGGAGCATCCTCCTGTACGGCATCGGCGGATTTGCACAGCGGCCGACGATCACCACGGGTGCCGTCCAGCTCGGCCAGGAGAACCAGATCCCCAAGGGGGCGAGGATCAAGACGATCGAAGGCCAGACCGTCTTCTGGGAGCGCACCCAGATGCGCCGCAATCCCAACGCGCACCCCGAATGGGCTGCCGGCGTGTGGTCCGCCGCCCGCGCCGCTCTGCTCTCCACGAGCGTGAAGACCAACGACGGCCAGAAGACCCATGTCGGGGCCCTCCACCTCCCGGGCGGAAGCATCGTGGCCATCCGGACCGACGCCCTCTACACCACGGTCCGGCCCGACTGGCCTTACCGCGGAGACCCCGGGGACTACCTCCTCAAGGGCGTCCTGCCCCACCCGACCACCGCTCCCGTCGCCGAAAGCGACTTCTACACCTTGCAGAGCCTCGGCCGGGTCTACCTGGAGGAACAGCAGGACATCGCCTCCGCCAACCTCTGACCGACACGACAAGAAGGGAGCACGGGGACCATGCCGCCGCGTAGGCGCCGAACCAGCCCGCCGCCCAGCGAGGCCGCACGCTTGACCAACGACCTGCTGGCCGCGGGCTTCAAGAAGAGCGAAGTCGCGAAGATCATCGGCCGCAACTCCGCCATCGTCTCGCACTTCTACACCCGCGGCCCCGGCGCCGGTCAGGCGTACGTCTCCGCCCTCCAGGCCGTCGTCCAGGAAGTACAGGCCGGGGGCCCCCGCGACCTCACGTCGCTCAAGGCCCTCGCCGCTCAGTACATCCAGCGCCGTCGCGCGAAGTCCGGGCGACTGGCCCGTGTACGGCAGAAGGACGCACTTCAGCACGAGGTCGACGACGAGTGGAGCTCCGGGTTCGCCCGCGCCGGGCGAACGCACATCACCTCCGGCGCCTCCCGCCTCAAGCCCGTCATCGATGAAGCCGCCGCTGCCAGCGGTGTCATCGCCTTCACCGTCCGCGCGTCGAAGGGGCGCTTCCTCATCGACTCCGGCCGGGACGAGGACAGCCCGCGCGTGCGCACCCACGTCGTCCAACGCCCCGACGGCACCGAGGAACGCAGCTACGGCCGGGGCGGAGCGGGCATGGACGCGCAGGAATGGCACCAGCGCGTCACCAGCGCCGGCGGCGACGTCACCGCAGCCATCACCGACTGGATGGAAGAGACCGGCCGCATCGCCGAAGGAACCAAGATCAGCCACATCGAACTCCGAGGATGGAAGCCCAACGACTGACCGCCGATCGCTCGCGAAAGGGGAATTGCATGGACGCGGACCTGATCGACGACGCCACGGAGGCCGTGACCACCGCCGCTACTACGCTTCTGCTGGCCCATCATCCCGCGGCAAAATTCGATGCGACCGGCGCCGTCGCCACGGCCGGGTTTCTGTCCGCACCAGGCGTGCCGGGCTCAGCGCAGGCCCGTGTCGCGCACCGGGCCCCGTTCCCAAGTGCCCTCAACGGCCGCACGTTCGCCGACAACGCGGCCGAGGAGTTCGTCGCCGTCGCCGCCTACGCCGACCTGTTGCGCGAACACGGCTGGACGGTCACAGAGGTCTGGACTACCCGACCGGGACTCCTCGTCTCCAAGTCCCAAGTGATTGACCACCCCGGATGACACGCAGCGCTTCGTCCACGCAGCCCCTCTCAGACACCGAACCGCAACCCTTGGTATCGAAGGAGAATCCAGGTCATGGGTAGAAGGAACTCGACTGCAGCACCGTCCTTCGGAACTTTCGGGCGGGGATGGTCGCAGCTGCCGCCTGACGCCGATGCCAGTGCGTTTGTCGACCG
The DNA here is from genome assembly GCF_053592055.1 of Streptomyces sp. NPDC002817. Taxonomy (NCBI): domain Bacteria; kingdom Bacillati; phylum Actinomycetota; class Actinomycetes; order Kitasatosporales; family Streptomycetaceae; genus Streptomyces; species Streptomyces sp. NPDC002817. The sequence goes on from NZ_JBSFUY010000014.1 coordinate 173,986, forward strand.
GCTCAAGCGTGCCCTCCATACAATCGAGTGCCGCGAACTCGGGCCGGAGGCTGCCAGGCAACGGTTCGGACCGTACGCAGACGTACAGGAAGGGCACGTGTTCCTGCACCTCGATCCGGATCGGCTCCTTGCTCGGAACCCCGAGCATCATGCACTCCACGACCTGATCCGAGCGATTCGCGAGCGGGGACCGGCTGTGAACGTCACCCTGACCTCGGCGAGGACGTGATCGAAGGTTTTTGGACGGGTGTCGACGCCCCCGCCTCCCTGGAAAGGCTGGCGGCCATCGGCTACTCGGTCACCATCGTGGGCTCCGTCTTCGACCCACCGCGGGAACTGACCGACCCGACACCGGCGGTCGGCGCATAGGCTCCTGCGCATGCGAGGAGTAGGCAGCATCCACACCCTGTCCTTCGGCGCCCTGTACATCGAGGCATGGCATCGCTCCCTCGGAGAAGCCGAGGACACACTCCTTGGACCGGCCACCGGCTTCCTGGTCGGGATCCCCGGAGACTACTGGCTCGTCACCGCCTGGCACGTCCTCAGCGGACGGCGCTCCGACAACGGCGACGCCCTGCGCGACGACTGCCTTCGCCCGGACTACCTCCGGGTCCGCTTCGCTGGCAAAGGAGACGACGGCTTCCACCCCGTCAACCGCGACTTCGAGCTGTACGACGAGGAATTCCAGTCGGGCCCCCGGTGGCGCAGCCCCAGCGAACGGCGGATCGACATCGCCGCGCTGCACATCGGCGCCGTCCCGGACAGCGCGGTGGAAGCGTTCATGCCCAACACCTGGCCCACCCTGCGCGAACTGTTCGCCCCCGAACGCCGCGCCCAGCAGGGCAGCGAGGTGGACGTCGACATCCCCCTGCGGATCACCGACCGCCTGTTCGTCCTCGGCTTCCCCTTCGGCCACACGGGCAGCTGGCCGTACGCCGTCTGGACCGCGGCGCCGGTCGCGAGCGAGCCCTTCGCCCGCTGGGACCAACTGCCCGGATTCCTCCTTGACTCCCGCACCCGCCCCGGCCAGTCCGGGTCGCCGGTCGTGATGCACATCCGGCGCGGCGAATCCGTCGTCGTCGACGGCGACGTCATCACGCATGACGAGTCGGTCACCGCTCTGGTCGGGGTCTACAGCGGGCGGCTCGACCCGAACGCTGACCTCGGCATGGTGTGGACGACCGACGCCCTCTTCGAGATCGTTCCCGAGGTCGCCCCGCCCGGCTGGACGTCACCCGATCCCGTCCGCTGAGCGACGCCGGTCGGTCGGCGCCGCTGCCAGGGCCGCCGGATACAGCACGCCGTCCCCGAACCGGGCCCGTGCGCGATCGGCGACCGCCTCGAGCAGCAACTGCTTGTCGTCCCGGGCGTCCAGGGTGAGCTGCCGCGTGGCCCGGTCCGCCGCCCGCAGCCCGTCAGCGCGCAGGGTGATGCCCCGCACCCGGGCCCGTTGGAGCCCGAGCGTCTCGTACGCCGCGTACGCCCCCCGGCCCAGGAAGACCGTGTGGTGACTCGCCTCGGGCAGGACCCGGCTGCGTGTGGTGGCGGACCGGTCGGCGTAGGCCACGGTGACGGACACGGCCTCGGCGATCTGCGCGGCTGCGCGCAGGCGCGCGCCGAGCTCCACGGACAGGGCCAGGAGCACCCGGCGGTGCTGCGCGGCGTCGAGTTCGTCGTAGCCGAACCGGTGCTGCGCGCTGATGCTGCGTGGCAGCGGAGCGGAGTCGACTACGGAGACATCGTGTCCGCGGGCCCGGTCGTACAGTGCCCGTCCCGCGCGGGCGCCGAGCAGCCGCTGGAGCGTGTGCAGGGGGACGGCGGCGACGTCGCCGACGGCGTACAGACCGAACCGGGCGAGCGTGGCCGCCGTCGTGGCGCCGACGCCCGGCAGTTCCCGGGCCGGCCGCGGATGAAGGAACGTACGGATCTCGTCGGTGCCGTGCCCCACGGTGAGGACCTGGCCGACGGCGGCGAGAGCGGCCGCCATCGCGGCCAGCATCGGGGACGACGCCGTGCCCGCGGCGCTGCGCACCCCGTACAGCGCGGCCGCCCGCAACTGGATGACCTGCGCGATCCCTCTGGCGTCCCGCCCCCAGAAGCGACGGGCTCCGGTGACGTCGAGCCGGGCGCTGTCCGGGGGCAGGAACTGGACGCGGGGCGTGAAGTCCTCCAGCAGGCGCCGAAGGTCCAGCGCCAGGTCCTCGGCCGCTGCCGGGACCTCGAACCGAATGTGGATGATGGCGGTCATCGGGTCACCCCGCACTTCCCGGGCTGCGATGCCCCAGACGGCGCAGGTCGGCGGCGCGCGTGCCCGCGGTCTGGATATCGGCGAAGGGGTGCAGCCGGGAGCCGGCCGTTCCGTCCGCCAGGGTCCGCGGCGCCGGGGCGGTCGCCTCGTCAGCGGACTGGGGCGGGGTGCTGGCCGACGCGTCCTGGCCGAGCATCTCCAGCGCGGCCTGCGGGCCGTGGTCACGGCGGGCGGCCGCGACGTCCTCCAGATCCCACGCCATCTCGCCGACGACGGTGTTGCGCGTGCCTCGTCGTTCCACCGTCCCCCGGACCAGGAGGATGCCGCTGTGGAACACGGTGCGCGCGCACGCGTCGTGGGAGTCCTCGAAGAACGCGACGTCGACCAGGCCTGACCCGTCCTCGAGCGAGCAGAAGATCACCCGCTTACCCGACGGTATCGCCGGCGTTTGAGTAGCCGCTCTCACGCCGGCGACCAAAACCCGCTGCCCGCGGTGCAGCGCGCGCAGGTGCGCGGCGTCGGTCGCCCCCAACTCCCGCATCAGCCGCTGGTGATGGTCCATGAGGTGCTGGGACACGTCGACGGACAGCACCTCCAGCTCGGCGCTCATCCGCTCGCGACTGGTCATCTCGGGCAGCCCGGCGGGGCCCGCGGTGACCAGCTCGCCGCCGAGCGGGAGCTGCCCGTCGGCGGCCGTCCGGTTGCGGGAGTGCCGGTGCAGTTCGGTGGCCTGGAGAAGCAGGTCCCGCCGGGTGAGGCTGCCCTGGACAGAGGCGAGGGCGCCGATCTGGATCAGGCGTTGCGCGGTGGGCAGCGAGGGCCGGGCGCGCTGCCACAGGTCCTGCAGACTGCTGTAGGGCGGGCCGGCGGCGATCCGGCCGACCTCCACCTCGCTGATGCCCTTCACGGTGGACAGCGCGAGGCGCACTCCCCACCCTTCGGGGGTCTCCTCGACGCTGTGGGCGGCCCGTGAGGCGTTGACGTCGACCGGCAGGACGGGTACGCCGAGGCGGCGCGCGTCGGACACCAGGACGCGGCGACTCCACATTCCGGGGTCGTGCTGGTACAGGCCGGCGAAGAACGCAGCCGGGTAGTGGGCCTTCAGCCAGGCGCTCTGAACTGCGGGAACGGCAAACGCTGTGGCATGTGCACGACAGAAGCCGTATGCGCCGAACTCCTTGACGGTCGACCAGACCTCGCTGATCACCTCCGTGCTGTAGCCGCGTTCCGCAGCGGCGTTCCGGAACCACGTCTCAACTCGCGGCAGCCGGTCGGGGTCAGCCAGTGCCCGGCGCGCCACGTCGCCGGCGGCGCGGTCGCACCCCGTCATCCGGGCGAAGACGGCGATGATCTGCTCGTGCCAGATGATGACCCCGTACGTGTCGTCCAGGATCGGCTCCAGGTCAGGGTGGGCGTAGTGGGGTGCCTCTATCCCGTGCCGGGCGGCGATGAACCTGGCGGGAAGGCCGCCGGCCACAGGTCCGGGTCTGAACAGGCTGATATCGGCGATGACATCCGCCAGGCTCTGCGGCTGGAGCCGGCCGATCAGGTCCTGCTGGCCACTTGACTCAATTTGCCAGCAGCCCAGCACGGCTCCGCGGCGGATCAGTTCGAACGTCGCCGGGTCGTCGAGAGGAACATGGTCCGGGTTGTCCAGGTCGAGCTGCCGGCCAGTGACACGGCGGATCTCCGCGACCGCGTGCGCCATGGCACTCTGAATCCTGACGCCGATCACGTCCAGTTTCAGCAGGCCCCAGCCCCGCCAGTCGCCCTCCACGTCGATATCGACCTTGTCGGCCATGATCATCGGATACTGGCCGCCGGGGGTGGGCTGCACCGGGACCCGGTCCAGCAGGCTCGCGTCGGACAGGATCACCCCGCACGGATGCATCGCGTACCCCCGCGGCAGACCGTCGAGCCCCTCCGCGAGCTCCCACAGCCGGCCGAAGCCGTCCGCCCGGCGGGCCAGGTCGCGCAGCTCGGGAAGTTCCTTGAGCGCGGAGCGGATGTCCCGAGCCCGGATATGCGGGAAGGCCTTGGCGATCTCGTCGACGACCTGGGGCGCCAGGCCGAGCGCAAGCCCCGTGTCCCGCAGGGCGTGCCGGGCCCTCCAGGTCTCCGGCATGCCCGTCACAGCGACCCGCTCGCGGCCGAACCGCTCGAAGATCCTGTCGTAGACCTCCAACCGCCGTGCCGACTCGACGTCCAGGTCGATGTCGGGGAGCGAGGTCCGGCGCTCGGAGAGGTAGCGCTCGAAGAGGAGCCGGTGGGAGACCGGATTCGCGGTGGCCACGAAGAGGCTGTGATTGACCATGGACCCGGCCCCGGAGCCGCGCGCAGCCACCCGGATCCCCATCGCCCTGACATCGCTGACGACCTGAGCCACGGCGAGGTGGTACGCCGCATAGCCCATCCGCTCGATGACCCCCAGCTCGTACTCCAGCTGGTCCACGGCACGCCGGTCGGTGTCCAGGCTCCGGGCGACCATGCCCGCCTCGCACCGCTGGCGCAGCAGACGCATCGCGTCCCCGGCCTTCGGACCCGCCCCCACCACCTGCGCCTCGGGGAAGTGCGGCCGGCCCATTCCCAGGTCCCGCGCCGGGTCGATCACACACTGCTCTCCCGTCGCCGCAGTCTCGGCGAGCAGAGCCGCCGCGCGCCCCGGGCCGCCGCCGGCGGCCGCAGCGATCCGGTCCGCGATGGCTGCCATGGCATCCGGCCCCTTCAGCCAGCGCTCCCCGCCGTCCAGGCGTCGGCGGTTGATCGGGCGCAGAAGCCGGGCCGCGTCGAGCACGTCGGCCAGCCGGTGCTGACCATGGTCGGCGTACCGCACCGCGTTCGTCAGGGCCACACCGACCCGCTCCTGGTCGGCCAGACCGAGGGTCCGCGCGGCCAGCCGCAGTGAGCCCGGACCCGTTCCGGACAGGCCCAGCCAGACCGCTTCGAGCCGTAGGTTCGCTCCGGCCAGCTCTCGCCACGGCGCGAGCAACCGGGCCGCCACATCAGGACGCCCCGCCGACAGCGCTCGTGCGGGCTCGGAGGTGGGACCGAGCAGCACCACCAGGTCCTCGTCCGCGTACTGGCGCAGGACCGGCCACGCGACCACCGGCGAGCCGCCGGACGCCTGGGCGTGTGCAGCCGACAGCAGACGGCACAGCCGGGCCCACCCCTGCGCGTTCTTCGCCAGCAGTGTCACCCGCAGCGCGGGCTCCGCCACATGAGCACCTCCGCGCACCGGCGTCCGGGTCCGCTCCCGCGGTGGCGGCGGCCGCAGGGCTGCGACGGCGATGTCCACGCCGAACACCGGACGGATCCCCGCGGAAGCGGCAGCGTGCGCGAAACGCACCGTGCCCGCAACGGTGTCCCGGTCGGTCAGCGCCAGCGTGGTGACCCCGCGTTCTGCGGCACGCCGCGCCAGGTCCTGCGGCAGCGAGGCGCCGAAGCGCGCCGAATAGCCGCTCGCGACCCGCAGGTGCACACCACCAGGCATCCGGCACCTCCGCTTCAGCACACCCCCTTGCCCATCCAGCCACTTGGCTGGATCGCATCACCGTATCGAACAAAAATCGAACACGTCGACTCGGTGCAGCTGAATGGATGTGACAGAGCACGTTTGTTTGCGAGTGGAGCACGCCAACTTGCGCGTCGACCTCGTGGATGCCGTGGCGTAGGGGCGTGGGCGATGACGCCGGAGTTAATAGCCTTCCTACGGTCCAGCCACGTCCACGCCCTAGATAACGGCTCCGATGATCGCCAGCACGGCTCCGCTCGCTGCAAGCCAAAGACCCAGCGCTTCCTGGGCCAGGCCATCCGCCATGGCCGAGTCCATGGCCTTGCGGAGCTCGTCTGCCTTCTCGTTCATGGTCCCGCCGAGGTGACCGACCACAACGCGGCGCTCTCGACCCTCCGCGGCCACGCTCTCCCCGAGGCGGGCTGTCTCCTGCTGGAGCCAGATCACGCGTTCTACAAGGAACTGCTCGCGCTGCGCAGCGGTGGCGTCCAGCGCAGGCGCCGCCACCACGGTCGCGTTGAAGGCTGCTCCGGCTGCATCCGCCGAGACGACCATCGTGGCGGTACCCGTTACCGGCGGCAGAGGCTCGAAGATGCGTCGCAGGGCACCGAACCACTCCTTCGCCTGGCCCCATGTCCCGAGTCGATCCCGCGCGTGTTCCATCCTGGTTCTGCGAACGCCGAGGCCCGCGACTCCGAGGCCGGCGAGTTGGAGGCACCCACCGATGACTGTAAGGACGGTGCCAGCGGTCATACCCACACGGTAGAGGCGAAGCCGCCGACCACGCGGCAGACACGGCTCAAGGCTATGGCCCGCGAGTGGATAGCCGACGGCGGGGCGATTCCTCCCCTAGCAGCTGCGGACTCGCAATCTATCGTGCGCCCGCAAACTGCCGCGCACCCTCAAGCCCTGGACCTGCCGCGTCTCCGCGAGCACTCGCAATCAACGATGCTCCGTCACAATGGATAGGCCGCGCCCGCCGGAAGCGCTCTCTGGGTCACGCGGATCAGCCGGATCACGGAATCGAATCGACGGCCGTCTGTTTCCTGTGGACGGGATCGCCGCCGGCGCCCCCATCGCCGCCGAGCGCGATGTCAAGGATGTCCTTCGGCCGCCGCAGCAACTGGTCGGCGAAGGTGAGGTGTTCGCACTCGAGCTGGTCGGCGACTCCATGGTCGACGCGGCCATCTGTGATGGTGGCTGAGTCGCTGTCCGCCGGCGGCCGGACGCCCTCAGCGGTGACATCGTCGCCGCCATGATCGACGGCGAGGCGACCGTCAAGCGCCTCCGCCGCGACGACGGCCACGTCGGCCTCGTTCCGCGGAACCCGGCGTTCGAGCCCATCCCCGGTGACCAGGCCACGATTCTCGGGCGGGTCGTCGCCGTCATGCGCCGCCTCTGAAGTTCGTCTCTTAAGACTTGCCGTTCCGCTAACGGCAATGTATAGTCTTAAGAGTCAACGGGTTAGGGATGCAGGAGTGCCTCGCCCGCGCAGACGGCCCGCAACGAGGCCCCGAAGAAAGAGAGTTGATGACGAAGAAGCGGCAGATGCTGCTGTCCGGAGTGGCCCTCATCCTCAGCGTGGGCCTGAGTGCCTGCGGTCCCACCACCAGCACCCACCGGAGCAACACCCCCGCGGAAGCCCGCCACGACGACACTGTCTCCGGCCTCCGCGACGACGTCCGTCACATCACCCGGAAGACCGTGCCCGGCGTCCGGCCCCGCATGGTCAACCGGTGTACGACCACTACCAAGAAGATCAAGCACACGTCGCGCACGCGCATCGGCACGCGCACGTCGACCACCACCTGGTACGAGTACAAGCCCGTCACCACCTGCCGCAAGGTCCGCAACGGCACCGAGTCCTACACCCGGGTCATCCGCCGCGAACGCTGGTGCGTGGAACTCGACGCCGTAAACGGCAACCAGCGCCGGAAGGACGTGTGGTTCCAGGTCACCCACGCCACCTACGTGAACGCCGTCGCCGTCTCCGAGGGCGACAAGATCAAGTTCACGCCGGTCGTAGACGGCTGCTGACCTCCGCCTTCCCCATGACCCGGCCCCTCCCCGGAGGGTAGCCCGTCGCATCACGTGAGGGCCTCGCCGCCGGCCAATCGTCGGCGAGGCCCTCACGGCGCACCGCGAAATCTGTCCACAGCCCAGCCGTCATACGGTCCGACGGCACACCACCGAACGAGGGGATCGGCCGTTGAGTTCGGCACGCCGCCGCAACCGCGCAGGAGCCAGCGCTCAGCAAATGGCAGCACGACAGCGCCGACGGGCACTGTCCCTGCCCGTCACTCTGGGCTTCGCGGCTGCGCTCGCGCTCCTCATGACTCTGCTCCTCGGCATCACCGCCGGCGCCGCAGCGGCCGCCGCAGCCCTCATCGCCGGCAGCCGCCGCACCTCTCCCGGGCGGAACTCCTGGGCCATCGGCGCGGCCGGCGAGCGCCGCACGGCACGGATGCTCCGTCCTTTGACCTGGACGCGGCGGTACGCAGTCCTCCACGACCGAGGCGTTCCGAGATCGCGCGCGAACCTCGACCACCTCATAGTCGGCCGATCCGGCCTCATCTACGTAGACACCAAGAACTGGACCTCGGTCGCCTCGAAGGTGCTCGTCAAGAGCGACGGCCAGCTCTGGTACGGCGATTACCCCCAGGGCCCCGCAGTCTCCACCGTCCGTTGGGAAGCCGACCAGGTCCAGCGCGTCCTCGGCTGGCCGGTCCACGCGGTGATCGTGGTCCATGGCGCTCGGCTCCCCGAGGAACGCATCCATCTCGACGGCGTAACCGTCATCCAGGCACGCGACCTCCGCCGCTACATCCGCTCGCTTCCCGACACCCCCGGATGGGACCGGGCGCTGATGCGTGAGACCACCCGCATCGCGGACTCCCGGCTTGCCCCCGCCTCCGCGCGCTGCCCCCGGCAGAGGAAGCCTCTGTCCCGGCCGGACCGCTACAACAGGGCGAAAAGCCGTCGTAGATAGCCAATTTGGCTAAGGCGATGATCTTTGTGAACCCTGGGTTGCAGTCACTGAACCCCCGCACACTGTCCGGAGCACAGCAGAGGCGTCTGCGCTCGCCGGATCCGCGAGGCCGCCGCAGGCGCCTCGTTCATGTCGGACGGAACCTCGGACCTCGTCTTCGATTCAGCCCGCTGCGCAGATCGGGTCACGGTGGAGCCGAATTCGGAGATGGACCGGCAGATGGTCAGACAGGTCGGTCAGACCAAGATCCGGGCCTGGACTGTCCGGGGCAGGGATGTCCGGCGCGAAGGAGCGGGGCGCACCGAGGGTGCGGTAGTCGACCACCTCGATGCGTCGGCCGGTGACGAGGGCCTGGTCGAGGTGGAGAGGGACCTGCTCGTCCGCGTACCAGTAGCCGACCGTGGGCTTCCGCCGAATCGGTATGTCGGCCTGCGGGTCATGCCAGCCGGCGTTCAGCAGCATCCGCAGAGCATCGGTGTCCCACCCGCCGTATGAACCGTCGGGGAGCCGCTTACGGTAGCGGTGCCAGAGGTTCTGCGGCACCGCTGACCAGTCCTCCGGCTCGGGATCGTGGAGGTCGGGGCTGTTCCCGTCATAGATCAGGACACTGTCCTCTGGCCAGCATCCGAACTTCTGCCCGTAGTCGGCGAGATGAGGAACTTCCAGGAGCCGGCCAGAGGGGCTGCTGTAGGTGAGGTGTGCTCCGAGCGCCAGCAGGCGTACCCCGTTCACCTCGAACTCCGCCCGGGTTACCCCGTGATGGAACGCTCCGCGGGCAAGCACGCTGGACGGGGAGACGAGGCGGAGCTTGTCTGCTCGGTAGTACATGCAGCTGTGGTTACGTCCGTCGCCGTGGTTGGAGGTGACGTACGGCAGCGCGGTCAGCCCCGTGGCATCGGCCAAGTCGGCAAAGCGGCCGCCCTTGTCCCAGCCGGTTGCCTCCATGACCCACAGCAGATCAGCCCCCGGAAGGGAAGCAAGGAAGTCGATCTGCCGTTCGCGGCGGTGCTCCTGCTCTCCGTCGATTCCTCCGTTCAGGATGTTCCAGCCGACCAGGTCCAGGTCGGTCGCGTCGGTCTGCGTTGTCATGCTGTCCACCTCCGAGGCGTGGCCATTTCCAGCAGGTCACGAGAACAGAGCACGGAGCCGCTGCCGTACGCGGTCCGCGTCGCGCGGGCTGATGGGGGTGTAGATCCCGACGGCCCGCTGGTAAAGAGCCGCGGCGTCGTCGCGGCGATCGGCTGCCTGGAGGGTCAGGCCGAGCAGTTCGCGGCTGTGCGCCCGCCAGCGAGGGGAGCCGGCGCGGTCGAACTCGTCGACGGCCTGATGCCCGAGGACCGCTCCCTGGTCGAGGTCGCCGTCGATCGCGTGCGCGCGGCCGAGCCAGGCCAGCGCGCGCGCCGCGTCGATGGCGTCCTCGAGTGAGATGAGGGTGGCGCGGGCGGACGAGAGCGTGTCGATCGCCTCGGATGACCGTTCGAGCAGCAGTTGTACCTGGCCGAGGCAGACCTTGGTGATGGCGACCGCACGCCGGAAGGTACGGCTCTTCCGATCGTTCTCGGCGGCGACGGCCTGGCGCGCGAGCTCGGTACGCCGGGTGAGTGCCTGGAGGAGGAAGGGTTCGGCGTTTGCAGGTCGGTTCGCGGCGAGGTGAGTTGCGCCGAGCTCGTGGAGGGCCTGTGCTTCGCCTCGCCCGTCGTTCGCGGATCGGGCCAGGCGAAGTACCTGGTCGAACACCTCGATCGCGTGGTCGTGTTGGCCGGCACCGCGCATCCCGACGGCCCAGGTGCCGAGGATCTCCAGTTCGGCGGCGGAATCCTGGCAGCTACGGGCCGCGCGGGCGGCGTGCGCGTGGGTGACCGTCCAGAGGTCGTAGTCGTGGTGGGCGCGAAGCAGGGGCCACATTGCGTGGGCGAGTTGCCAGACCGACGAGTCGAGTCCAGAGGCGGACGCCGTGATGACTGCGGCACGCAGGTTGTCCTGCTGCGCTTCCAGCCACGCCAGGGCCTCGGCGTCGGTGCCGAAGATGATCGGGTCCGCGGGTTCGAACCGGTATTCCCGGGCGAGCGGGCGGTGCGTGGGGGTGAGGCGCCGCTCGGCGCGTGAGGCGGCGTCGAGGAAGAAGTCCAGCGCCATGCGCAGCACTTCCTGCGCGCCGTCCGGCTCTTCCTGGGCGAACCGCTCGGCGGCGTGCTCACGGGCGCTGTCGTGGTATCGGTAGACGGCGCCCCGTATCGGGTCGTCCCCGGTCTGGACGGCTTCGATCATGCCCGCGGAATGCAGCGCGTCCAGGGCATCCCGCGCGGCGGACTGGGGCAGCCCGGAGAGGGCCGCGGCCAGCGCGGGGTCGACGTCCACGGCGAATACGCTGCCCGAGCGCCTGTACACCGTGGCGGCGGCCGGTGGAAGTTGCTGATAGCGGTCGTCGAGGGCTGTGGTCACAGCCGCCTCCTGACGGGTGAGGGCGGGACGGGACTGGCGCACTGAGTCACCGGTGTGCATCAGTGCGGAGGTTGCGGCTGCCAGGGGTTGGTGCGGGCGGGCGGCGAGGGCGCCGGCGACGACGGCCAGCGCCATCGGCAGTCCGGCGGACAGACGTACGATCCGGGCTGCGGCCTGACGGTCTCCGGTGACCCGCTCCCGGCCGAGTTGGCGTACGAGGTAGTCCTGCGCGGCCTCGTCGTCGAGCGGCTCGACCTTGTGGAACCGAGCTCCGTGCCCGGCGAGGCCTCTCAGCACGTGATGGCTCGTCGTCATGACGATGTGGCCAGGTCCGCCCGGCAGCAGCGCCTGCACCTGGTCCGCGTCGGTGGCGTTGTCCAGCAGGACGCACACCGGACGGTCGGGGACGGAGGTCGCCGTGCGCCACCACGCGCCGAGCTCGTCGGCTGACGTGGCGCGCACACCGGGACGAACGGACCGTAGGAGACGGGCGAGAACCTCCGAGGTGGAGGCGGGGCCCCCAGGGGAGTACCCGCGCAGATCGGCGTAGAGAGCTCCGCCGGGGAACTGCTCCATCTGCATGTGGAGGAACTTGGTGGCGAGGGCGGTCTTGCCGATGCCGCTGGGCCCGCTGATCGCGATCATGCGCACGGAGTCGACACCCAGGCGGTCGACCGCGGCCGCCAGCTGGACCAGGTCGTAGGTCCGGTCCGTCCACACGGCAGGCACTGGTGGAAGTTGACGAGGCGTGGGCGGAGTGAACACCGCTTCATGCACGGTCACATGGACATCGGCGACGCTGTCTGCCTGTATGACGGGGCCGTACACCGTGCTGTCGGCCAGCTGGTTTGAGGTCACACGGCTGGGCCGGGGACCGTCGATGGGATGAGATCGGGTCACGGTGACTTGCTCCTGGCATCAGCGCTGGCCGGGCGGGTGCACAAAGTGGTGGGTGGTTCCGCGCTACGCGGCGGCGGTGCGCGGTGGGAACGCGCGCTACGGTTTCCGGCCGACGCCTCCGTAGATGTACGTCGGCTCAGGCGATGTGCCTGAGTCAGGGCGCCACAGGGGGCAGGAGACGATGCCCGGCTCCAGCAGTTCGAGCCCCTGGTAGTAAGCCCTGATCTGCTCGGGGCTGCGCAGCACGTACGGGACGGCGCCGGTGTCGTCGTAGCCGGCCTGGGCCTTCATGAGGTCGGCGTCAGTGTTCGTGCCGTCGTAGTGCACGAGGTAGCTGCCTGAGGGCAGGGACGCCAGAAGGTGGCGGACGATGGCCGTCGCCTCGGCGTATTCCTTTATGTGGCCGAGGATGCCCATGAGCATCAGGGCGATGGGCCGGTTGAAGTCCAGGGTGGCCGCAGCGCGGCGGAGGATCTTCTCCGGGTCGTGCAGGTCGGAGTCGATGTAGGCGGTGACACCCTCGGGAGTGCTGTAGAGCAGGGCGGCAGCATGGGCCAGGACGATCGGGTCGTTGTCGACATAAACGATCTTGGCGTCCGGGGTGATCTTCTGGGCAACCTCGTGGGTGTTGCCGTACGTCGGCAGGCCGGTGCCGATGTCGAGGAACTGACGGACGCCGAGCTCGCCGGCAAGGAGAGCGACCGCGCGGATCAGGTACCGGCGGGATTCGCGTGCCATGGTCACGACCTGAGGCGCTATCTCGGCATACGCGTCGCCCGCCTCCTGGTCGACGGGGTAGTTGTCCTTGCCTCCCAACCAGTAGTTCCAGGTCCGTGCCGAGTGCGGGACGGACGTGTCGATGTTGCTGGTCAAAGGATTTCCTCCGGAGACGTCGGGCCGAGCCAGGGGCCGGATCGGGGGTCGGGGGGTGCGAGAGCGATCAGGGTGGGGCACAGCACATCGGGATCCGTAAGGAACCGTCCGGTCGGCTCACCGCGAGTGATCCACTGCAAGCGGAGGCCTTTGCCCCGGGCAGCACGGGGCGGGATCTGCGCCCTCGGCCCGCTGAGATAGCTGACCCAGTACGGCCACGGAAGGCGGCCGGAGCACAGTGGGACGAAGAAGCTCCAGCAGCCGTCTTCAGCGGAGACCGCACCGAGCCGCTCGCCGTGCGCCCGGAGATGGTCGAGGACCGGCGCGGCGATCTGCTGTGGTGTCCGCACCACGTCGAAGTAGTGCCCGGTCTCAACGAGACGGGCCGTGCTGCTGCGCCACGCCGGGCCCAACAGCAGGTACGCCTCCCGGCCCGGGTCGTACTCGGGGATGGGTGCCGTGTACGGAGGCTTGGCGGGGGCAGTGGCGTCGCGCGAAGGCGCGGTGGTACGGCGGAGTGTGATCACGTGGAGGGCCGCTCATCCATAACCGGTGGAGATCAGACGGGCAGACGCTGAAGCCAACGGTCGGGGTGGCGCAGTTCGTCGAGCGTCGGAACGAGATCGTGTGTCGTCCAGAGACGGTTGAAGCCTTCAGGGCCGATCGAGGCCATCGCCTGATCGACGAACGCGGTGGCCCGTCGCAGCAGCCGACCGTGTTGTCCGCGGGCGGCCAGGAACACGAGCGCAGCTTGACGCCGATAGGTCCACGAGTGCTGTCGCCGCGTGTCCGACACAGGCTTGCCCAGAACGAGCGGTGTCGCCTCGCGGGCAGCCCACGAGGCGTGACCGGCGCTCAGCTGGGAGACGGGGTCCTGGCCTTCCCCCACTGGTGGCCACCCACTGCCCGGGACGAGGACTCCGCGGCACGCCTCGACCTGGGCTTGTTCGGCGAGCACACGGACGAGTAACTCGCATAAGCCGTCCGGGTCGGAGAGCAGGCCCTGATGAGCAAGGGCCTTGGGTACGACCAACGTCGAAGGCCAGCCGACGGTGTTGGTGACGAGGACCGATGCGTCAGCCGCCCACGTCGTGCGCGCAGCCCAGCCGGCGGCTAAGGGAAGCGCTACAGCCCGCTTCCGCTCGGACTCGGTCAACTCAATGCCCGTGGTGTCGCGTTCGACCTGCCGGCGGACGAAGGCTGAGTAGTTCGTGGCCAAGCCCGGGGCGGTCAGTAGTTTCACCGTGACGGTGTGCGGCAGCTGCAGTTCGGTGACCTTCTCCACGTACGGTGCCGCGCGGGCGAGAAAGGTGTGCATGTCCTCGGCCAGCTGCCCGCTGCGGCCGGTCTCGTCCAGAACGTTGATCGAGATCATGCGCGGGCTTTCGTGTCGAGAACGGGTAAGGACGTGGCGGACGGCGGTCCGGAGTGGCGACCAACGGTGACGGCGGCGACGATCGCCACGTGGGGGCTCATCGGGATGCTGATGAGCCCCTTCGTGCCCACGGCGGGAGGCGGCTGCCACCAGTGGGCTGCAGGTGCGAAGACGGTATGTTTCAACACAGGTCTCTTCTGACGTTTAGTGGCTTCACCGCCGGTCCGGACGGGCGCAGTGTCGGATCAGGCGAACGCGGAACGGTCCGGTGCGGAGGACCGGGTGGGAGTGGGGCGCGTTGACCTCCGCACCGGAGTTGGAACCCGCCTCCCTGCCGGCCGCGACTGCTGGCAGACAGGCGGGGTTGTGCGTCAACTTCGGCGGCGGAGGGCGTGCCGCACGGACCACTGGGTCCGCGAAGGGCCGAGCGCGGCGTCCGCGATGTACTTGATCTGTATGTCGTCTGGCCCGGCTGGTGCGTTGATGAGGCGAACGTCGCGCAGAAGCCGTTCGATCGGGTTCTCCAGGCGTACGGCATGGCCGCCGTGGAGATGCTGGGCGTCCTCGGCGGAGGCGACCGCCGTCCGGTTGCTGATGAGCTTGGCGTCGAGCAGCCACTCGTCACACGGCTCGCCCGCATCGAGCAGATACGAGGCGTGGAAGACGGCCAACGCAGCCTGCCTCAACCTGACCGCCATCTCCGCGACACGGCGGCGGACGGCGGGTACGTCAGAAAGGTGTCCACCATGGCGCTCACGCTCGGACACCCACCGCATGGCTACGTCGCAAGTCTCCTGGTGGATGCCCAGGCCAACCGCGGCAAGGTTCAAGCGGCCGTAGACGACCGAGGAGATCAGTGCGATGGCCTCACCGTCGCCGACTTCGCCGATGACATGGGAGCTCGGCACACGGACTCCCGTCAGGCGGAGCCCGTCGACGGAAAATCCCCGCAGGCCGCTCACGGGCCGGCGGATGACCTCGACGCCGGGTGTCCCGTTCTCCACCAGAAAGGCCGTGAGACCTCTCGGGTCACCGGTCTTGCCCGTGCGGGCGACGACGCAGTGGACATCTCCGAGATCGACATTGCCCACCAGGTCCTTCTCGCCGTCGAGGACGAAGTCCTTGCCCTTCCGGCGAGCCGTGGTGTCCATACCACGGAGGTGGCTTCCGGACCGGCGGTCTGTGGAGGCGATAGTCGGCCAGATACGGCCCGCGGCGATCTCGGGCAACCACCGGGCGCGCATCTCCTCGCTCCCGAATTCGATGATGGGAGCCGCGCCGAGAATCGAAGCCTGGAGAATGGCTCCAGCAGCCGCGCTGACCCGGGAGATCGCGACGAGGACCATCGTCTTGGAAACGTGTCCTTCGTCCATGCCGCCCCAATCGGAGCCGATGAGCACGCCGAGGAGGCCTGCGTCGCTGCAGACCCGTCGGACATCGCGGTCGGTGTGGGGGCCGAGGGCTTCCAACTGGGGAACGAGAGGGGCGATTTCGCGCTGCGCGAGGGACGTGACCAGCTCGTGAAGGTGCTGGTGGTCTTCAGTCCAGTACGGGTGGATGAGGGAGTCGGCTGTCACGGTCTGGTCCCCTCTTTCTGGGCGGGCGGCGGGGCGCATCTGCTCCGGGCGCTGAGGTGGTTCGGCCGGGCAGGGCGGGTCCGGCATGTCGCCAGTGGGATCTGGATGAGCAGTCGCCGGCACGGGCTCGATGTCGGAGGAAGTGCCACCGGACGAGGGACAGCTACTGAGGCGGGGTGCGCTCGTAGATCGCGGTCATGAGGAGGTCGCGGTAGTGCTCCATGAGCGTGCGCGCGGGCCTTCCGACGTCCCTGGGACGAGGGTTCTGGCCGATGGCGCAGATGGTGCCCCAGACCCGATTGGTGCGCTGGTCAATCAACGGGGAGCCCTGGTACGTGCGGATGCCGAACTCGTCGATGACCGGATTGGTGGCGAACGTCGCGTAGGCCAGCGTGTCATTGAGGATCAGGGTCCTGCGGTTCTTGTAGACGTCCGGACACCACCCATGCGTGAGCTCGGGCATGGTGCGGTCCGCCTGCGGCATGTCGGTGCCGGCCGGGTTGGACAAACCGACGAAGAGCTGCTGATCCGGTACGACGCCGAACCAGTTGACCATCGCCCAAGGCAGACGGCTTTCCTCGCTTAGTAGGTCGGCGAAGGCATCGAACGCTCCCACCGGCGGATTTGCCAGATCGATGACATCGGGCAGGCGGGATGCCCAGTCGGATAGGGCGCCGGGCTGGTGCAGTGAGGTCTCGGGGACGCTGCCGTGAATCATGTCAAGGCTCCTTGGTAGGACGACTGGAAGGTCCGGGCGTGCTCAATCGCGAGGTCCATGGCCCGTACGAGGACAGCGGTGGCAGAACTTGGCGCGCGGGCGTCGCAGAGCATCACCGGCACGTGAGCCGGGAGAGCCAGGGCCGTATGAACCTCTTCGGGGCTGTAGTCGTGGGCGTCGGGGAACCCGTTGACCGCGACGAGGAAGGGCGTGCCGCGCCGCTCGAAGTAGTCGAGGGCCGGAAAGCTGTCGTCCAGGCGGCGGGTGTCGGCGAGGACGACCGCGACGATCGCTCCCTCCGTCAGCTCATCCCACATGAACCAGAACCGGTCCTGCCCCGGGGTTCCGAAGATCATCAGAACAGCGCCGGGGAATGTCCTTCTGCCGAAGTCCAGAGCGACAGTGGTATCCGACTTCTCGGGGAGCAGGCTGAGGTCGTCGATGCCTTCGGACGCGGAGGTCATCAACGCGTCCGTACTCAAGGGGGTGATCTCCGAGACGGAACCGACGAAGGTGGTCTTGCCGACGCCAAAGCCACCCGCTACGACGATCTTCATCGCGACGGGACCTGCGGCCCTGCTAGAGGGCTCGTTGTAGCCCGTCACGGACAGCCTCCAGGAGAGTGACGAATTCATCGTTGGTACGGGTGCCTTGCTGATCGGTGACGGCCAGCGCGCCGCTTTCCATCAGGCGGGACAGCAGGACCTTGGTGATCTGCACGGGAAGCGCCAGCAGCGCGGCGATCTCCGCCACTGACGACGGCTGCCCCCGGCACAGAGCCAGGGCCTTTTCAGCCTCAGGGGTCGGCGTGTCCGCCGTCAGCGCCGGATCCTGGGCCGTGAGCAGGGTCTCGACTCTCAGATCGTGGCGAGGGCGGGTCTGGCCGCCGGTCAGGACGAAGTGGGCGGGGCCCTCGGCGGGCTCGCTTGTCCATGACCGACGGGTGGAAGACGCCATGTCACTGGCCGTCGTCCTGGCCGACCCCAGGCTGCCGGGCCGGCGTCCTCAGGTGCCGATCCATGCCCTTGACCAGCAGCTGCATTTCATGCCCGATGGCTCCTTCATCGGCTGTCGGGCGGGTCAAGACCCCCAGGGTGCATTCGACATCCTCGGGCTTGGTGCTCCCGAGACCCAGCGGGGTTCCCTTCGGTACTCCCGTGCCGGCACTCGCCACGAAGAGCGTCCAGTCCCTGTGCTTGATAAAGCACAGCTGGAGATCCCGCGCCGATCCGCCGGCCATGGAGGCCATGCCGTTGGTCAGCGCGTACATGCCGCTGATCACCGAGGCCATGCGGTCGGCTGTCTCGGAGTCAAGGCCCTGATCCGCGAACTCGCTGGTCCGTCGGGTGTAGGCCAGCTGCAGGCCGTCCTGGGCGGCGAGCAGCGCCCCAGTCACTCCTGGCACATTGAGCAGGGGGGTGAGCAGCCATTCCAGATCCAGGGACTGTCCCTGCTGCTGGGACGCGGGCTTGTTGTCGGTCATCACAAAGGCTCCGTCTCTCCGTACGGGTCTCGCCGCGGCATCAGGGCCGGGCACTGGTGGGGGGTAGATCAGCCGTCCTCAGGCTGCGGGCCTTCCTCAGGCGGCTGGGGCGCCTGGCCCTCATCCGCTCTGCCGGTGAACCCGGCGGTGAAGTTCGCCATGAAGCCGGGGTGAACGTCGAGCGCGCTGGACCCGGGGGAAGGTCCGGGGGCGGCGCGCCGCTGCGAGTCGGGCTCCTGCGGTACCCGCTGAGGCAGCTGGGGCTTGGACCCGCTGGTTACCGGCTGGTCATCGGTGGTGGGCATTGCCGATGCCGTGGCCTGCGCGCGACGCTGTGGAAGAGGCGCTGTTGGAGGGGTGGCAACTACCGCGCTGGGACGAGGCCCTCCGGCTGGCTGCCCGGGCCGGGGCGAGGGGGGCGGGGCCGTAGCGGGTGCTGGTGGTACGGCGGCGGGCTCCAGCAGCAGCGCCCTGGGGGTCACGATGTACGCAGTGGTGCCGCCGAAGAAGTTCCGTTCGAGCTTGGCTCCGACCTTGTAGCGGGCGGCGAGACGGGCAACGACCAAGAGCCCGGTCTGATGCTCGGCCAGCCGCTCCGCCAGATCGCCTTCCTGGGGGGAGGCGAGGAGCCGGTTGAAGTAGAGGAGTTGGTCATCAGCCAGCCCCAACCCGCGGTCCTCGATCTCGACGAGCAGTCCCGCCTGGACCTCACTGGCCTTGACCGTCACCTTGTTCTGCGGCCGCGAGTGCTTCGTCGCGTTCTCGATCAGCTCGGCGAGCAGATGTATCAGATCCGGACCCACACCTCCGGCAGGGATGCGCACATCGAACTTCGGCGTGTCGATCCGAACCTGGTCGTAACGCTCGACCTCTGCGACCGCACCGCGCAGCAGCTCCAGCAGCCGGACTGGCTCATCAACCGAACGGGCTTGCTGACCACCCAGCACGGCGAACCGGGCGGCATGCCGCCGGATGCGCCGCAGAAGGCTGTCGACGTCCAGCAGGTCGTACATGGTGTCGGGATCCTCGACTGTGGATTCCCGCTCCGTCACGATCTTCAACGCGCGTACCACCAGTGCGAACAGGCCTCCCGCGAGGTAGAGGAAGACCTGCGACATGTCGGCATTGGCCTGCCGGCGGTTGACCACCAGATGCCAGGCAGAAGCGTGAGAACGGCGCAGGGCGGTCTCCAGATCCCTCCAGGTATCGCTCTTGCCTGCCGTCGCCTCAAACCCCGCCGACGGTGCCGTGGGCGTCTCCCCCCGACTTATCTGCTCGGCGGCGAGGCGAAGCCCCTTGTCGCTCTCCACGATCATTGTCATGAAGTAGTTGAGCCACTGCTCGGTTCGCTCCGTCGCGCCGGCGACTGCAGCGTCCCGCTGGGCGCGCTGACCGTTCAAGGTGTTCGCCATCCGCATCGCCCAGCGGTCAGCGGCGACACAGACAACAGCGAATGCCGAAACGGCAGTCGCGGCGGCTCCCCACATGGTCACCGCACCCGCAGCGCAGGCTGACCAAGCAGCTGCGACGCTGAGGAACGCGGACGCGCCGGCGGCGGCCGGCAGCAGCCGGAGCCGCAGCGTGAGACCTTCCGGCGTGCGCAACGCCTCAGCACCCGGCGTTCGGCGCCGACTTCGGCTGCGACGGTGGTCGGCCGGTGACGGAGGTGAAGGAGCGACAGACATCAAGTACCTCGGAGGTCGGCGAGGAGGCGCTGGTGGGGGTCTCGGAAGACCCCGCGGACAGGGAGTGGGCCGCCAGGGCGCAGTGCTCGACGCGGGGGAACGCCGGGCTCCGTGCCCTGACGGCCGGCTACAGGGGAGGCCACGAGAGGGCGGACGGCGGCGCCAACAGCCGGATCACGCTGCTACCTCCCCCTGGAGTGCCGCGGGTCCGAAACCTTCGGTAGGGGAAAGCTCCGTGTCCGCTGCTGACGGGTAACGCCAGGCCGTGCTGCTCAGCCGAGACCTGTGGGCGGTGCGGAGGGAAGGTCGCCGGGACGGGCCGCGCTCCACGGGGAGAGCGCATCTGTGGGGCCGCGCCCCGGCGACCGGTTCGGACGGTCCCGCGCAGGACGCGGGGCAGGAAGAGCCGTTCGGCGGCGATGGCGCCGGCTGCGCGCACTTCATAGGTGCCTCTGCGGGTGGCTGCCCAGGCGACGGATCGCTACTTCGAGCTCCGGCAGTGCTGCGGACAAGCGTCGGGCGGCGGAGGCGCGCATAGCCCAGGACCTCGGCTGAGCGGTGGGGGAGGGCGTGCACAGCAGTTCCAGCAAGGCGATTCGCGGACAGGCCACCAGTTCGGACACCGGGAAGGCAGGGAACGCGTGGTGGTAGGCCGACAGCAGTGCGGCCGCACACGCCTCCCATTCGGTGCCCTCGGCGACCGTTCGAACGTCGAAGGCGATGCGAGCGAGTTCCCACACCAGGTAGCCGCAGCGGGCCCGGAAGCCGGTGATGACGGGCTTCGGCTCGTCCGCACGGATGTTGGGAGGTACGAACGCGCCATGGATGGCGTGCGACGTGAGGACTTCGGGCACTTCGGCGCGTAGATCCCCGACACGGTGGGGCAGGTGCCGACGGACCCAGCGCAGGTGCTCGGAGACGTGCGAATCGCGGGCGCCGGCGGTGACGGCGGCTAGAGCAGCCGCCTCGTGCGCGTAGATGATGTCGTCGATGGGACACTCAGCCCAGGCGGCTTCCCTGGGGCCCGGTGATTCGGTCGGAGGGGGATAGGCGGCGAGTGCTTGGTGCATGAGGGCGAGGCTCAGGCCGAGATGCTGGGCCTGGCTGATCGTGAGTGGGCGGATGAACGCCTTGCCGGCGGCGAAATCGGCCACTGATACTCCGCACTTGCCGTCGTCCGACAGCAGGTGACTCGCGGAGTCGGGCCAGATCCGTGGAACCTCCAGAGATGCTGCCCGGCAGTATTCGGCCATATGAAGCCCGGCCTTCGCTGAAGCCATCCGGCTCCGGTCCAGGTACTGCAACACACGTACGGGAGTCCCTGCTTCGCGTTCGACGCGCCAGTTCCTAGTGTTTCGCCCTAGCTCGTCCTCCTGAGTGACGGCTACCGCGCGTAGGCCGTATCGTTCGTCGAGTACGCGAACCACGTCATCATCAGTCCAAAAGCCGTGCGTCATTGCGGTACACCTCCCTCCTCAACACGTCGTAGTGGCGTCCGAAAAGGAGAGTTCCGCAGGGCTCTTCCAGTGCCAATGCGTTCTCGCATATGCAGAAGTGCATACGCTGATGGGATTCGTAAGGGCGAGTTCGGGGAGCGACGTGAGCCACGCGAACGGCCGGTGCAGCAATTCCTGGTGCAGAGACCCATTGAGCCGCTACAACACCGGCAATCTGTGCACAACGTGCCAACGAGGGCCGTGGATTCCCGCACACGTCTGGGACGATCCGGGCCTGCAACAGGCGCTCGCCGCCTTCGACTTCGGCCTGGTCCTCATGACGATCCGCAGATTAACCGGCATGAGCCAGAGCGACGTCGCCGCGCACACGGGCCTGGCCCAGGGCGACGTGTCCCGGCTCGAAGCGGGAAGCCGGAGGCTCAAGACCATCGACAAGATCATCCCCCTTCTTGAGGCCCTCGGCGTACCGCACGAGATCTCGCCGATCCGTACACCGGCAATCACCATCGCCCTGCTCGCGCGTGCCGAACCGGAGTGGGACGACCCGGTCGATGTCGTGACCGCGCTCAACGAACTCCTGGCCACCAACACGGCGGTCGCCGCCCTGGAGACTGCCGAGAACGCGCTGGCCCGTATCGTCGACTTGTACGAACTCGACGGCCCCACGGGCACCTCCCACCTCGCGGCCAAGACCCGCAAACTCCGGGCGCACCTCCACCGACTTCTGCGCGGGCAGCAGCCTCCCTCCCACCGCGCGGCCCTCTTCCGTGTGACTGCGCGCGCCTCCGCCGTCCTCGGATACATGGCGGTCAACGCCGGCCGTCACCACCTCGCCGAGTCCTACTGCGCTGAAGCCGTGGGACTCGCAGGTGACATCGGCGACCTGGAGACGGTCATGTGGGCGTACGGCACCCGATCCCTGTCCGCTTACTACCGCGGGGACTTCGAGGAGGCCGTCCGGTGGGCCGACACCGGAATCGCGCTCGCTCCGCTCAACCCCCAGGCCATCCGCCTCCAAGTGAACGGGCGAGCCCGTGCTCTGGCCCGAATGCACGAGCGAGACGGCGCCATCCTTGCCATCGAGACGGCGGAAGACCTCAGCGCCCGCTACTCCGTCACTACGGCTCTGACGCCCTGCATCTCGCTGGAGCCGTACGGCGTTACGCGTACGTTGGCCAACGCGATCACCACCTATGTCAGTCTCGGCGACACCGCGGAGGTGAGGCGTTACGCCGAGGACATCAGCGAGCACGTTGCGACCGCCGATTCTGACTGGACCCGATCCTTGGTCCGCCTAGATGAGGCGACGGCCCACGTCTCCGGAAGCCGGCCGGACCTCGAGCACGCGATGCTCCTCGGCCGCCAGGTGCTGCGGGACGCAGAAGACGGCCCCCTGATCCTTTCCGTCGTCCAGCGAGCCCACGAACTTCGCAAAACCGTCGAGAATTGGAAGAACGCTACGGCCGTCCGCGACTACACCGAGGCGTTGCGAGCGTGGTCCGAATCTCCCCGTGTCCGTGAGCTGGTCAGTTCTGCCACGATGCCTGTGAAAGCACACGCCTCGGGAAGGACAGCAGCACGGGATGGCTCCTCCACTGACCACGCATCCGGACGCGTTCCCGGCGAGCCCTCCCTTCGATCTTGACGATGCCGACGTCATCGCCGCCCACGACTGGGCAGCGTTCGAAGACGTCTCCGAGATGCGCGATCACTGGCAGCGACCGGGGTGGTCGCCCGGTACGCGTGCGTACTACTGGCTGCTGTCGATCACAGACCCTGCCTTCACCGACCAAGCAGCCCTTTGCCAAGAGGCCGTCAACGGCCTGGGCGCATTCGACCTGATCGGCCCCGGCGACTTCCACGCCACCCTCGGCCG
The DNA here is from genome assembly GCF_053592055.1 of Streptomyces sp. NPDC002817. Lineage (NCBI taxonomy): Bacteria > Bacillati > Actinomycetota > Actinomycetes > Kitasatosporales > Streptomycetaceae > Streptomyces > Streptomyces sp. NPDC002817. The sequence continues at coordinate 197,120 of NZ_JBSFUY010000014.1, forward strand.
GGTCGGTCTGGTCGACGACATACACGACGACCAGTTGGACCGTCTCGTCCGCCTGGTGCGCGACGATCCTCCGCACGCGTTCCCCCTCGCAGCGATGCCGCTCACCGGGTCCCGCGGTGCCTTGCGCTACAGCGTGGCGCCCTGGACGCCCGTCGTGGACCTGCACCGGCGACTTGTTGCCGCCTCCGCCGCCGTCGGCCTGCCCGCGATGAAGCCCAGCAGCCGGCTTCGGCCGCACATTGGCATCGGCTACTGCCACCAGTTGCTGCCGGCCGGGCCCGTCCGAGACGCGGTCGGGCCACTCCGGGCGCTCCCCGCCATCCGCCTGCTGGTCGACCGCGTCGATCTTGTCGAGTTGAGGCGTGAGCCGGCCGCATACAAATGGCGCGTCATCCACACCGTCCAACTCCCGATCAGTGGCGCGTCTGCGAACTGACCACCCAAGGAGCGAGATCGCGGACTCCTCCACCACGGTCATCCCGTGGCCAGCCGGCGCGGCCCGGGCCCCGAACGACCACGCGGCTGAAGGTCACGCCGGGCCCGATGCTGACCGACTGGACGTGCCCTCCTACTTGACGACTTGATCTCCTGGGCGAGGAGCCGCCGCGGTCGTTCTTCAAGGGGCCCATCTGCCTCGGGCCGGTACGACCCACAGCGGCAACATGTGACCAAGGCCGATTGATGGCCTCGCCTCGACGCGTTGCCGCTGGCCGGGGGAGTCCAAGTACTCGTACCTGGCCCGCGCAACGAACGGCAGTTGGCCCAACTCGGGTGCGAAACCGGCCCGGGCGGCAGCGAACTTGCAGGTCAACTGACGCGGACAGCCGCGGGGCCACATACCTCTCGAAGGGGCCATCTACCGATCGTCGTCACACAACAGAGGGCGATAGGTACAGCTGGCGCCGCACAGAAAATCTGTCCACAGGCAACCAGTGGCAGGGTCGTCAGTCCCGGTTGCGGCCTGACCAACTCCCCCGTCAGAAGGGACGGTTCAGCATGCTCTCGCCTTCCCCCGTCACTCAAGCGAGGCCACTGCAGGCCCCGGCGGTCCCCTGGATGATCCAGACCCACAGTGGTCTGCCAACGCTGACTTCCCTGGCGACCGCAGACGACCTCCAGGACGCGAACGCCCTGCACGCCCGATGCTCGTTGGAAACCCGGTTCGCTCGCTACGGAGGCGCACGCCGCACCCTGTCACGGGCTGAGTGGGCGCACCTGATCAACCCGGAGCGTGGGATCACCTGGGTCACGCGTCAGGATGGCGATCCCGCTGAAGCCGACGTCGTCGCCCTGACCCACCTGATGCACACCGACACCGAAGGCGTCCGCGAACTCGCCCTGCTCGTCGAGGACTCGTGGCAGAGCGAGGGCCTAGGAACGGCCCTGGCCCGCCACGCTCTCGCGGTCGCCCGCACCGAGTCGGTCCGCGAGCTCACGCTCCTGGTGGTGTCGGGCAACCGGAGGATGCAGTCCATGCTCCGGCGGTTCGGAATCGTCCTGCCCCCGGCGCGCGGAACGACCGTCAACATCGCCGTACCTGTGGGGACATGAGCAGTGACCGCCCAGCAGAGCACGCCCGTCTCCTGCCCGGCGAGAGTGCCGTCCGCTCACCTGACCCGGCCGGATGGCGCCCGTCTGGCGCTCTATAGCGACGGACCCGACACGCCTGGCCTCGTCGTCATCTTCGCGCACGGCTGGCAGGCCGCGGCCTCCATCTGGGAGCGGCACGCCGACGAGCTCCTGCGCCGGCACCCGGACATCCGCGTCGTCCGGTACGACCAGAGAGGCCACGGCGCATCGACCCCCGGTTCCGAGGAGCCGTCCATCTCTCTCCTCGCCGGCGACCTGCGGGCGATCATCCAGGACCAGGCCCCCGACGGGCTCCCCGTGGCCCTCGTCGGCCACTCGATGGGGGGTATGGCCGTACTCGGGCTCGCCGCCGAGCATCCGCAGCTGCTCGACGACCAGGTGGTCGCAGTCGTTCTCGCTGCCACAACCAGCGGGGCCCTCGACCTGGCCGCCCGGCTCAACCCGGTCCACCGGCGGCTGCTCGGACTCACCCGGCGCGCGATGGCCGAACTGTGCCTGCGCGTTCCCCGGCCAGCCGAGCGCGTGCGCGACTTTGTGCGGCCGCGGCCCTATCCGCAGCCGCCGATCGACATCGCGGCCCGCTGGTACCGGGCCTTGATGACCCACGACGTCACCTCCCGGCTGGAGGCCCTGAGACGAGTGAGGGTCCACCTACTCGTCGGCGAGGTCGACCGTCACATCCCGCCTGTCCACGCAGTACGGCTGGCTGCTCAGATCCCCGGAGCTGTGGTCCACCTCGTTCCCCGGGGCGGCCATCGCCTGCCGACTCAGCACCCCAGGGAAGTCCACGCCGTCCTCGTCCGGGCCTGCAAGGAGGCCCTGGAGGGTGTCACGGTCCGGCCGGGAGAGCCTCGGCATCATGCGGCCGAGTCCGGTCGACGAGCTCACCAGTGATGAGCCGTTCGGCCCGCGGCAGCGCGCCCTGCGCCGGTTCGATGGCCCGTCCGGTGATGACGCCCTCGATGACAGGGGAGGGACGGAGCATCTCCAGGATCTTCAGGCCCAGCTCGGTGGGGACGTCGGTGAGCTTGAGGTCCATGTGGGCTGCGTCGGCCCGCAGCGTCACGGTGCCGGACGCCAGTACCGGCGTCGGACCTTGACTGTATTGGCCGCCGTACCAGTAGGAGCGGGAGCGCGCCGGTTCCGGATGACGAGGGCTGCCGGCCCCCGACAGCCCGGGAAGGACACCCTCCAGGCGCCGGTTCATCACGGCCCTGGCACGGCGGTGCTCCTCCGCGACGCGTGTTTCCTTGAGCGCCTTGACGAGGGTTTCCAGGTAGTCGGGCAGAAGCCGGCGCACGATCTCGTCCGCGATGCGCAGGGCCGGGCGGTCCATGCCGACGGTGATCGGAGCCACCCGGGCACCGCCCCAGCAGCTCGGATAGACGCCATCGATCGTCAGGCGCCGCCCGGCGTCGCCCTTGCGGTGGGTGTTCATGCGGACGAGGCTGACGCCAAGATCGGCGGGATGGTGAAGGAGCACCGAGCCTTGGACGTTCCAGCCCGGCTCGTGGGTCCAGCCACCGCCCTGGATGTCCCGGTGGTTGAGCGTGTCGACCAGGGCGCGGCCGAGGGCGTCGTAGTGGTCGCTGACCAGCTGCATCTCTTCGGAAGGTTGCACGTTCTCCTTACTGAGCGGGGGAGGGGTGGTGGGTGGGCTTCAGGCGGCGAGGGCTGCCAGGCGGTCTCGCGAATGAGAGGCGGAGACGGTCAGCGAGCGGTACTGCCGCTCCCGGCTGCGGTGGGTCCGGGCTCGCTGCTCGGCTGCGCGGTGGCGCTCGCGCAGTTTCCGCAGCTCTCGGCGGGCAGCTGCGCGCTGGCTGAGGACGTTGTCTTGAGCGGCGGCCAGCTGCAGCGCCTCGACGTCGGGGCGGGCAAGGTAGTGAAGGGCCAGGGCCCGCAGTACGGCCGAGGCACGGCGAGCGGTGGCGGACGGGGCGGAATGCCCGGTCGTCCTGCTGGTGCGGACCCGGGCCGGCAGTTCCTTCGGCGCGGTCGCTGTGAGGTCCTCGATCGTGTCGCGGTTCCACGCCCCGTTGAGCCGGACGCCGTTGACGGTGGGCTCGTGCTCTCGCTCGTCCTCGAAGTGAGGCTGGTGTGCGTGCCCGTAGGCCACCCAAATGCCCTCGGGTATGGGGAGCGGCCGGTAGATGTCCCGCCCGACGGTGAACCGGCCGTGCACACGTGCGCCGGTGACCTCGTACACCACGCTTCCGCGGACGGCCCCGTCCACCGCGACCTCGGCGACGCGGACCGATCCCATGGGCCGGCCGCGGCCGTCGACGAGCGGGAGCCGTACGGGGGCGGGGTCGGGGCGCCCAACCGGGCGCGGGCTGCGGCGGGCGATGCCGAGGACGACGTTGAGCTTGCGCCGGGCAAGGGCCCGCCGCTGCTGGAGGTCGGCCGCCTCGGCCTCCGCCTTCGCGGCCTTCTCGGCCTCGTGCTCGGCGAACGCCGGTGCCTTGGACCGGGCTGCGGACCTGAGCAGGACTTCACGCTGGGGCAGCGTGTACCAGTGCCCGACGATCGCCCGGATCACAGCCTCGGTACGGCGACGCACAGCGGAGGTGAGCTGCCGGTGCACGCGGTTGTCACGGAGGTTGGTGGCGTACTGGCCGAGGAAGTATCCGTCGGGTACGGAGGCCGGGTTGAGGTCACCGGTCCAGCCGTGCACCCGGACACCGTGTACAACCGGCTCGTCGGGCCGGTGCTCGTAGTAGCCGACAGGTCCGGCATCGTCGCCGTACTGCACGCTGACCGTGGAGGGAACGACGGTGCCGTCCTGGAGGTGCTCCGGTACGACGACGAACGTGCCCCGGACGTGAGGGGCGCGTACGACGTAGCGGACGCGACCGTGCGGGAGGGCGGTCACCTGGGCAACGAGTGTGCTGTGGTCGGCCAGCGGCAACTCGGCACGCGTCGTCAAAGCGGTGGGGGACAAGGAACTCCAAGGGGACGAAGGGAAGTTCGCCGGGCGGTCTCGCCCGGCCGCCGGGGAGGGGTCAGTGCGACGGCGCGAGTGCGCTGATCGAGCCCGGGGCGTGGACGCCTTCGGGGACATCCATCACGTGGCCGGTTCCCTCGCAGGCGTTGCAGGCCCGGACAGCGGCGTTCCGGACCAGGCCCAGCCAGAAGGAGACCTGCTGCTCCCACTCGGCGAGCGCCGTGTGGTAATCGGGTCCGCTGACGTGGTCGGCGACTGGGAGGTACATCTCCCGCCGCACCAGCACCGGCTCGTTGCGGCCTGACTTCAGCGGCCGGCCGTTGGCGCCGATGTACGGCACCCAGTGGGAGACCGGCTCCTCGAACGGGACCCCCACCGTGACGTACAGCCCGTTCGGCTTGCCCGAGCGGCCGTTGAAGCAGTGCTCCACGTGACCCAGGCGCCGGATCAGGTCGCGCAGATGGTCACGCAGACCCGGAATGTAGCCCGGGAAGCAGTGGTGGTACTCCGGGCGCTGCACCAGGGATTCCGGCATGGACGCAACCCACGGCGGGCCTCCGGGCGCGGGCGGCTCTCCGCCCGTCAGGATGACGGTCCGGCCCTCGTACACGTACTCCTGGGCGTCCCTGTCCTGGGTCACCTGCTCGTAGAGGGAGTAGTAGGCCTCGCTGTGGCCGCTGTCTCCCCGCGCCTGGTGCCAGTCCTCGATGCTGAGGTACTCCGGGAACCGCTCCGAGCGGGCCGAGAGGTCGGTGAGCCGGTAGCCGGTGACCGTCGGGCGGGGCTGATAGACCGCGGTGAGGCGCTCGGCGCGGTGGCCGGTCACCCACCATGCGCCGCTGCCGTCGCCCAGAGGCTGCATCGGCTCGCCGTCAGCGAGGACCGACGTGCGCAGGGAGGCCGGGAGCCCGGGCGGGTGCGGCAGGTAGTACAGCCAGCGGCCGTCGCCGTGCCGGATGGCGTAGTGCTGAGAGTCGGTTTGCATGTCTCTTTCCATGAGCGGGCAGGATGAAGGATCGGGCGGGTTATGCGCAGGCCGGGACGGCCGGGTTCACGAGGTCGCGCAGGGCGCTGATCCGCTGCTGTGTCTCGTCCCGTGCGGCCTGGGCACGACGAACAGCCTCTTCGCGCCTGGCGAGTTCGTTCTCGTACTCGCTCAGGAAGTGCTCCGCGGAGGCTCGCCGCGCGAGATCGTCGAGCACGGGCCGGTCGTCGCGGTGGCTCCAGTGCTTCGCAGCGGCGCCGAGCACGACGCGCGCGAGCTGGCCCGAGCGGCTGGGCAGGAGTTCGGTGTGACCGGACCGGCCTATGCGGTAGGCCTCGATCGGACCGAGGTTCTGCGTGTTGACGGCGCTGCGGCCGGCGAGTTCGATTCCGTGGACCGTCAGCGGACGCTCGTTGCGCCCGATTCCGGTCGGGACGTTGTCGAGTCGCGCGAAGATGTACAGGTCGGCTTCGCGGGCAGGTGTCTGCGGGAGGCTCGGGTCCGCGAAGAACAGAGCAGGGACCAGGACGACGCTGCCGCGTACGTGCGGGGCGGTGAGCCAGTAGCGCACCGCTCCGGTGGTCGGGTCGGCCAGAAAGGTCATCCGGAGCGTGCCGAAGCCGCTGAGTTCGAGCTGGGCGTAGCGGTCCAATGCGAGCCTTCGCTGTCGAGCCGTTGGGGAGCTGGCAGCGCGGGCGCCGCCGGTCCAATGTGAGCCGCCGAAGCGACCCGCTGACTCTTATGACTCTACTTCGATCGGGCGCGATATGCAAGCCTTAAGAGACGAAAGGGGTGGCGGGTTTCTCCGGGACGCCGAACAGCCGGCCCGGCCCGTGGAGATCACGGACCGAGCCGGCTGTCGCAGCAGCGCCCAGGCGCGGCGAAGGCGGCGGTACTGCAAACCGAGGGGACGCCCCTTGAACGGGTGTCAGCCGCGCGGTGTGGCGAGACTCTTACCGGGAGTCGACGAGACGGTATTCGCGCGCGATGACCTGCGGCTTGCCCGAGGGCGACAGCACTGCGAGGGCCTGGCCCTGCTGCTCATCGGTGATCGTGTCCCGGCTGAGCGGGTTGTAGACGGCTTCGGCCTTGGACGGGCCGATCTCGTAGGCCGCGGCGTACGCGCCCTTCAGCGACCGCGTGATGGTGTGCGCGGTGGGGAATACGGCCAGCACGCCGCCGTTCTTCAGCTTCAGGGCGTAGACCTTCGGGTGCGCCGGGGCGGCGTAGGTGAACTCGGTGGTCGCCTTCCCGCCGTTGTTGTCGTTGCGGTTCTTGTAGAACCCGATGCTCTCCTTCGCCGGGCGACTGGACGCCAGCTGGGCGCCGGAGTGCTTGCCGCCGGTTTCGAAGAGGTCCTCGAAGGCGACCGCCAGGCCGTCGGGCGCGAGGGCGCCCACCTGCCGGGACGGGTCGACGGCCGTGGCGAGCCCGTCGCGGTCCACGGCGACCTCGGGTATCGGTGTCGACTCGGCGTAGACCGAGGCGACCATCTTGTAGGTGCCGTCCACCCGGTCGAAGATCATCAGTGCTTCGTCCTTGTCGCCGCTCGACGACTTGCCGACGACCGCGAACCAGGTGGCCGTGCCCTCGCGGGGGAGCAGGTACTGGCGATCGGTGTAGAAGAACGGGGTGCCGTACGCCTTCTGTTCCTTGGACGACCACGTCTTCCACTGGTCGTAGTCGGCCTGGCTCTGCTCATTGAGCTGGCCGCCCTCGACCGTGCTGAGCAGTTCTCCGGCCCGCTCCGTACGAGCCTTGCTGGCCAGGCCGTTGGCCTTGTTGTTGGTCTTCTCGTACGCGGACAGCGTCGAGGCGGCGAACTGCTTCGTCACGACGCCCTTCGGAGCCGAAGGGGATGCGGCCTTCGAGGTCCGGGGTTCCGCGGCGTCGGATCCCGAGCCGGACGCGCAGCCCACCAGGGTGACGGCCGCCGCAAGGCTGAGGGCGAGCACGGCTGGATGGCGCCGGCGCTTCGTGGTGGATCGCATAGTGCTGTTGCTCTCCTGTTTCTGTGATGGGTGGAGACGGAGGTGCGGTGGAAGAGGTGCGGGACTAGGCCGCGGGGACGTAGTTGCTCAGCACGCATCCGTCGACGAGGGCACGATCGGTGTTGTAGCCGCTCGGCACGCTGAAGTCCGGGACGCAGGTCAGGAACTTGAGACCGGCTCCTGCCAGGTCACGAGCCGTGCGCCCGTTGACCGGAGCGACGGCGAAGTCCTGGCCGACGAGGAACGCCGTGTGCCCGTTCTCCTTTACGGCGGCCTGGAAGGTCTTCATGTCGGGCACCGTGAGCAGGGCGACGGCGTCGGCGAACCTGTCCTCGCACACGGCGCGCTCGGCAATGCCCCACGACGGGTCCTGCGCCTCTTCCCCGCCCCACGCAGGGCTCCGGCCGGATGCGTCGTACTCCCGGCCCGGCACCAGATCCAGGCAGGCCGTGTGCTGGTTGACGAACGACACGATCGAGGCCATTCCCGAGGCCGCGGGCAGCGCCTGGCGCGTCTCATGGGTACGGCTCGGCGAGTTCGCGCCATCCGCGGAGTTGGCGTCGGCGGTCCCGCAGCCCGCGAGGGCCAGTGCCGCAACGGTGTACAGGATGATTGCGGCCGGGCGGCCGAGTTGCCGACGGCGGTAACTGCGTGAGGCCTGTCGCATGGGGCTGCACCCCTCCTTGGGGTCAGGTGATCAATGGCGCGGCGGCGAGGGGGACATGAGATGGCGTGCCCGGACTGGCGCAGCCAGGCGTGACGCGTTGAACGACCGTAGGGCTGCTTACCTGTGGATAGATTTCGGTGCTTCGGCGCCGGGGCTGTGGGTCAGCTGGCTGTGACCGCTCGCTGTAGTTGGCGAATGTTCTCGATAGGTGGCAAGTGGGCTGTAGGGATCGTCCGACCTGAGGTTTCGACCGCCGAATAGGCAGCGGCAGCCACGGATTCGCCAACAACCGAGAGCAGAGTTCGCCAACCTCGATGAGCAGAACTCTCGTGACCAGCGCGGACGTACGGGTCGACTCGCCAACTACCGAGGGCAATCACAAAGGCGCAGTCGTAGAAGGCCAGTCGGTCCGCCCGCAGGGCTGGGGGAGAGCATGCGGGCGGACCGACGGCTCCGGCCAGCCGTGGAGGGGGAGGGGGCTGGCCGGGGTGCCGCGCTCCGGGGGAGTGGAGGCGCGGCTGGCTCGGCGGGTCAGGGCGTCAGCGCATCCTCGATGAGCTGGATCTCCTGCACGAGGGCGGCGTGACCGGAGACGGCCTCCGCCGAGGTCGTGTAGCGGCGGCAATCGACTTCGTCGTCCACGGTGGTGTCGAAGACCATCGTCTCGAACGCCATGCCGTCCGGTGTGGGGTCGATCAGCTCGATCGTGGAGACGGTGTAGCGACCGTCGGCCACGTGGGCCCTGAGGCGAAGCGTGGTCGTCACGCCGACTCCTTCCGGGAGAGGATGAACATCACTTGCTGACTCTTAAGACTATATCCCATGCTGGATGGTGATGCAAGCCTTAAGAGTCATAACGGGCTGCGTCGAAGATTTCAGTAGTGATCCGGAGGATTTGAGCATGGGGAACCTGAGTTGGCGTCAGGGCTGCTCAGCGCACCGCCGCTTGTGGCGGATCCGCCACAAGCGGCGGCTACTGGAGCGTTCGGTGAGGTGGCCGTGCCCCAGCCGGTCACCGTCCCCGTCGTGCCCAGATCACCACCGGAGCGCCGTCGGGGCCGTGAGTGAAGGCCCGGGTGTCGCCGCACGCGTCACAGCAGACAGCGAAGTACCGAGCAGGCGGCTCGCTGCCGACGCCCTCCACCCACCGCACCGGTCCCACGTCACCACACACCTCGCAGTGGCGCGGAACATGGCTCATCCACGGCAGGTCCTCCCACTCACCCCAGCTCACCGCCCGGCCACGATGCTCCTGCGGCAGATGGACAGCAGCGGGGTGCCCAGGCAGCACGGGCTCGCTGCCAGGCAACGCCTCGACCGCCGCCGGAGGGTGGAGCGGCTCACCCCGCGCGACAGCCAGGCACGTACGGCAGGCCCGGCCTTCGTCGAACTCCCCGACGTACGGCCGCACCACCGGGACGTGGGTCCCGTGGCCGCTGCACAGGAGCTGAACGCCGGCGGCCAGGCCGGCGGGCGGAACTTCGCCTGGCGCGATGCCGTGCAAGTCACCGGTCCTCGGCGCGCGCACGACCACCACGGGCGACCGCAGACCGGCACCGGCCATGGTCACGGGGGGTGGCGACGCATGCGTCCGAACAGAAGGCCGATGCATCACAGGGGGAGGCTGGCCACGATGCTCAGGACCCGGCGGGTCTGGGTGTTCGTACTCGCCTTCTGGTACGTATTCCACCCGGCGGAGGAGAGCGCGACACGCACGCGATCGAGGGCCTCATTGCGGGCCTCGCGGACGCGGACGATACGTGGGCGCCGCAGCCCTCCCTCATCGTCGCGGCCGTCGATCAACCAGGAAGCCTCGACGGTGCGTTCACCGTTGGAAGCCAAGTACACGCCCTGGGCGCCGTGCTCCCCGTAGGACAAGCGCCAATCGTGCAGGAACACAGCGAGCGGAATGCCGGTCCGTCGCAGGACCGACGATGCCGCTGCGACGGGCGGATGATGGGCGTGCGTGGGCAGGCACCCGACGAACCCGGCCCGCGGGTCCTCTTCCACGGATGCCGGCTCGGTCCACAACTGACCGGCACGCCACGCGAGCGCGGTCAGGGTGGGGAGATGCGTAGTTGTGCTCGCCGCGGTGAGGGTCGCGGCGAACGCCTCCGGCGCGGCGGAGACCGTCGGGTGTCCTTCGAGACGGATGAAGAGCGCGGCGGCGCGAAGCACGAGGTCGGCCAGCGAGGTGCTGTTGTCGGTACGGACGATGCCGTCCATGCACTGCCGAAAGGCGTCGTGCTCCGCCGGGTCCGGGGCCGGGATGTCGCTCAGGTCTGCGGGGGCCATACGGGCTCCATGAGGTGTTGAGTGGGGTTCAGTGGGTGTTGGTGAGGCGCACCACGTGTGCGGCCAGGGCGGTCACGACGGCTGCGTCGGCCGGGATGTCCAAGCTGATGTGCGTGGTGGCGTCGTCGCGCCGGATCACGGTGCGGCCGTCCTCCCGACCGAGCTTGATCTGCGGGACACCGGGAAGATGCTCGGGCAGGTCGGGGCCCGGCAGGGACGCGGGCGATGCGTCGGCGTCGGCGAGGTCGGCCGCGAGGTGCTGGAGGTCGCCGTCGCCGTGGGGGCAGCTGTTGTGGCAGGTCAGCAGGGCAAGCCGCCGGGTCCCGTCGCTGGAACAGAGAGCGTGTCGGGTGTGCGTCGTGTACCTCTTGGTTCGGACCACCGCAGCCGCGGCGGCGGGATGGTCGCGCACGAGCCAGGCCGCCTCGCCCCCGGCGTCGACGAAGTGCCAGGAGATACGGACCGACATGGAGTTGCGCAGCCTCCACCAGCTCGCCACGATCCCGGTGTCCTGTCCCTGCAAGGTGATCAGGTTCAATACGCTCCGCCCAGCGGCCGGATCGGCCCACATGGAGCCCGGGGTCGGCGGCAGCGGCCGCGCCCGGGCGAGGAGCAGCGGTGTGCTGCCGGGCCAGTCGATGCCCTCGCCCTGAAGGTGCCGAAGTTGGATGGGGCAGGTCTGGCAGCGGGCGGCCTCCTCGCACCGGTCGTAGCCGCACCACTGCTGGCGTCCGGTACGCGAATCGAACAGGTAGGAGAAGGCCAGGGGCAGGAGGCCGCACTGGGGCCGATTCTCCATATGGGCGTTGAGGGACAGCCTGTTCCACCCCTTTCCGTCCGGGCCGGCCTGGTACTTGGGCTCTTTCAGGAAGAGAGACAGGTTCGCTCCTCGGGATGCCGTGGTGGGTGGGGGCGCTGGGGAGCCCTGCGGGCTCGAGTCCGCAGGGGCCGTGCCCGGTGGTTCGGTCAGGAGGGGATCGCGAGGATGACTACGTCCCGCGGGTCGACTTCGTGGAACAGGGCGACGGCGCTCTGCGCCGTTCGGTGCACCGGGCCGCAGGCCTCGAAGAGACCCTCGCGGACCAGGTGGCCGAAGTCCGGAATCATGTACGTGATCTGCTGCCCGATCGGCACGGACCCGTGGTCGCCGTCGACGGCGAGGGACGGGAATCCGCCCGGGAGGGGATCGAGGGAGCGCCCGTTGCTGACCCAGAACTGGGTGCTGCCTCCGGTGACGACACTGAAGCCGTCGCCGGGGGAGAAGGAGCGCTGGTGCTTGTCCCGGTAGTCGGCGCAGAGGCCGCGGTCCTCGCCGTCGAAGAACTCTGGGTCGCCGTTGAAGAGCATGACGGCCCGCCACAGCTGGTCCTCGACCGGCCCGTCGGGCGCGTCGTAGGCGTACACGGGCAGCATCGGGTGCTCAGGGCGGTAGCCGGAGCGGTAGCCGGAGACCATGTTGTGGAAGACGGTGACGCGCACGAAGGACCTTTCGAACAGGGTCGGGGGTGGGCGGGCCGGTCAGCCGGCGTCGGCGGAGAAGCGGATGGCCGCGCGCTGTCCGCCACGACGGTCCCGGGCGCGGCGGGGACCGGAAACGTGGGTCCCGCTGGCGCCGGAACGGCGGCGGTTCTGGACCGCCTCGACGCGGGCCGGGTTGTCCGAGGTGCTGTGCGGCTTGTGCTTACGCATGGGGCCCATCCGATCCATCCCGTGGTCGAAGAGCGGTTCAAGAACCGCCTCTATGTCTCTTAAGACTATACAGTCAAGTTCGGGTGAATGCAAGCCTTAAGAGACGCCACTGGGATTGGGGTGCTCCCTTGGGCCTGGTGGCAGGTGTTACTTCACCATGGCGCGGACCCGGGACAGCGTGCCCTCCGCCTTCTCCATCCGTGCCTTCATGCCCTCGAACCGCGCCCGCCAGTCGTCCGCCCGAGACTTCCAGTCGTCCGCCAGCCGCTGGGCGCCTTCGGCCTTGCGGAGGGCCGCGTCACGCTGGGCGCGCATCTGTTCGGTGAGCTGCGCGCGCTGGACAAGTTCCCCCAGATTCAGCGACCCCAGGTCCCTGCTTGCAGGCGATGCCGGCGCGCTCGACTGGCGACGCAAGTGCGCGGGCTCGGAGCGGTTCGCCGGGGTCCCCGTTCGCCCGGCCGGTCCCGACTGCTTGTGCGGCTTGCGGACTTCGGGTTCAGGTTTGGGCTTGTGCGCCTTGAGGTGCGGCCGGATGGAGTTCTGGTTCTGTGACACGTAGTCGCAGTGGAGGCATCCGTACCACTCGCTCGCGTCGGCGAGCAGAAGGTGCCTGATCTGGTCGAAGACCACATTGACACCGGGGCGGCTGATCGGGGACTGGGCGGGCTCGTCGGCGACGACGGCGACATCGTTCACGTGCGTTGCGGTCATGTAGAGGTCGTGGGTGCTTTCTCGGTCGAGGCGACCTGCGGGCGCAGGCGAAGCGCGGGATGAGGGCGGGGTGAGGCCGGTCCGCCGAGTCGCGGCGGACCGGCCGGGAACTGCCCGGGGCGGGTCCCAGGCGGGAGATCACGCGGCGAGTGCGAGGGCCTCGTGCATGGCGCGCTCCTTGAAGGTGTTCTGCTCCAGCAGCGACCGGCGGATACGGCCGTCCACCGTCTGGCGGCCGCCCCAGTCCGACAGCTCCCCGGCCGCCTCCACCAGCGCGCCCGCCGTCAGTCCGACGCCCGCCATGGTGGAGCTGTCGAAGATGCCCCGCAGGACGTCGCGGCGCTCGTGGGCGCGGCGGATGCGGTAGTCGTCGTCCTTCATCTCCGCCGCCTTCTCCGGAAGCTGGACCATCCGCTCGATGAACTGCTCACGCTGGGCCCGCGTGACGGGCATGCGGTGGAGGGCCTCGCGGTCCTGAAGGAAGCCGTCGAAGTCGCGGCGCAGCACGCTCACCAGGTGCCGGGCCTGCTCGATCTGTTCAAGGGCGCTCTTGGTGTGCTTGATCGTGTAGAAGTGTCCGGCCGCGCGGGAGCGCCTCATTGCGGCATTCCACTGATTCGTGCACCAGAGTCGTTCTGCGCTGCCCCACACCTTCAGGGACCCCTTGCCGTCGTGCGATGCCTGGAAGCCGACCGTCAGCGTCCACGGCGAGGGGTCGCCCGCGAAGCCCCGCGCCTCCCTGGTAAGTTCGATCAGCCCCATCACCGAGCGGCCGCCCCGGAGTTCGCGGAGCATGCGGACCTGTGCGCCGGGGGCCTCCATGACCGGGGCGATGATCCGGCCGAGCAGTCCGTGGTCGAGAACCTCGTACCCGGAGCGCGGGATACCGAGAGTCGCCCAGGAGTCGTTCCGCACGATCTTCTTGTGGTCACCCTCCGTCTGGTAGACGGGGCTGCCCGACTCGTCGATGCCGACCAGGATCGGGAGCCCGTCGGGGCCGGAGGCCAGGACCGGCGCAGCCACCGGCTCCCACGTCAGGCCGTAGTGGGCCCGCACAGCGCTCCAGGTCGGCAGTTCCAGAAGCGGGTTACCAGCGTCACCGCTGAGATTGCGCTGATCGGCGGGCTCCAGGTACGACGCGGCGGACGCCGACGTGTTTGAGCGGGGAGAGACGGTCGCGCTGACGGTGGTGATCACGCAAGTCCTTTCCACAGGCTGCGACACCGTCGCAGCCCCTGCATGGGATGTTCGGGAGGAGCGCCCCCGAGCTGTCTCTTAAGACTATACATGTGAAGCGACCCGTAATGCAAGCCTTAAGAGACAACTGTTCTTGCGGGGCCCTCGCGGTCAACCTTGTGGCGGCGCGGCGGGGGTCGGATGGCGGATCGCCGCGCGGCCGATCCGGGACGCTTCACCTTGGTGTCTCTTACGGCTTGCGCGTTGCGCTCTCTCCGTGTATAGTTTTAAGAGACGTCAAGGTTTGAGGAGATGCCACCCGTGCCGCACCCGCTGTACCCCGACGGCGAGTTCCCCTTTACTGCGCTGCCGAGCTGGCCCGAGGACGACCACACCGGTGACGCCACCGACTGGGCGCGGGAACTGCCCGTTGGGTGGAAGGCCGTCTACTCGTGGGGAACGGAGGGCTGGGACCTCGGCAGCATGCCGTATCAGGTCGTCGCGCACCTCGACGACGACATCATCGACGTCATCTGGGGGCTCGCCCACTACATCGAGGGCGACGTCACCGTCCGAGCCTTCGGATCCCGCGCGGCCCGCGATGCCGCGACCGACGAACTCGCCCTCGCCACCTGGCTGTCGCAGCAGAACGGACCCAACAAGGGCCTGCCCGCCCGGAACACCCCGGCCGCCAGCATCCCCGCCCGTTTCCGCGGCCCCTACCGCCCGGCCCCGCAGGACTGACCCTGGCCCGGCGCAAGCCCAACCTTCGCGCACCACCTCAGGAGACCTTGTGACTGCCGCGTCCCCGCCCCGGCATCCATGCCGACAATCGCCGACCGGATCAGGAACCTGGCCGAGCGCCGGGCGGCGCTCAGCCGTCCCCACGCCTACGAGCACCTGCCCGCGATCACCGACGGCATCCGCGAGCCGAGCTCGCTCGACATCGCGCTGATCGCCATCGAGGCCGACGTCCTCGTCGAGCTGCTCCTGGGCACCAGCTCTCACCGCCAGCTCCTTGTCGAAGCCGACTTCTGGTGACGGACCCTGACCTTCGCCCACCCCGTCTACGTGAGGACGACACCGTGCATACCCGGATGATGACGCGGCAGGGCCTGCGCCGCTTCGACTGTTGCCCGGGCCACAACCCTCGCTCGTACGACCACGGACGCGAACGCGCCCGCGAGAAGCGCGAGTGGCGGCGCGACATGACCCCCGATGCCGAACGCGAGACCGCGGCCCGCCGACCGTCTTGACTGCCGCACCCCGTGGCGGAGCGATCCGCCCCGCCACGGGGAACCGGCCGACCGGCACCCAATCTGCCCTCAACTGCTCACCGAACGAAGGAGACTGCCCCTCGTGTACGACGACAAGGCCACCATGGCTGTGGACGTCCGGGCCCTGGAGATCGACGGCTACGCCAGCCTCGCGCAGGTCCCCAGGGATCACCTGCTGCGCTTTGAGGAGGACACCCTCGAGATGAAGGCCGGCGTGCTGCGCACCAAGTGGACCTACAGCAAGGGCAATTACCCCTGCACGCTGCGCGACCTGGAGTCCTTGGACCCCGAAAGCGCCGCGGCTCTCATCGCCGACGGAGTGCCCGTTCACGCCGCCCGCCGCGCGCCCGACTGGCGCGGAGACTTCCCTGTCCTCGTCCAGGGCCTGCGCCTGCGTGAGCTGCGCAAGGTCCTCGCCAGCGTCGATCTGCCCGACGACGCGATCGTCGCCATCCGCGCCGCCGACTACCCCAGCCCTGGAATCGGCTCACCCGCAGACGTCCATGTCGAGGCCGGCTACTACCAGCCCGACTCCGCCAGCGGGACCTCGGGCTGGGCGTTCGGCGGGGTCATCGACTACGGCGAAGACGGTGGAATCCCGGCCCACCTGCCCGCGCTGGTGCTCAAGCCCACCCACTGAATACGCCCCTATCCGCACCTCATTCGTCGCTTAAGGCTTGCCCTCCGCCTCACGTCGATGTATAGTCTTAAGAGTCGGAACGGTTGTTGGAGAGGGATTGTTCGAGATGCAGACGCTCAGCGAGACGGAGTTCGACCTGGCGGACGAGGCCCGGCAGATCGAGGTGCTGGAGGGCATGGCCCAGCGGCTGATTGCCGGGACGTTCACGGAGGCCTTCAGCCTGGACGCGGAGGGTCAGGCCCAGATGGTCGAGGCCCTCTACGCACAGATCGGCCACAAGGCCGCGGACATCATCCGGGCCCGCGCGCAGGCGAAGGCGCACTAGTGGCCAGGCGGCGCCCGGCGGGGCGCCGCCGCCCAAACGTTGATAGCCCAATTCCGCCCGACCGCCAGCCGAGGCCGAGAGGACCCCTTCCGCGTGCCCCCCGCTCCTTGAAAGCGCCGAGAAGACCAACCACGAACTGGACGAGGATCGCCACACCGACGCAGCGAACGCCGCCGGATGCCACCTGCCCCTCGCCGAGGAAGGACGCATCTGATGCGTCTTGCTGAACTCCCTGCGGGAACCGTCATCATGACCGGCTCTGTCGTCACCGCCGTCGAGGCCCGCGAACTGCGGGAGGGCGACCTCCTCGCTGTCGGCGGCACCACGGTCACCGTGACGGGAACCGACCACCACGACCTCCCGGGCATGACCCGAATCCCCGTCAGCTACCACCCGTACGACACCGAGACCATCCGTACCGAGCGATGGACCCTGCCCGCGACGACCCGTCTCACCCCCCCCAGCAGCTACTGCGGGCCGAACGCGTCGACTGCATGTTGTGCGAGCCCGGCACCAACGGCCACTGCCTCCTGGTCGACCGTGTGAAGGAGGGCTGGGTGCAGTCCTGGGTATGTGCCGCGCACCTCCAGCTGTCCTAGGGCTCCGACCCAAGGCGGCGCGCACCTCCGCGACCCCGCCTGGCGCCCGCCGAGACACCAACCACCCGTTGGGCCTGTTCGAGTACCCCACCACTGCCGAGCGCGTGTTCCGACGGCACCTCGCTTACAAGGAGGCCAGCGGCCGGCCAGGCCTCAGCCAGCCTCCAACCCACTAGCGGAAATACCCCGTCCCGGCTCCTTCCGGGACGGGCCCTGAGCCTCAGGGGTATCTTGTGCCCGCCTGCCAGATCCCTTCCCACCGCCCTCTCTGGGTCGTTGTCCAGCGCA
This sequence comes from Streptomyces sp. NPDC002817, assembly GCF_053592055.1. NCBI lineage: Bacteria > Bacillati > Actinomycetota > Actinomycetes > Kitasatosporales > Streptomycetaceae > Streptomyces > Streptomyces sp. NPDC002817. Next base: position 214,297 of record NZ_JBSFUY010000014.1, read on the forward strand.
AATGCAACCATTCGGCAATCAACGGCTACCGCTACACGCCCTCGCCCTATTCCCGGGTGGAGTGCACCGCACCGGACTGCAGCGCATCGTGGCGAACGAAGGCGGCCTACGTCGATCGTCTGCCCGACGCCCGCCGGTAACCGTCGGCAGTCCAGACCAAGGACACCAACACCCACGCCAAGTACGTATGTGAGACGGCCGGATTGCACCCCGAGTGTCAGTCCGCCGCCGTACGCTCACCCCGTTTGCCCCGAAGCCGCGTGGACGCCGTCCTCACGCTGCCCTCCACCCTGGAGGTCTCGCAGCTGTCCCCGGCCGGCTTCGTCGTCAAGGTTCTGGTCGAGAAGCTCCATACCAAGGCCGCCGTATAAGAGATGGTGGGGGCGGTGTGTGCGAGCACTCCCTGATCGACGGCCGTCAAGCCGGCGTGGCGAGGTGTGGCTCACCCGGCCGGATAGGGTGAAAAGCCGGTCGGTAGACGTGGAGGACTACATGGGCTGTACGACCCCTGCGCCTCGCGGTACCCATCTGGTCATCGCCCGTGAGATCGCCGACGCGGTGCGCGCCGACCCGGCGATGCGTCAACTGCCGTCCGTCGCCGAGGTTATGGCGCAGTACGCTGTGTCACGCGGTGTCGTCCTGCGCGCCTTCCGCGTGCTGGCAGCACAGGGCGTCGCGGCACCCGACCCCGGCGACCGCTGGAAGGTCACCTGGCGCGGGCAGGGTGACCAGCGGCCCCTGGTCGAACGCCTCGCCGCCGTCATTGCTGAAGATGGACTTCACGTCGGCGCCCCACTCCCCGGCGAAACGAGGCTCGCCGAACGCCTTGGCGTCTCCCGGCCTACAGTGCGCAAAGCACTTGCCGAACTCGAAGTAGGGGGCATCCTCGCCCCCGGTGGCCAGGGCAAGCAGCGCACCGTGCGCACGCTGCCACCCAAGTCCGGGGAGAGCGCTCGCCCCCTGCCGGAGGGCGGTTAGGCGTCACCGGCGGACACTCCGGCCTCCTGGCGTTGCGCTCACCTGCCTGACGGCGGTGAGGTTGCGGGTCCCGATAGGCTGCCTCGAGCCTTGCAATACACGATGTCTCCGGCGGTGGAAAATGCCTCGCGGTGCGGTGCACTCGATCTGGATCGCGGTCGACGGCAAGATCCCAAAACAGGTCAAGGACGTTACTGAGGGGCATAAGAGGCTGCGCGCGCGGCGATCGGCCGCCCCGCGCTGGAGCACATACGGACTGCGCGGCACAGAAGCAAAGACGCGCCGCGCACAGTGGCGGACCGAGGTCCAGCGTCAGCGTCTCGCCGGCGAACTGCTCGACACTGTCGACGTCCTCGTCGAGTACGGCGTTCGGGAGGAACTCGCTGTCCGAGGCTGGGACCGCGAGTGGGACCCGGCGCCCGAGGAGGCCTGGGAACAGGGCCGCTGGCCCGGGTCGCGCGACCGCGGTCTCGCCGGATACCCCGATCGCCTCTCCGCCCGTCTCGACGGCGATCTCGTCGAACTTGCCGTCGCGGCCTGCTGGTGGACATCCGCGCCGGCCATCGAACTCATGCACGCTTGGCGCGACCGCAACCCCGGCATCGCTCCGCCCCGTTACGAGATCGACGCGGAGGGCCGCAGACGGCTTGGCGGCCCACTCGCCGAGTACGCTCGCCTCGCCGACCAGATCACCACCACCGGCGTGATCTGGCGCGCTGGAGTCACCCGCGGACTTGCCCAGGGGCGAACGCTCATTCCTGCGCAGCAGTCGGCCGGCGGGCCAACCGCGCCAAACTGAACCGGACCGCCAACGCCAACGGCAAAGGGTGGGGTGGGCGAATCCACGCGTGTGGGTGCCACCTTGAAACGGTCTCTCCAGTGGGGCTGCGCTCCAGATCGCCTCTTAAGGCTTGCGTTCACACACCCTTCGATGTATAGTGTTAAGAGACGTCAGGGTGTGTGGATCTCACCCGGCTCCGACACCACGAACAGGAGAACTCCGCCGCATGACCTTGCCCCCGCCCAACGGAATCACCCACTACGACTGGATGGAGCTCATCGGTTTCACCTGGAAGATTGAAAGCGAGGGCTACGAGTACGCCGCCGAGGAATACCCGCCGAGCTTCGAGACCGAGGCGTTGAAGGTCATCGCCGAGGACGACGACCCGCGACCGCTGAAGCAGCTGGTTCGCGACCACGAGCAGGCGCTGGCGTCCTGGCAGGAACAGACCGGCTGGGAGCAGGTCGACCAGCTGTGGACCGCGCACCTGCGCGAGGAGAAGGAACGCGGGGAGAGGCACCTGCTCTGGGCCCTGCACCCCGGCGGCGACTGGGACAGCGGCGCCTACTCCAAGGCCTACGAGAGCCGTGAGAAGGCCCTGGAGGGCATCAAGCAGCAGAACGAACTCGCCGAGATGTACCCGCACTTCGTGCCGTTCACGGGGCGGATGCTGCACCGTAGTGAGCCGGGCGGCGCCTGGACCGAGGTCCCGCTCGAACCGTCCCCCTGAGGACCGGTAGAAGGACGAGGGGGGTCGGCCGGCTAAGGAGTCTTGGCGCACTCCGGGCGCGAACGTCCCGGAAGCTGTCGCTTCTCCCCGATCCCGGCTGGCCAGCTGGCACCGAGGGGACAAGGAGCGGGACACGCCAGCCGCATCGCGTGAAAACGCCTCGAACGCATCACCCCAGTACAGCTACGAGCGCCACACGCAGTCAGGCCCTACTGTGATGAGGCTCTCTGAATCCGGACACTCCCTGATCGGGAGTTGCCCCACACCTGCTCGATGGATCTCCCCACGCACAGGCAGCAGGAGCAGGAGCTGAGTGTCTCAGCGGCGAAACCGACCAGGGATCCTGCACTGCCTACATCCCCTTCCACCAGCGCCACCCCTGGCATTAGCCCGCCAGACGCGGAACCACCCCCCGATCCCGCGCCGTCTGCCTCTATATGCCCTGAGCTCCCACCCCACGTTGCGCTCCGGGGCCCCGCTGATGTCCCCAGCCGGCAGGAGCCGCCCGGATGCCACCGCTCCCCTCACCGCCCCCCGGCCCGCCTCAGTGGCCGCATTGCGGAGACGGCGCCGACCCGGCTACCGACCCGGTCGGCTGCCGCGGCATCCACGTCCCGGGCCATACCGCCTGCCTGGCCCATATCACCGACGACCAGCGCACCGCCTACCTCGCCACCCTCAGCCCCGGCGCCGACATCGTCCACAGCGGCACCCCGTTCAATGAACCGCTCCTCACCTCCCTCCTGAACGCCGTACGCGACCCCACCAGCCAAAGACCCCACCTCGGCAACACCGGGTTCCACGAGGCGCAGTTCTCCAGCCCTGCCGAATTCAGCGGGGCGCAGTTCTCCGGCCACGCCGATTTCGGCGGGGCGCAGTTCTCCAGCCCCGCCTGGTTCGACGGGGCGCAGTTCTCCGGCCACGCCTGGTTCAACTGGGCGCAGTTCTCCAGCCGAGCCCAGTTCGACGGGGCGCAGTTCTCCAGCCTCACCTGGTTCAGCAAGGCGCAGTTCGGCCACGCCGATTTCGGTGGAGCGCAGTTCTCCAGCCCCGCCTGGTTCGACGGGGCGCAGTTCTCCGGCCACGCCGATTTCTTCGGGGCGCAGTTCAGGGTGATGTCGCTGTTCGGGCCGGTGGTGTGCGGGCAGAAGGTTGATCTTTCTAGCGCAGTGTTCGAGGTGCCGGTGACGCTGGAGATCGCGGCGCGTGAGGTGCGCTGTGTGCGGACCCGGTTTGAGTCGACGGCGATTGTGCGCTTGCGCTACGCCAGGACAGACCTCAGTCACGCGGTGCTGTCCTCCCTCGTAGCGGTCACCGCCCACCCCACCTCCTTAGCAGTAGATGAGAGTCTGCTGGCAGGCCCCGCTCACGTGCGGGTGGCCTCGGTGCAGGGCGTGGACGCCGCGAATCTTGTCCTGACCGACACCGACCTGACCGACTGCCTATTCACCGGGGCGTTCCACCTCGACCAGCTCCGTCTGGAGGGCCGCTGCACCTTCGCACCCGTACCCATCGGCCTGCACCACCGGGGCTTGTGGCCGGTGCGGTGGACCCGCCGGCGCACACTGGCCGAGGAACACCACTGGCGTGCCCACAGCGCTGGCCAGTCCGCCCCGGCTCCGAGTCAGGCGCCCTCGCCCCGGGCCTGGCGCACCGGACCGCATCACCCCGACCCTGACCTCACCGCCGACCCGGAGGACGTGGCCGCGACCTACCGGCAGCTGCGCAAAGCCTTCGAGGACGGAAAGAACGAACCCGGCGCCGCCGACTTCTACTACGGCGAGATGGGTGCGGCCTGAAAGCCGCTCCGGAACCAGTGAAGGCAACCGAGAGGAAGGAGGCCTTTCCCGCCAAGTGACCGACATGGCGGGCCCCCAGCGAGGCGTGCAGGACCGGTAACGGACCTGTACGAAGCCCTCGTTACCGAAGCTCCAAGGCCACGCAGGCTGCTGCGAGGCACAGGGCCAAGGGGGAGAGCTGAAGGGTGAACGCAAGTGAACCTCTGATGAGGTCCCGT
>NZ_JBSFUY010000015.1:0-81703 GCF_053592055.1 Streptomyces sp. NPDC002817
GCGTTCGTCCGCTCACCGATCGCCATGTACGACGTGTCCTGCCGGAACGGCACCGCCTGATACAGGGAGGCAGCACCCGGCTCGGGGCGCGGGCTCCGCTCGGTGGGCGCGAGGCCACGCACCCGCTCGACGACCTGGCGCAGATGCTCCGGCGTCGTACCGCAGCAGCCGCCGATGAGGGACAGGCCGTAGTCGCGGACGAAGTTCTCCTGCGCGTCGGCCAGTTCGGGCGCGGTCAGGGGGTAGTGGGCGCCGTCCTTCGTGAGGACGGGAAGGCCGGCGTTGGGCATGCAGGACAGCTGGATGCGGGAGTGGCGGGCCAGATAGCGCAGGTGCTCGCTCATCTCGGCGGGGCCGGTCGCGCAGTTCAGGCCGATCATGTCGATGCCGAGCGGCTCCAGCGCCGTCAGCGCGGCACCGATCTCCGAACCCAGCAGCATCGTGCCGGTCGTCTCCACCGTCACCGACACGATCAGGGGGACGTCGTATCCGGCCGTCTCCATGGCCCGGCGGGCGGCGATGACGGAGGCCTTGGTCTGGAGGAGGTCCTGGGTGGTCTCCACCAGGAGCGCGTCGGCGCCGCCGGCGAGCAGGCCCTCGGCGTTCTGCTGGTACGCGTCACGGATGGCACCGAAGGTGGTGTGGCCGAGCGTGGGCAGCTTGGTGCCCGGGCCGACCGAGCCGAGGACCCAGCGCCGGCGGCCGTCGCGGGCGGCGTACTCGTCGGCCGTCTCGCGGGCGATGCGGGCGCCGGCCTCGGACAGTTCGTGGACGCGCTCGGGGATGTCGTACTCGCCGAGGGCGGTCAGGTTGGCGCCGAAGGTGTTGGTCTCGACGCAGTCGACGCCGGCGTCGAAGTACTCGGCGTGCACCGAGCGCACGATGTCGGGCCGGGTGACGTTGAGGATCTCGTTGCAGCCCTCGAGCTGCTGGAAGTCCTCCATCGTGGGGTCCTGCGCCTGGAGCATCGTGCCCATCGCCCCGTCGGCGACCACCACACGGGTGGCGAGCGCCTCACGGAGCGCGGACGCACGGGTCCGGCTGTCGGCGGAAGGGGTCGGTGGCAACGAGGCCATGAAAGGGCTCCCTGTGGGTGCGACGGCTGTCGGCTTTGCGTCCTGCCGCGGGGCTTCCCACAGCGGGCGCACGCCGTCAGGGTAGCCGGGACCCGACCCGAACGGTCAGAGCGTCCACGGGACGGACGAGGATGCCGGGCAGGTCATTCCCGGGATACGAGTGACGCGAGCGTGCATCACAAGTGACCTAAAGGTGTCGTACGACCATTGGCGGTTGGTCGGCATGGACTAGTAGTGTTCGACATTGCCGAACGGCGGCAGCGACGTCGCGGGTCGACGGCGAAGGGGACGGAGGCAGAACGGCGATGGCACGGAACATCCAGTCGCTCGAACGGGCGGCCGCGATGCTGCGCCTGCTCGCGGGCGGCGAGCGGCGGCTCGGCCTCTCGGACATCGCCTCGGCCCTGGGCCTCGCCAAGGGCACCGCGCACGGCATCCTGCGCACCCTCCAGCTGGAGGGGTTCGTCGAGCAGGACGAGGCGTCCGGGCGTTACCAGCTGGGCGCCGAACTGCTGCGCCTGGGCACCACGTATCTCGATGTGCACGAGCTGCGGGCGCGCGCCCTGGTGTGGACCGACGATCTGGCCCGGTCCAGCGGCGAGAGCGTCTATCTGGGCGTCCTGCACCAGCAGGGCGTGCTGATCGTGCACCACGTCTTCCGGCCCGACGACAGCCGGCAGGTGCTGGAGATCGGGGCCATGCAGCCGCTGCACTCCACGGCGCTGGGCAAGGTGCTGTCGGCGTACGACCCGGTGGCGCACAGTGAGGCCATCGAGGCGGACCGCAAGACGTTCACCGATCGCACGGTGTCCGAGCTGGACGCCTTCGAGAACATCCTCGACATCACACGCGCGCGTGGCTACTCCGCGGACGTGGAGGAGACCTGGGAGGGCGTGGCCGGTGTGGCCGCCCCCATCCACGACCGGCGACGGATGCCGGTGGGCGCGGTCGGCATCACGGGGGCCGTGGAGCGGCTGTGCCGGGACGGCGAGCTGCGTCCCGAGCTGATCGCGGCCGTACGGGACTGTGCCCGCGCGGTGTCGCGGGACCTGGGCGCCGGGCGCTTCTAGAAGTCGGTAAGAGCACACCGGGACGCCCTTTCGGCGTTCCGGTCTTCGCCATACCCTGAAGCGGACATATCGGGCGAGTCCCTATAGCAGCCTCATATGAAGATCGATAGCTCACAGCAATCAATAACGATCGTGCTTTCGATAACAGAACCCTTGACGCACGCGTAACGCCGGAGCGAGACTCCCGTCCATCGGTCGGCATTGTCGAACACCTACCGGCAATACGCGCTAGAGTGTGACAACGCCAAGGGCCGGCACAGCTCTCACCCGAGAGCAGCTCGAACCTCCGGAGGGACCCGGGGTTCGGTCCCCTGGACGAAGGACAAAGGAGTCGCGGGTGTCCAGCTCCGACATCTTCATCGGCGAGACCATCGGTACCGCCATACTCATCCTGCTCGGCGGCGGCGTCTGTGCGGCCGTCACGCTGAAGGCCTCCAAGGCCCGCAACGCCGGCTGGCTCGCCATCACCTTCGGGTGGGGTTTCGCCGTACTGACGGCCGTCTACACCTCCGCACCGCTCTCCGGCGCGCATCTGAACCCGGCCGTGACCCTGGCGCTCGCGCTCAAGGACAACGGCATCGAGTGGAGCCAGGTCCCGACCTACTGGGGCGGGCAGCTGCTCGGCGCCATGATCGGTGCCACCCTGGTCTGGGTCGCCTACTACGGCCAGTTCCACGCCCACCTCACCGACAAGGAGATCGTCGGCGGTCCGGGCGCGCAGGCCACCAAGACCAAGGCGGTCGAAGCCCAGGAACAGGGCGCGGGTCCGGTCCTCGGCATCTTCTCCACCGGTCCGGAGATCCGGAACGTGGTGCAGAACCTGGCCACGGAGATCATCGGCACCATCGTGCTGGTGCTCGCCGTCCTCACGCAGGGCCTCAACGACGGCGGCAACGGCCTGGGCACCCTCGGCGCTCTGATCACCTCGCTGGTCGTCGTCTCGATCGGTCTGTCTCTCGGTGGCCCGACCGGCTACGCCATCAACCCGGCCCGTGACCTCGGTCCGCGTATCGTGCACGCCCTCCTGCCGCTGCCCAACAAGGGCGGTTCGGACTGGAGCTACGCGTGGATCCCGGTGGCCGGTCCGCTGATCGGCGGCGCGATCGCTGCGGGTATCTACAACGTCGCTTTTGCTTAGAAGACCCTCGCAGCACGAGCCTCGCAGCACGCGGTACCCACAGCTTTCCGACCCAGGACCTTTCAGGAGCACACCGTGACCGACGCGCACACCGCCGGCCCCTTCATCGCCGCCATCGACCAGGGCACCACCTCCAGCCGCTGCATCGTCTTCGACCGCGACGGACGCATCGTCTCCGTCGACCAGAAGGAGCACGAGCAGATCTTCCCGAAGCCGGGCTGGGTCGAGCACAACGCCAACGAGATCTGGACCAACGTCGAGGAGGTCGTCGCCGGAGCCATCCAGAAGGCCGGCATCACCCGCGACGACATCAAGGCCATCGGCATCACCAACCAGCGTGAGACCACGCTGCTCTGGGACAAGAACACCGGTGAGCCCGTCCACAACGCCATCGTCTGGCAGGACACCCGCACCGACGCGCTCTGCAAGGAGCTCGGCCGCAACGTCGGCCAGGACCGCTTCCGCCGCGAGACGGGCCTCCCCCTCGCCTCGTACTTCGCCGGCCCGAAGGCCCGCTGGCTCCTCGACAACGTCGAGGGTCTGCGCGAGCGCGCCGAAGCCGGCGACATCCTCTTCGGCACCATGGACAGCTGGGTCATCTGGAACCTGACCGGTGGTGTCAACGGCGGCAAGCACTACACCGACGTCACCAACGCCTCCCGCACCATGCTGATGAACCTCCACACGCTGGAGTGGGACGAGAAGATCGCCGAGTCCATCGGCGTGCCGCTCGCGATCCTCCCGGAGATCCGCTCCTCCGCCGAGGTCTACGGCGAGGTCGCCGGCGGCAAGCTGGGCGAGCTGCTCGGCGGCATCCCGGTCGCCTCGGCGCTCGGTGACCAGCAGGCGGCCCTGTTCGGCCAGACCTGTTTCGCCGAGGGCGAGGCCAAGTCGACGTACGGCACCGGCACCTTCCTGCTGATGAACACCGGCGAGAAGCCGGTCAACTCGTACAACGGCCTGCTCACCACGGTCGGCTACCGGATCGGCGACCAGAAGGCCGTCTACGCCCTCGAGGGCTCGATCGCCGTCACCGGTTCGCTGGTGCAGTGGATGCGCGACCAGATGGGCCTGATCTCCACCGCCGCCGAGATCGAGACGCTCGCGCTCTCGGTCGAGGACAACGGCGGCGCCTACTTCGTGCCGGCCTTCTCCGGTCTGTTCGCCCCGTACTGGCGCTCCGACGCCCGCGGTGTGATCGCCGGCCTGACCCGGTACGTCACCAAGGCGCACCTCGCACGCGCCGTCCTGGAGGCCACGGCCTGGCAGACCCGTGAGATCACCGACGCCATGACGAAGGACTCCGGTGTCGAGCTCGCGGCCGTCAAGGTCGACGGCGGCATGACCTCCAACAACCTGCTGATGCAGACCCTCGCCGACTTCGTGGACGCCCCCGTGGTCCGCCCGATGGTCGCCGAGACGACCTGCCTCGGCGCCGCCTACGCCGCCGGTCTCGCCGTCGGCTTCTGGACCAGCACCGACGACCTGCGCGCCAACTGGCGCCGGGCCGCCGAGTGGACCCCCAACATGGCCGCAGAGAAGCGCGACCGTGAGTACAAGAGCTGGCTCAAGGCCGTCGAGCGGACGATGGGCTGGCTTGAGGACGAAGAGAGCTGACGAGAGCCACTCGTAGGCTCAGCACGCTCTGATGAGGAGTAAGAACCCGAAATGACCAGTCAGACCACCCTGCAGTCCGTGCCTGCCCTCGGTACGCGCCCGGCCTCCGGCTCCAACCCGAGCCGCGCCGAGACCCGGGAGCAGCTCTCCAAGGCGTCGTACGACCTTCTCGTGATCGGCGGCGGCATCCTGGGCATCTCCACTGCCTGGCACGCCGCGCAGTCCGGCCTGCGGGTGGCCCTGGTCGACGCCGGCGACTTCGCCGGTGCCACCTCTTCCGCCTCCTCCAAGCTTCTCCACGGCGGTCTGCGCTATCTGCAGACCGGCGCGGTGAGGCTGGTGGCGGAGAACCACTTCGAGCGCCGTGCGGTCTCCCGTCAGGTGGCTCCCCACCTGGCGAACCCGCTCACGTTCTACCTCCCCGTGTACAAGGGCGGGCCGCACGGCGCCGCGAAGCTCGGGGCGGGCGTCTTCGCCTACTCCGCGCTCTCCGCGTTCGGTGACGGCGTCGGCCACCTCCTCTCGCCGGCCAAGGCGGCGCAGGACGTGCCCGAGCTGCGCACCGACAACCTCAAGGCCGTCGCCGTGTACGGCGACGACCAGATGAACGACGCGCGCATGGCGCTGATGACGGTCCGCGCGGCCGTCGAGGCGGGCGCGGTGGTCCTGAACCACGCCGAGGTGACCGGCCTGAGGTTCACCAAGGGCCGGGTCACGGGCGCCGAGCTGCGCGACCGCCAGTCCGGCGACGAGTTCGGCGTCAGCGCCCGTCTCGTCCTCAACGCGACCGGCCCGTGGGTCGACCACCTGCGCAAGCTGGAGGACCCGAACGCGGCCCCGTCGATCCGTCTGTCCAAGGGCGCGCACCTGGTCCTGAAGCGGACGGCGCCGTGGAAGGCCGCGCTGGCCACCCCGATCGACAAGTACCGCATCACCTTCGCCCTCCCCTGGGAGGACATGCTGCTGCTCGGCACCACGGACGAGGAGTTCGAGGGCGACCCGGCGGACGTCTCGGTCACCGAGAAGGACACGGCCCAGATACTCGACGAGGCCGCGTTCTCCATCCGGGACCAGCAGCTCGACCGTGACCTCATCACGTACGCCTTCGCGGGGCTGCGCGTGCTGCCGGGTGGCCCCGGCAGCACCGCGAAGGCCAAGCGGGAGACCGTGGTGACCGAGGGCAAGGGCGGCATGCTGTCCGTCGCGGGCGGCAAGTGGACGACCTTCCGGCACATCGGCCGTACGGTCATGCAGAAGCTGGAGGCGCTGCCGGGCCACCCGCTGGGCGACGACTTCGAGCCGATCTCCTCGCTGCCGAAGAAGCTGCCGCTGCCGGGTGTCGCCAACCCGCGCGCGGTCGCGCACCGGCTGCTGGTCGACAACCCGGCGCCGGGTCCGCGCATGGCGGCGGACACGGCGAAGCACCTGGCCACGCACTACGGTTCGCTGGCCTTCGACATCGCCCGGCTGGCGAACGAGGACCCGGAGCTGGCCCAGCGCGTCCACCCCGACGCCCCGGAGATCTGGGCGCAGGTCGTCTACGCCCGGGACAACGAGTGGGCCGAGACGACGGACGACGTGCTGCGCCGCCGTACGACGCTGACGATCCGCGGCCTGGCCACGGACGACGTCCGCGCCAAGGTCCAGGACCTGCTCGACAAGAAGTAGACCTCGGGCCGGCCCCTCCCTGACCTGGCCGGCACCACCGAGAAACGGCCCCTCTCCCCTCTGGGGGCCGGCACGCGAAAGGGGCGGCTCCGCGCCGACGGAGCCGCCCCTTTCGTGTGCCCGCGTTGTCAGTGGCGGGTGTTTCCATGGGTGTATGAACATGGAACAGGCCGCCCCTGAGGATCTCGACGCGCTCCGGAAGGCGTTCGGCGTGGACGACGACGGTGCGTCGGCGCTCGGGTGGGAGGCGGTGTACGCCTTCGAGGCGGAGCACGGGATCGTGCTGCCGGAGCCGTACCGGACGTTCGTGGCGGAGATATCCGACGGTTCCTTCCAGGGGCCGCCGGAGTACGGACTGGTGGGGCTGGCCGAGCTGCCGTCCGACTGGGGCGGCGACGGCGCGGAGCGGAGCCTGGCCGAGCCGTTCCCGCTGACGGAGCCGTGGCTCTGGGAGGAGGACGAGGGGCCCTACGAGGACCCCGAGGCCGTCACCGGCCAGGTCTTCGACCACGGTTCCATCGTGCTCGGGACGGACGGGTGCGCGATGAACTGGCACCTCGTCGTCACCGGCCCGCACCGAGGGCACATCTGGCACGTCACGGACGTCGGCGCCATGCCCTTCGGCGCGGAGTTCGGCTTCACGACCTCCGCGCCCGGCTTCGCGGGCTGGGTGGGGCACTGGGCTGCCGGCAAGGAGTGGTTCGACGCCGAGTCAGCCGAGTGAGGCCACGACGTCGCGCACGGCCTGCGGTGACGTCAGCTCCTCGCGCCGCACGACGAGTTCCCGGCCCAGCAGCAGTGCCCGGCGGGACGCCGGTACCGGGTCAGGAAGAGTCGTCAGGTCGGTCAGATGGGCGAAGCCGATGATGCGGCGGATGATCTCCGTGCCGGCGTAGCCCACGGAGTCGGTCCAGACCCGGCGCAGGAAACGGTCCAGATAGGCGTCGTCGAAGAAGGTGTCGATGCGGGCCGGCCACAGCCGGCGGAACTCCGACTCGAACGCCTCCCAGGACAGGCGGAGTTGGCCGGGGTGGTCCGACAGCGTGCCCAGCGCGCGGGCCCGTTCCTCCGACACCAGCGCGTTGGCCCAGTACAGGCCGAGGTCGTAGCCGATCGGGCCGACGAAGGAGAACTCGGGGTCGAAGACCCGTATCACGGGGGCGCCCTCGCGTTCGCCGACCATGATGCTGCCGGTGTGCAGGTCGCCGTGGAGCAGGGCCTGGGCGCTGGTCATGAAGGTGTGGCGGAGATCGGCGACCTCCGTGCGCAGCCCGGCGTCGGCGCGGAACTCCTCCGCCAGGTCGTCCAGGCCCTCGTGCCAGTGATTGTGCTCGTGCTCGATGTACGGCTCCGACAGGACCACGTCCTCCGTGATCTTGCAGAGCTCCGGGCTGACCGAGGCCGCGATCAGCGCCTTGCGGTCGGCCGACGCCATGCCGAAGTCACTGGTCGCGAAGGAGAACTGGGCGACGAACTCGCCGGTCCTCGCCGAGGTGTGCGGTCCGTAGGAGGCGCCTTCGTTCAGCAGGGTCCGCAGCACCTCCAGGTCCGACATGTCCTCCATGACGAGGGCGTAGTTCTCGGGGTCGTAGCCGTGGATCGCCGGGATCTTGTCCGGGGCGACGCGGGCGACCTGCTCGTAGGCCCGTGCCTCGGCGTCGGCGCGGTCCGGGTTCATCGGCCAGGAGGGGCCGGCGACGCGGACCCAGGGCAGGGCCTGCTTGAGGGCGAGGCTGCGGGTGCCGTCGGCGTTCGACGCCAGGAACACCCGGTTCATGTTGCCGTCCGAGACCTCGCGGACCTGCGGATCGGCCGCCTCGCCCCAGTGGCCCCGCTCGCGCAGGTACGCGGGGATGTCGTCGGTCTCCAGGATGCGGTAGCCCATGGTCGGTGAACTCCCCTATGCGGTGCGGCGCTTGGACAGGGTGAAGCTGAAGACGAGGGCGAGGATGAGGACCGCGCCCTCGACGACGTCCTGCGTGTAGTACGGCAGGCCCTTGATGGTCAGGCCGGTCGTGATGATGCCGATCAGCACCGCGCCGAGGGCCGTGCCCCAGACGTTCGGGCGGCCGCGGCCGAGGACCGAGGTGCCGACCAGCGCGACCGCCACCGCCTCCAGCAGCTGGGACGTTCCGGCGCTCACATCGCCCTGGCCGATGCGGGACGCCAGGATGAGGCCCCCGATCGAGGCGAGGACCCCGGAGATGACGTAGGCGAGGGAGCGGTACGCGCCGACGCGGATGCCGGCCAGGCGGGAGGCCTCGGGGTTGGCGCCGATGGCGTACAGGACACGGCCCCAGCGGGTGCGGGCCAGGAAGACCCAGGCGGCGATCGTCAGGCCGCCGAAGACGAGGACCGAGATGGGGATGCCGAGGACCGTGCCCCGGTCGATCTTCAGGAAGCCGTCCGTGAACTTGCCGGGTGCCGTGGAGCCGTCGTCCAGGGTCATGCCCGGGGTGATCGACTGGCCGTCGACCAGGATGAGCTTGGTGCCCTGGATGACGAACATCGTGCCGAGCGTGGCCAGCATGTCGGGGATCTTCAGCACCACGATGAGGAGCGCGTTCAGCAGACCTGCCACCGCGCCCGCCGCGATCACCGCGATGATCGCGACCGTGCCGACCTGGTTGTGGACGACCATCGTCTGCGCGGCGACGGAGACGCCCAGTCCGGCGACAGCGCCGACGGACATGTCCATTCCGCCGACGGCCATGGTGAGGGTGACGCCGAGGCCGAGGATGGCGGCGACGGAGACGTAGCGCAGGGTGTCGAGGAGGGTGGCCGACTCGCGGAAGGAGCCCTCGCTCAGCGCGAAGTACAGGAAGAGCGCGACCGTCACGAAGATGAAGCCGTACTTGATGACGGCGTTCTGGACGCGCACGGCGGTGGTGGTGGCGGGCGGGATCGCCGCCTTCACCGGGACCTCGGTGCTCTGCTGGGTGGTCATGGGGGGCTGCTTCCTTCGGCGGCCGGTGCCAGCCGGGGCTAGACGGACACGGCGATGGTCTGGATCACGCGGTCGCGTTCCACGTCTTCGCCGTAGGCGTCGAGATGGATCTCACCGGACGCGAGGACGACGACCCGGTCGGCGATCTCGAGGATCTCGTCGACGTCGGCGGACAGGACGAGGACGGCGGCACCCTCGGCGGCGAGGGACCGGGCGCGGCGGCCGATGTCGCGCCGGGCGCCGATGTCCACGCCTCGGAACGGCTCGTCCAGAATGAGGACACGGGGCGTATGTGCCAGCCAGCGGCCGACGACGACCTTCTGCTGGTTGCCGCCGGACAGCTCCTCGACGGTGCTGTGTTCGTCGCGGGCGACGACGCCGAGCGCCTCGATGGTGGCGCGGCCGAGGGCGTCCTCCTTCCCGCGCTGGACGAGCCCCGCTCTCGACAGGGACTTCAGGAACGGCAGCGAGATGTTCTGCGCCAGCGACCAGCCGGGCACGAGGGCGTCGGCGTGCCGGTCCTCGGGGACCAGATGGATGCCGGCCCGGATCGCGTCGGCGGGCCGCCGGGGCGCGAAGTCCTTGCCGTCGAGCTCGACGGAGCCGGCCGCGAAGGGCTCGGCGCCGAACAGGCCGCGGGCCAGCTCGGTCTTGCCCGCGCCCAACAGGCCCACGACACCGGTGACTTCGCCGGCGCGGATGTCCAGGTCGAGAGGCGTGCGGCCCGCGAAGAGCCGTACCCCCCGAAGGGAGAGCACGGCATCGCCGGACGCCCCCTCGCGGACCGGGCGGGCCGTGGTCGTCTCCTGGGCCTGGGCGAGCATCGCCCGCAGGGCCGCGTCCCAGTCGAAGGGCTTGGCCTGGTCCTCGGTGAGACGTCCGTCCCGCAGGACGACCAGACGGTCGGCCAGCGCGTCGATCTCGCCGAGGCGGTGGGAGACGTAGAGCACCGCGATGCCGTCGTCGCGCATCTTCTCGACCAGTGCGAACAGGCGCTCCGCCTCGGCGGCGGACAGGGCGGAGGTCGGCTCGTCGAGGATGAGCAGGCGCGGGCGGGTGGCCAGGGCGCGGGCGAGGATCAGCAACTGGCGGTCGGAGATGCCGAGTTCGGTGACGTCCCGCTTGAGCAGGCTGTCGCTCCAGTCCAGGCCGAGGCCGGCCTGGATCTCGCGGGCGCGGGCGAGCAGTCTGCCCCCGTTCAGGAACGGGTTGCCCCGGCTCTGCGCCAGCTCCTCGAAGACCAGGTTCTCGGCGACCGTGAGGCCGGGCACGATGCCCTCGCTGATCCGCTGGTGCACGGTCTGGATGCCCAACTGGCGTGCGGCCAGCGGCGACTGGAGAGCTGCGGATTCCCCTGCGACCCGCACCTCGCCGCCGTGGTCGGTGTGCACGCCGGACAGGATCTTGATCAGCGTGGACTTGCCGGCGCCGTTCGCACCGAGCAGCGCGACGACGCTGCCCGGTGCGATGTCCAGTGAGACGGAGGCAAGGACGGTCTTGCCTCCGAAGGCCATGCTGACGTCGGTGAGACCGACCGCAGGCGTCTCAGTCGTCTCAGTGGGCGACATTCGAGATCCAGTCCGCGGTCGAGACCTGGGACAGGTTCAGGGCGGGCAGCGCCGTGCGCAGCTGGTCCATGTTCTCGATCTTGTTCTTGTTCAGGAAGTCCTGGGTGATGGCGACGGCCGGGAACTCGACGGAGGTCTTGTCCAGCTGGCCGGCCAGCTCCAGGGCGGTCGTGCGGACGACGGCGGCACCCACCGCGGACGGGTCGGTGCCCGCCGTGGCGACCCACGGGCTGTCGGCGGCGGTCATCTGCTGGATGTCGGCGTTGGAGACGTCCGCGCCGAAGACCTTCACCTTGTCCTGGAGCTTCTTGTTCTGGACGGCGAGGACGGTGCCCTTGGCCAGCTCGTCGTAGGGGGCGAAGACGCCCGCCACGTCCGAGTGCTGGGTGAGCGCGGCGGAGACCAGGGGAACGTTGTCGGTGGCCGTGGAGTCGGTCACCTTGCCGACCTTGAACTCCTGCTTCCAGCCCTGCGCGGCGAGTTCCTTGGTCCAGACGGTGTTCCGCTTGTCGAGGGCCGCGTAGCCGGCGACGTTGACGTAGCCGACCTTGGCGTCCTTGCCGACTTCCTTGGCCATCACGTCGAGGACGGCCTGGGCCATGCTCGCGTCGTCCTGCTTGGTCGAGACGACACCCTTGGTGGCCGTCTCGACGTCGTAGACGACGACCTTGATGCCCTTCTTCACGGCCTTGTCGATCTCCGGCTGGATGGTCGCCGGGAAGCCGTGGTCGATGATGATCGCCTTGGCGCCCGAGTTGATCGCGGAGGAGAGGTCGGTGGCCTGCTTGGCGTTGTCGGCCTGCGCGTCGTAGACCGTCAGGTCGATGCCGAGGGCCTTGGCCTGGGCCTTGGCTCCGTTGCCCCACTGCTCGAAGTAGTCGCCGGCGCCGCTCTGCCGGACCAGGGCGACCTTGACCGCGCCGTCGCTGAAGGGGGCGGGCTTCTTGCCGGTGGCGGCCGACGCGGAGGCGGCGGTGCTGCCAGTGTCCTTAGAGGCGTCCGTGGACTGTGAGCAGCCGGCGAGCAGGAGCGTGGAGACGGAGGCCAGCGAGAGCGCGGCGAGGGGGAGGCGGACACGGGGCATGAGGGGCTCCAGGTGCGGGGTGGTGCGAAGGGGGTGAAGCGGAGGGGAGCGCGCGACCCGGAGCGAGGGAAAGGAATGCGCCACCTCGAGCAGGGGTGGCGGCCCGCGGCGACAAGGGCGTGCGGGGGCTCCGGGTGGGGTCAGCGACAGCTGGCCGTGGCCGTCCGGAGCAGATCCACGTGCAGCCGCCGCACGAGCAGCAGCGTCTTCATGCACAGATCATGGGAACGATTCCGGCCATTCGTCAAAGCACTGAACATGCTTTCTCACTGCTTGAGACAACAACTTCGTCACACCGGGTTGACCTGCCGGGTCGAGTTACCATCACCGAACCGGCACCCCACCCCGGACCAGTGAGGCCCTGATGACGACACCACGCGCGACAGCGCTGCGCATGCCCCGCATGCCCCGCTGCTGTCCCGGCGCCGCGTGTCGCGGCTGACCAGCTGTCCGTCGCCGCCCCTCTTCCTGCCCCGCCCGTCCGGTGCTTGTCTCGGTATCCGGACATCCCTTCCAGACGCCTGGAGTTGTTCCCATGACCCTGCTGACGACCTGGTCCGAGTCCGGCCCCGAGACGCTGGTCCGCCGTACCTCGGACCCCGCCGAGATCGCCGAGGCCCTCAAGCCGCTCGGTGTGCGCTACGAGCAGTGGCCCATCCGCGAGGACGTCCCGTTCGACGCCGACAGCGACACGGTGTTCGCCGCGTACGGCCCGGAGATCGACAAGCTGAACGCCGAGGAGGGCTTCACCACCGTCGATGTCCTCGGCCTGCACCCGAGCGACGACCCGGAGTTCCCGGCGAAGGCCGCGGCCGCGCGCGCGAAGTTCCTCCAGGAGCACACGCACGACGACGATGACGAGGTCCGCTTCTTCGTCTCCGGCTCCGGCATCTTCTATCTGCACGTGAACGGCGAGGTCCACGCGGTCTTCTGCGAGAAGGGCGACCTGCTGGGCGTGCCGCGCGGCACCACCCACTGGTTCGACATGGGCACCAGCCCGTCGTTCACGGCGATCCGCTTCTTCCACGAGGAGGACGGCTGGATCGGCAACTTCACCGGCTCGACGATCGCCTCGCGCTTCCCGGACTACGACACGATCGCGGCGGGCTACGAGGCCGACAAGGCCGCGGCGTGACGCAGCAGGGCCTGACGTACGACGTGGACGCCGTGGTGCTCGACATCGAGGGCACCACGAGCGCCACGGGCTTCGTCGTCGATGTGCTGTACCCGTACTCGCGCGCGCGTTTCGGCGCGCTGCTGAACGAGCGGGCCGACGATCCGGACGTGGCGCGGGCCGTCGCGCAGGTGCGCGAGGAGCTGGGCGATCCGCAGGCCGACGCGGCCGCGGTCGAGAAGGCCCTGGGCGCCTGGCTCGACGAGGACCGCAAGGCCACGCCGCTGAAGACCCTCCAGGGGATCATCTGGTCCGAGGGCTTCGCACGCGGCGACCTCGTCTCGCACTTCTACGACGACGTCGTACCGAGGTTGCGTGTCTGGCACGCGGCGGGGGCGAGGCTGTACGTCTACTCGTCCGGCTCGGTGGCCGCCCAGCGGGCGTGGTTCACGAACAGCCCGGAGGGCGACCTCACCTCGCTCGTCTCCGGTCTGCACGACACCGAGAACGCGGGACCCAAGCAGGAGCCGGAGTCGTACCGCCGTATCGCGGAGTCGACCGGCATCGAGCCCTCGCGGCTCCTCTTCCTCTCCGACCGCCCCGGCGAGCTGGACGCGGCCCGCGCGGCCGGCTGGCACGCGGTGGGCATCCGGCGGCCCGGGGAGCCGTACTACGAGCAGGGCGTCGGCGACCACGCCGAGGCGGGGGCGTTCGACGAGATCACCATCAGCACCACCGGGAGCACCGTATGACCGCCGAGATCACCGAACTGGACCTGGAGGAGGCGGGGGCGGTCCTCGCCGCCGAGTCCGCGCGCTTCGCGGGCTTCGGCTGGATGCGGGGCACCTCCGGCAACCTGTCCGTCGTGCTCACCCGCGAGCCGCTGCGGCTGGCTGTGACGGCAAGTGGCCACGACAAGGGTGAACTGACGCCCGCGGACGTGGTGCTGGTGGACGGCCGGGGCGCCGCGGTGCGGGGCGGCAAGCCGTCCGCGGAGGCCGAGCTGCACGCGCGGGTCGCCGCGTTGACGGGGGCCGGGGCCGTGGTGCACGTCCACACGGTCGCCTCCGTGGCCATGGGCCGGCGGGAGCCGGGCGGGATCGTCTTCAAGGACGTGGAGATGCTCAAGGGCGTCGGCCAGCCCGCGCACGACGTCGAGGTGACGCTGCCGGTCATCGCCAACAGCCAGGACATGAAGGTGCTCGGGGACCGCCTGGAGGCGGCACGCGACCCGCGGATGCCGGCCGTGGTGGTCGCGGGGCACGGCCTGTACGTGTGGGGCGCCGATCCCCGTCAGGCGCGGCACCACACCGAGGTCGTGGAGTGGCTGCTGGAGTTGGAGCTGTCGCAGCGCTGAGCGGCACCAGGAAGAAGGGGACCTCCGGGCTCGGGGGTCCCCTTCTTCGTGCCGCGGGTTCTACTGCAGGTGGTCACCGGGCAGTTGGCCGGACGCCACCTCCAGCACGCCCCGCTCCGTCACCAGCCCCGTCACCAGCCGTCCCGGCGTCACATCGAAGGCGGGGTTGTGGCCGCGCGACCCGGCGGGAGCCGTCCGTATCCCGCCCCACTCCAACACCTCGTCCTCGCCGCGGAGTTCGATGTGGATCTCGTCGCCGGTCTTGGTCGACAGGTCCACGGTCGTCGTCGGCGCCGCCACCAGGAACGGGATCCCGGCGTCCGCGCACGCGAGCGCCACACCCACCGTGCCGACCTTGTTCGCGGTGTCGCCGTTGGCGGCGATGCGGTCCGCGCCGACGATCGCCGCGTCGACCTGGCCGCGCAGGATGGTGCCGGCGGCGGCGCCGTCCGCCTGGACGTAGTGCGGGATGCCCTCCTGGACCAACTCCCAGGCGGTGAGGCGGGATCCCTGGAGCAGGGGGCGCGTCTCGTCGGCGTAGACCACCTCAAGGCGTCCGCGCGCGTGGAGTTCGCGGATGACGCCGAGTGCCGTGCCCCATCCGGCTGTCGCCAGCGCGCCCGTGTTGCAGTGGGTCAGGATGCGCAACGGCCGGTCGGCGCCGACCATTTCGAGCAGCCAGTCGGCGCCGTGGACGCCCATCGCCCGGTTCGCCTCGACGTCCTCGCGCTGGACGGCGGCGGCCTCTTCCAGCACGGCGTCGAGGCCCTCGTCGAAGCGGGTCATCACGCGGTCCACGCACACCATCAGGTTGACGGCGGTCGGCCGGGCCTCCCGGATGCGTGCGACGGCGGCGCGCACCTCGTCCACCGACCACCCCTCGCGCTCGCCCTGCACCAGCGCGAGCGCGACGCCGTACCCGCCGGCCGCGCCGATCGCGGGCGCGCCGCGCACCACGAGCCGCTGGATCGCGTCGACCAGAGTGTCCACATCGCGGACAGCCATCGTCTCGTTGCGGTGCGGGAGCAGTGTCTGGTCGATGAGTGCGAGGCCGTTTCCGGTCCAGTCGACGGCACGCAATTCCTGGGGCATATCGGGACACTCCTGATGTTCCGGTGGTGTCCGGCCACGGTACATGACCTGGTAGAACCATAGTTCGAGACAGTCGGGCAGGTGTCCGGAAACGGATGCTACTGTCCGGCAATCAGTCCGCAGACCGAGACGAAGGAGGAAGCCCGTGCTGCTGACCAAGCGCCGTTTCCTCGACTTCGGCCGGTGTGCCGGTGACGGCTGTCGACGCTGACCCGTCCCCGTTCCAGCGTCCCCTCTCACCTCATCGCCGCTCCCGCCCGAGCGTGCCTCGCCGTACCCGGAAGGTCTCCCGATGTCCCGTAGACACCACCGTTCCCTGAAGCTCGCCGCCGCCACCGCCCTCATGGTCACCGCGGCCACCGCCTGCAACGCCGCCGCGAAGAGCGACGCCTCCGACAGCGCGAGCGGCGGCAGCGGCAAGACCTTCACCCTCGTCACGCCCGACGCGGTCGGTCAGAACGAGTTCCTGAAGCTCGCCGTCAGCGGCGTCAAGGACGCGGCGAAGCAGCACGACGGCTCGCAGAAGGTCTACGAGTCCACGGACACCGCCTCCCAGCAGCAGAACGTCCAGGCCGCGGTCGACGCCAAGCCGGACGTCATCGTGCTGGTCGGCTTCGAGTTCGCCGACCTCGTCGCCCAGCAGGCTCAGAAGAACCCGAAGCAGCAGTTCCTGATCATCGACGCCTGCACCACCAAGACCTTCAAGAACGTCGGCTGCGCGGTCTTCCGCGAGCACGAGGGCGTCTACCTCGCGGGCGCCGAGGCCGGTCTGCTCAGCAAGTCGGGCAAGGTCGGCGCGGTCGACGTCCTCGACACGCCCCAGTTCCGCCGCTACAGCGACCCGTTCGCGGCCGGCGCCAAGAAGGTCGCCGCCAAGACCGAGACGTCGACGCGCTTCGTCGGCGGCCAGTCCCCCTTCGACGACTCGGCGCGTGCCAAGGAGCAGGCGAACACCCTGCTCTCCAAGGGCTACGACCAGATCATGGCGGCCGCCGCGGCCGGCAACTACGGCGTCTTCGAGGCCGCGAAGGCCAAGGGAGCCTACGCGTACGGCGTCGACGTCAACCAGTGCGTCTCGGCGCCGGGCACGGTCGTCGACAACGTGATCAAGCGCACGGACGTCGCCGTGGAGAAGGGCATCGAGTCGGTCCTGGCCGGTGAGACAGGCACCGTCTCCTACGGCCTCAAGGAGGGCGGCATCAGCCTGACCGGCCTGGAGGACGGCGTCGACTCGTCGAAGTGCGTGATCGCCGACCACAAGGACGTCCTGGCGAAGGTCGAGGAACTGCGCGACCAGATCGTCTCCGGAGAGCTGAAGGTCGATGACCCCGCCGCGAGCTGACGCCGAGGGCCTGGCAGTCGAGCTCCGGGGAATCACCAAGCGGTTCCCCGGCACGCTCGCCAACGACTCCGTCGACCTGACCGTCCGCCACGGCGAGATCCACGCCCTGATGGGCGAGAACGGCGCGGGCAAGTCCACGCTCATGTCGATCCTGTACGGCATGGAACGCGCCGACGCGGGCTCGATCCGCGTCGACGGCCGTGACGCGCACTTCGCCAGCCCGAGCGACGCGATGGCCGCCGGGCTCGGCATGGTCCACCAGAGCTTCAAGCTGTTCGACTCGCTGACGGTCGCCGAGAACGTCGTCTACGCCGCCGAGCCGCGCCGCTTCGGCCTGGTGGACCGCGCCGCGGCCCGCCGCCGGGTGCGCGAGCTCGCCGAGGAGCACGGCCTCGCCGTGGACCCGGACGCGCGCGTCGGTGATCTGCCCGTGGGTCTGCGCCAGCGCGTGGAGATCCTCAAGCTGGTGCACCGCGGTGCCCGCACGCTGATCCTCGACGAGCCGACGGCGGTGCTCACACCGGCCGAGGCGGACGCCTTGTTCGCGGTGCTCAAGTCGCTGGCCGCACAGGGCCGTACGGTGATCCTCGTCACGCACAAGCTCCGCGAGGTGCTGGAGGGCAGCGACCACGTGACCGTCCTGCGGGACGGCAGGGTGGTCGCCCGTCTGGTCACCGCGGAGACCTCCGCCGACGAGATCGCGGCAGCCATGACCGGCCGCGCGGTCGAACTCGACCGCGTCCACGCCGAGGGCACACCCGGAGATGCCGTACTGGAGGTGACCGGGCTCGCCACCGACGGGGTGCACGACGCCGGACTCACCGTCCGCGCCGGCGAGATCGTCGGCATCGCGGGCGTCGCGGGCAACGGCCAGAGCGAGCTGATCGAGGCGCTGGCCGGTCTGCGGCCGACCACCGCAGGGCGGGTGACTCTCAAGAACGAGGACATCACCCACGCCTCCGCCACCGAACGCCGCCTCAAGGGCCTGGCGTACGTCCCCGAGGACCGTCACGCGGTCGGTACGGCGCCCGCGGCGTCCGTCGCCGACAACCTCGCGATGGGCCACCACCGTACGTCCCTGTCCGCCCGCGGCCTGCTGCCGCCGACGGCCGTCCGGGCGCACGCGCAGCGGCTGATCGAGCGGTTCGGCGTCAAGGCGTCGAGCCCCGAGGTCCCCGCCTCCGCGCTGTCCGGCGGCAACCTCCAGAAGCTGCTGATCGGCCGCGAACTCGCCCACGACGCCCCGCTGTTGCTCGTCGAGCAGCCCACGCGCGGTGTCGACATCGGCGCCATCCAGAACATCCACGACCAGATCGTCGCCTACCGCGACGCCGGCCACGCCGTCCTCCTCGTCTCGGCCGAACTGAGCGAGATCCGGGGCCTGGCGGACCGGGTGCTGGTGATGTACGGAGGCCGGATCACGGCGTCGTACGACAAGAACGAGGCGGACGAACGGACGCTGGGCCTCGCGATGGCGGGCGCCCGGGTCACGGTGGAGGCCGTCGACTGACATGAACAACCGGATATCCGGAGCCCTGCGCTCCCCCATCACCTTCTCCGTGCTCGCCGGCGTCCTCATCGGCGCGCTCTTCCTGGTCGGCACCGGCGCGGACCCGATATCGGCGTACGAGGCGGTCCTCACCGGCTCGCTCGGCGCCGACGGCATCGGCTCCACGCTCACCACCGTCACCAGCGTGCTCGGCATGGCCCTCGCACTGGCGATCCCGCTGCGTGCCGGGCTCATCAACCTCGGCGGCGACGGCCAGCTGGTCCTCGGCGGTATCACCGCGGCCGTCACCGGCCTGTACTCCCCGCTGCCGGCGCCCCTCACCGTCGTACTCGCGCTGCTTGCGGGCATGACGGCGGGCGCCGCCTACGCCACGCTGGCCGCCCTGTGCGAGAACCACCTCGGCGTGCCGCTCCTGGTCAGCAGCCTGCTGCTGAGTTACCCGGCGGTCTCGCTCGCCTCCTACCTGGCGCGCTACCCACTCAAGGAGCCAGGCTCCAGCCTGCCGCAGACACGGGCGATGCCCGACGGCGTGGCGCTGCCCGCCTTCGGCGACTCCACGGTCACCCTCGGTCTCGTTCTGGTCGTTCTCGCGGCGGCCGCGTACTGGTTCACGGACAAGCGGACCGCGTTCGGGTACGAGATACGCATGACCGGTCTCAACGCCCGCTTCTCCGCGTACGCGGGTGTCGAACGCCGGGGCCTGACCCTGAAGTTGATGTCCGTGTCGGGAGCGATCGCCGGACTCGTGGGCGCCATCGGGGTGTTGAGCTTCCCGTACCGCTTCGTCGACGGCTCGCTCACCGCACCCGGCTACACCTGGACGGGCCTCACCGCCGCCCTGCTGGCCACGGCGGCCCCGCTCGGTACGGTGATCGCGTCCTTCTTCTTCGCCGTCCTCGCGGTCGGCGGTCTCGCGATGGAGCGGACGACCGAGGTGCCGCGTGAGCTGACCCAGGTGCTCCAGGCGATCGTGATCGTGTTCCTCGCGGCCCGGCTGGCCTTCCCGCGCTTCACTCGCCGCAAGGCCAAGGCCGGCGTCGACGTCAAGGAGGCCGTGTGATGTTCTTCGACTCCGACCTCCTCATGTCGGCGCTGCGCGCGCTGACCCCGATCCTGCTGGCCGCGCTCGGCGGAGCCGTCTGCGAGCGTGCAGGCGTCTTCAACATCGGCCTCGAAGGCATGATGCTGATGGGCTGCTTCACCGCCGTGGCCACGAGCTGGTTCACCGGCAGCCCCTGGCTGGGAGTGCTCGCGGCGGCGCTGGCCGCGGCGGCGTACTCGCTGATCCTCGCGGTCGGGACGGTCACTCTGCGCGGGGACGCGGTGGTTCTCGGCATCGCGATGAACCTGCTGGCCGTGGGCCTGACGAGCTTCCTGCTCCGTACGGTCTTCGGCGTGCAGGGCACCTTCGACGACCCGTCCCTCCTCGGCCTCCCCCTGATCGGCGGCCTCAGCCCGCTCGCCTATCTGTCGTGGGCGGCGGTCGCGGTGGCCGCGGTGATGCTGTCCCGGCATGTGTGGGGACTGCGCCTCCGCGGGGTCGGCGAGGCACCGGACGCGGCGGCCACGCTCGGGGTCAGCCCGGCGAGGTACAAGTACGCGGCCGTGCTGGTCTCGGGTGTCCTGTGCGGTCTCGCCGGGGCCCAACTCGCCCTCGGCAACGTCACGTTGTTCACCGAGAACATGACCGCGGGCCGCGGCTGGATCGCCGTCGTCGCCGTGATGCTCGGTCGCGCCCTGCCCCTCGGTGTGCTGCTCGCCGCGCTGCTCTTCGGTCTCGCCGAGGCGGCCGGCTTCCGTCTCCAGGGCCTCGGCCTGCCGCAGCAGGCGACCGACGCCGCGCCGTACGTCGTCACGCTCGGCGCCCTCTTCCTCACCACGGCGCGCCGTCGCCGTACCCGTCCGTCCACCGGAGCCGCCGCATGACGCAGGACCTGCTGCCCATCACCCGCATACCCCGCACCGGCCTGCCGGCGCACGCGGTCGTCGTCGGCGACCCGGCGCGCGCCGCGGCCGTCGCCGCGCTGCTCGACGGGGCCGAGGAGGTCTCGTACCACCGCGAATACCGTACGTTCAGCGGCAGTTGGAAGGGCCTGCCGGTCGTCGTCGCCTCGCACGGGGTGGGCGGTCCGGGCGCGATCCTGCTGTTCCAGGAGCTCGCGGACGCGGGGGTCCACACCATCCTGCGGTTCGGCACGGCGGGCGCGATGAAGCCCGGGATCGGCGACGGCGACCTCGTCATCGCGGAGGCGGCCGTCCGCGACGACGGCGTCACCCAGCAGCTGCTCCCGCCGGAGTACCCCGCGGTCTCCTCCCCCGAGGCGGTCATCGCACTCCAGCGTGCGGCCCGCGAGGCGAACGCCCCGCACCACCGCGGCATCGTCTGGACCCGGGCGGCCTTCCAGCCCGGCCTCCTCCCGCTCTTCTCCTACGACGGTGCCGGCCTCGCCGCCATCGAGATGGAGCTCTCCGCACTGCTGGTCACGGCGTCGCTGCGCGGGCTGGTCGCGGGCGGCGTCCTCGTCATCGACGGGGCGAACGCGGACGAGCTGGTGGACGAGGAGGGCGCCAGCGCCTACGACCCGCACCGCGATGTCGTCGCGGCGGGCGTCGAGCGGGGTGCGGTGGTGTCGCTGGAGGCGCTGCGGCTGCTGGCGGAGGAGTACCAGGCGTGAGCATCGACCTACTGATCCACGGCGGCGACGTCCTGACCGTGGACGACGAGGGAACTGTCGTACAGGACGGGGCTGTTGCCGTCCACGAGGGCGAGATCGTCGCCGTGGGTTCCGCCGAGGAGCTGAGTACGCGCTTCACGGCCGCCGAGTCCATCGACGCCACGGGCTGTCTCGTCCTCCCGGGGCTGGTCAACACCCACACCCACCTCGCGATGACCCTGCTGCGCGGCCGCGCCGACGACGTCACCCTCCAGGGTTTCCTGGAGCGGGTGCTGAAGTGGGAGGCCGAGCTGCTGACGCCGCAGAACGTGGCGGCGGCGGTGCGGCTGGCGGTCGCCGAGAGCGTACGGGCGGGGGTGACCTCGGCGCTCGACATGTACTGGTTCCACGAGGCGGCGGAGCAGGCGGCCCGTGAGGCGGGCTGGCGGCTGCACACGGGGCCCACCTTCATGGACGTGCCCGGCCCGCCCGACGGCATCGCCTACGAGGAGCGCCTGGACTGGGCGCGCCGGGATCTGGCAGCCCGCGGCACGGCCCGCCCCGGTACCCGCCCGGTCCTCTTCGCGCACTCCACGTACACCCTGAGCCCGGACCAGCTCACCGAGATCTTCGCGCTGGCCCGGGAGTTCGGGGCCCTGCTGCACATCCACGCCTCGGAGAACGCGACCGAGGTCGCCACCGTCGAGGTCAAGTACGGCAGGCGTCCGGTGGAGCTGCTCGACTCGCTCGGTCTGCTCGGCCCGGACGTGCTGCTCGCGCATGCCGTGGACCTCACCGGACCGGAGATCGCGGCGCTGGCCCGCACCGGCACGGCGGTCGCCCACTGTCCGGTGTCCAACCTGAAGCTGGGCTGCGGGATCGCGCCGGTGCCGCGGCTGCTGAGCGCCGGGGTGACCGTCGGGCTCGGTACGGACGGGGCCGTCAGCTCCAACACGCTGGATGTGCTGGGGGCGGTGCGGCAGGCGGCGCTGGTGCACAAGGCGGGCGGCGACCCCACGGCGGTCGGCGCCGAGCAGGCGGTACGCATGGCGACGATCGAGGGTGCGCGGGCCCTGGGGCTCGGGGAGCAGCTGGGCTCGCTGGAGGCCGGGAAGCGGGCCGACCTCGTCGTGCTCGACCTGGACGCACCACACCTGCGGCCCCTGCACGATCCGTGGTCGACGCTCGCGTACGCGGCGCACTCGGCGGATGTGCGGGACACCGTCGTCGACGGGCGGGTTCTTCTGCGGGACCGGGTGCTGACGACGCTGGACGAGCATGCGGTGATCGCCGATCTGGAAGACCTTCTCTGAGCGGGGCGTTTGGCACCCCGATCGGCAGGGCGGCCCCCATAATGGCGTAAGACATCGGATGTCTTGACGGGCATGCGGGAACCACTGGGAGGCCGACCATGGCAGTCACCGACGAGGCGATCGAGAAGATCAAGGGCATGATCGTCTCGGGCGCCCTGCGCCCCGGCGACCGACTCCCCAAGGAGAGCGAGCTCGCCTCCGAACTCGGGCTGTCCCGCAACTCCCTGCGGGAGGCCGTGCGGGCCCTGTCGCTGATCCGGATCCTGGACGTGCGACAGGGCGACGGCACGTATGTGACGAGCCTGGACCCCCAGCTCCTCCTGGAGGCGCTGAGTTTCGTCGTCGACTTCCACCGCGACGACACGGTCCTGGAGTTCCTGGCCGTCCGCCGCATCCTGGAGCCGGCCGCGACCTCGATGGCGGCGCTGAGGATCAGCGAGCAGCAGCTGAACGCCCTGTCCGCCCAGTTGGACAAACTGGGCTCCAGCCCCTCGGTGGAGGAACTGGTCGCCTGCGACCTCGACTTCCATCGCGGCATCGTGCAGAGCTCCGGCAACTCGGTCCTCTGCTCCCTCCTCGACGGACTGTCGGGCCCCACGACCCGGGCGAGGATCTGGCGAGGCCTGACACAGGAGGACGCGGTCAGCCGCACCCTGCACGAACACCGCATGATCCTCGCCGCGCTACGGGATCGTGACGCGGAGGCGGCGCGGTCGTGGGCAACGGTGCACATCGCGAGCGTGGAGCAGTGGCTGCGGGCCTCGCTGTGAACTACCGTTCCCGGTCCGCGAGATGGTGCTGCAACTCGATGTGCCGGAACTGGTAGACGGCGCCGACGCGGCGGAGAACCCCGCGTTGTTCGTGGGCGTCGGCGAGGAAGGCGATGAAGTCGCGCGGGAGCCCCGACCGCAGGGCGAGGTAGTGGCGGGCCACCGTGTAGCAGGGCCAGGCCGTCTGCCGCAGCGCGGCAGCCAGCGCCATCAGGGCTGCGGGGATCAGGCCCGCGACGAACAACCAGAGGTTCAGGGCGCTGAGTGACTGGTTCCGGAGCACCGGGTAGGCCGCGACCATCACGAGCCAGGCCTGGGCCCCGATCACCATCGTGCCGAGCAGTGTCGCGGTCATCGCGCAGGCTGCCAGGATCCTGCGGTCGTTGCGCAGCAAGGCCCGCGCCTCGACCGGGCCGCCGAGATCCACGGGTGCCATGCGCATGCCCCGAAGCAACAGGCAGGCCACCGCGAGCACCGCCCCCTCCTGCGCCGCGAACCACAACGCCGCGACCGGGTCACCGGACGGCGTCGCCGCGGCGCCGGTCGAGCGGCCGACGAAAACCCCGGTCAGCAGCGCTTCGAGGAAGTAGACCGCACCGAGCACGGCACCGCCCAGACAACCCAGGGCGACGCCGCGACCGTTCCACGACCAGCGCGCCCTGGCCACCGGCGCGGCACGGTGCGGCTGAGGCCCGTCGGCTCCGACAGCGGCCGCGAGAATCCCGTAGAGAAGGGCGCTGGTGACGCCGTGCCCGTTACCAAGACCGGCCAGGTACAGGCAGCCAGCGGCCACTCCCGCCAGCGCGGCGCGCCGGTCCCAGGCCGACGGCGGGCGCAGGACCGATCCCGGACGGTCCGCGAATCCGGCGACGACCATGCCCACCAGGGTCATCGCGATCCCGTCCGCCAGGCGGTTCAGCACGAGGCCGGTGGATAGCCCTCCCCACGCGGAGACCGCGTTCAGCCCCGTGGTCACCACAGTCGCGGTGAGACCGCCGACCAGTCCTGAGCAGATGCCCGCCGCCATCACTCCGAACGCTCCGGCCGCCTCCGGGCCGTTCCCGTTCACCCGCCCCTGGGTCAGCTGGTGCATCGCCACCAGGCCTCCGCTTTCCAGAAGCCATCCCAAGGTACCCAGCAGCAGCCCCGCAAGCACCCTCATCAGGGCGCCCGGCACGACGGCGTTCAGCCCCCACCACGCCACCTCCGCCGCCCCGTCGAGCCCCCGCTCCATTCGCCGGGCCAGAAACCGGAGCGCCGTGCGGGCCTGCGCCGCCGTCCATCGGGACGGCCGGCATGGATGAGGCCGGTACGCGGCGTCGACGAAGGCCTCGAAGAGGTGGTCAGCGACCGATTCCCGTGCCGGGCAGAGCAACAGGTCAGCCGGATCGGGCAGTTCTCCCGTCCTCTCCCCCGGGCGCGGGTTGTACACGGACCGTGCCAGCGACACCATCAGTGGGCTGGTCAGGGCCCGCGCGACCGGTACGTCCGTGTCGAGCACCTCGACGACCGGCCGCCAGCGGGCCGCGGCCGACGTCCCCTCGCCGCCCGCGTCCTGCAGCAGATACTCGGCGACGTCCCCGGCGCCGAGCGGTTCGAGCCGGATGCCCGCCATCTCCCTGAGCCGCGCCGGTACCCCGTCCCGGGGCCGCAGCGCCGCCCGATACTCCGAGGGACGGCTCGACAGGACCAGCCCGCAGCCGTACGGCAGCGCCTCGTTGATGCCATGTAGCGCCGACGCGGCCACAACGCTCGGGAGTTCGTCGAAACCGTCGAGCACCGGCAGCACCAGCCGCCGGTCCAGCAGTGCGCCCGCTAGGGTGCGGCCCCCGCCCACGGCACCGAGCTCCGCGTGGTCCTGCACCAGCCGCCGCTCCATCCAGCCCCGCAGGTCCTGCGCGGCCGGATCCCACGAGGCGAGCGGAAAGAGCACCGGCACCGGCTCGCCCTCCTGCCGTCGGGCGATCAGCGCGAGCAACAGGCGTACCAGCAGCACCGTCTTGCCCGACCCGGGATCGCCGAGCACCAGCAATCGCCGCCCGGGAAGGCCCTCGAACACCTCCCCGATCTCCCCCGCTCCTCCCGCGAGCGCCACCTCAGCCAGATCGACGTCCGCCGGCCGCCAGGACACCGGCAGCGGATACGGGTCTTCCAAACGCCGCACCTGGGCTTCCGTCTCCCACTGTCGTCGTACGACGAGGGCGAGCCGCTCGGCCACCGCCGCCGGGCTCTCGGCGACGGCCGCCTCGATCCGGTCCGCCCGGTACGCGCTCCACGCCAGATACGCCCCCGCCCCGGTCGGCAGCAGCGCGGCGACCACGGCCGCGGGGTCCTGGACATACAGCGCCGCCGCCAGCGCCCCCGCGGTCCCCGTGCCGAACAGGACCAGGTACACGATCCCGACACGCCGTACCCGCGCCCCTGGGGCAACTCCGCTCACCCGACGAAGAGTTGCGCACGAGCCCCACGTCGGGCGCCCTGATGGACGTACCGCCACACGAGTGAGTGAACAATCCCGCCGGTCATCGGACTTCTCCGGGTCATCCGACGTCTACCCGGGTCACCGAGCCGCCGCAGTGACAGTCGTGCACGGTGATCCGGCACAGATCCGAGGAATGGAGGGTGTTCCGGGGTGGCTAATGGGGCAGTGATGCGTTCACTCCCCCGTGCAAGGGGGCTGCGGACGCCCCCGTTGGACGCCGTAAGGTTGGGGCGTACGTGAGGGCACATCGGAAGGAGGCACTGGGTGATCGAGCTCGAGGGGGTACCCGAGCTGATCGACCCGGTCATGGTGGCCGCGTTCGAGGGCTGGAACGATGCCGGCGACGCCGCCTCCACCGCGGTCGCGCATCTGGACAGGGAATGGAAGGGCGAGGTGTTCGCGGCGCTGGACGCCGAGGACTACTACGACTTCCAGGTGAACCGCCCCACGGTGTGGCTGGACGGCGGTGTACGGAAGATCACATGGCCGACGACCCGCCTCTCGGTGGTCCGCGTCGGCGGCGACAAGCCGCGTGATCTCGTACTGGTCCGAGGTATCGAACCGTCCATGCGCTGGCGCTCGTTCTGCAACGAGCTCCTCGGCTTCGCCCACGAGTTGGGCGTGGAGCTGGTCGTGATCCTGGGCGCCCTGCTCGGCGACACCCCGCACACGCGTCCGGTCCCGATCAGCGGGACCACGTCCGACCCTGACCTGGCACAGCGCATGGACCTGGAGGAGACCAAGTACGAGGGCCCCACGGGCATCGTCGGCGTCCTCCAGGAAGCGTGCACGCACGCGGGCGTACCGGCGGTCAGCCTCTGGGCGGCCGTGCCGCACTACGTGTCGCAGCCGCCGAACCCGAAGGCGACGCTGGCGCTGCTGAACCGGCTCGAGGACCTGATCGACGTACGCATCCCGCTGGGCGAGCTGCCCGAGGACGCGCGCGCCTGGCAGGTGGGTGTGGACCAGCTGGCCGCCGAGGACACCGAGGTCGCCGAGTACGTGCAGACGCTGGAGGAGGCCCGGGACACCGCGGAGCTGCCGGAGGCGACGGGCGAGGCGATCGCCCGCGAGTTCGAGCGGTATCTGCGCAGACGGGACGGCGGCGGTCCGACCCCGCCGGGCGGGCACGCGACCGAGGGCGGCGACGGTACGTATCTGCGGGACAACCCCGGCGGTCGTACGCGGCCGTCGAAGCCGCCGAAACCGGGTGCCGGCGGCACGGACGACGAGGAGTCGTCGGAGGAGTGAGACGGAGGTGGGCGGTTCGCACCGCCCACCTCACGGTCACACCTTCGGTACCGCCACGACGTCGTACTCGGTGTCGGGCGTCGGTTCCACGTCGAAGCGGGCGTTGGGCAGATACAGCTTCTCGTCCCAGGCCGCGACGGTCGTCGGGATACGGAAGCGGGAGTCGGTGATCCTGACGATCGCCGTGCCCTTCGTGCCGGCGGAGTTCAGCCGGAACACATCGATCGCGTTCTGCTGCTGCTGGACGACGTAGAGGATCCTGCCGAGCAGCAACAGGCCGTCCCCGTTGGGTATTTTGGCCCCGCCGAGGTCGACGGCGCGGGCGACTCCGGTGCGCGGGTCGACCCGTTCGAGGGTGCCGCCGTCGGCGAAGGCGTTCACCACGAGCAGGGCGCGGCCGTCGGGGGTGCGCTCGATGCCGTTGGCGGTGAAGTCGTCGCCCTGGACCCAGTCGCCGGTCAGCGGGACGGTCTCGACGCCCTTGGGCTCGCCGTGCTTGCCGAGGCCCACCTTGTAGAGCTGCGGCTTGAACGAGTCGGTGAACCAGGCGGCGCCCGGGGTGAGGATCACGTCGTTCACGAAGGTGCCGCCGGTGGCGTACACCTTCTCGATCTCGCCGGAGCGGACGTGCACCGTGCGGATCTCGCCGCTGGCGCCGCCGGCGAGGAACAGCCGACGGCCGTGCCCGTCGATCTTCAGGCCGACGGTCTGGTGCCCCGCGCCGAGGCCCTCGCTGATCACGGAGCCCCGGCCGGTGGCGAGGCTCGCCCGGTAGATGTCGCCGTTGGCGAGGGAACCGAAGTACGCGAAGGGTTTCGTGCCGATGGCGATGCCCTCGGGCTGGAAGCCGTCGGGCAGCGGGAACCGGTCGGGCCAGGCGCCTTTGGGCTTTTCGGCTGCATGGGCCGTGCCGCCGAGCAGCGCTGCTCCCGTCAGCGCCGCGGTCGCGGTGAGGAGTCTTCGACGTGCGAAGGAACGGTCTGTGGGTGCCACTGTGCGTCCTTCTGCCAAGGGCCGGCGGATGGCCGGCCGAACGGTCAACAGGCGCTCTCACCCCATCACATGACCGTCACCTCCGCAGTCTTTGGCCGGATTGCTACGTGACATCTGTTTCAGGACGGATTGCACACGTTACCCAATTCAACTTGTTTTCAAACCGAGTTGGCGAACGCGGGGTGGACGGGGCGCCGTCGGAGTGCTTGGTTGTCCCACGGAGGCTCACCACCCGCAACCAGGCACCCGCAAGGACCGAAGGGAGCGGAACCCGATGACCGACCAGGTACAGCCGGCGCAGGGCCCGGGAACGTCCGGGCCGGGGCCCGACGGAGCGGGATTCAGCTATCGAGGAGCCGAACAGGAACTGATCGTCGTCGCCCGTCCAGAGGCCCGGCTGCGTGCCCAGGCCGACGGCGTACGGTCGGCGGCGGGCGCCGACGTCTCGGCCCTCAACATGTTCCTCAGTGACGAACAGCTCGCTCTTGAACCGCTGTTCGGAAGCGAAGAAAGGTTACAGCAGTCGGCCGTCTCGGGCTCCGAGGACGTGCCCGACCTCGCGCTGTTCTACCAGGTGCGCGGCGACCGAAGCCGCGCCGAGGAACTGCGCTCACGGATCGCCGCGCTGCCGGGCGTCGACACCGCGTACGTGAAGCCGGGCGCCGTACCGGCAGCCCTCAAGCAGGTCGGCGAGGAGAGCGGGCGACTGAAGGAAGGCGCCCCGGTCACACCGGACTTCAGCAGCCGCCAGGGCTATCTGCGGCCGGCGCCCGAGGGGATCGACGCGCACTGGGCCTGGCAGCGGCCCGGCGGGACCGGTCACGGCGTGACCGTGATCGACGTCGAGGGCTCCTGGCAGCTGGGCCACGAGGACCTGGCCGCCAAGCTGGCCGGTGTCGTGGTCGGCACCCCGCTGACCGACATCGCCTGGCGCAACCACGGCACCGCCGTGATCGGTGTGATCGGCGGCGACCAGGGCGAGCACGGGGTCACCGGCATCGTGCCGGAGGCGACCACCGCGGCCGCGTCCTTCCAGGGCATCGGCACCGCGGCCGCGATCCACGCGGCGGCGGACCGGCTCGGCCCCGGGGACATCGTCCTCATCGAACTCCACCGGCCCGGACCGCGGTCGGAGTTCGCCGAGCGCGAGGACCAGCGCGGCTACGTCGCCCTGGAGTGGTGGCCGGACGACTTCGCGGCCGTCCGCTACGCCACCGCCAAGGGCGTCCTCGTCGTGGCGGCCGCCGGCAACGGCGGCGAGTCCCTCGACGACGCGGTCTACGAGCGCCGCCCCGACGAGTTCCCTGCGTGGTGGCGCAACCCGTTCAACCCGTCCAACCAGTCCTCCGGTGCCGTCCTGGTCGGCGCGGGCGCCCCGCCGCCCGGCACACACGGCCGCGACCACGGACCGGACCGCTCACGGCTCGCGTTCTCCAACTACGGTGCCCGCGTGGACGCCCAGGGCTGGGGACGCGAGGTCACGACCACCGGCGGCTTCTGGGACAAGCCCGGCGACCTGCAGGGCGGGCCCGAGGAGATCGCCTGGTACACGGACACGTTCTCCGGGACCTCCTCGGCCTCCCCGATGGTGGTCGGCGCTCTGGCCGCGCTGCAGGGCATGCTCAGGGCGGCCGCCCAGGCACCGATGTCCCCGGAGCGTGCCCGCGCGGTGCTGCGGGCGACCGGGGCCCCGCAGCAGGACGCACCGGGCCGGCCCGCCTCCCAGCGGATCGGCAGCCGGCCCGACATCAAGGCGGCGGTGACCCATCTGCTGCCGCACGCGGTCGGCTCCGGCCAGGCCGAGCGGTACTGGGACGAGTTGCTGCCGTATCCGCGCGAACTCCCGCCCAGGCTCCGGCTGTTCGTGGCCGGCGGCTGGCGGAACCTGAACCACCCGTCCCCCGAGATCCGCCAGGCGGTGCACTCCGCCTTCGCGGGGGGACGCCCCGACGTCCGCGTCTGGTTCGCGGACGACGAGATCGTCGGCCTGGTCGTCACCGGCTGACGGTCGGCACATCCCAACCATCACAAGGGAAGGTGGCACCCGCATGAGCACCACCCCGCAGATGAGCCAACTGGGACAGCAGCAGGGACAGCAGTTCCCGAGCACCTCGCCCTACCAGCAGCAACAGCAGCAGCAGCCGTTCGGCCAGCAGGGCTTCGGCCAGCAGCAACAGCCGTACGGGCAACAGGGCTTCGGCCAGCAAGGGCAGCAGGGCCAGCAGGGCCAGCAGGGCTACGGCCAGCAGGGCCAGCAGCAACAGCCGTTCGGCATGGGGGGCGGCTCGCTGGAACAGCTCCAGCAGCTCGGCCAGCAGCAGCCCTTCCAGCAGCTGCTCCAGCAGCTCGGTCAGCAGCAGAGCCAACAGGGGCAGCAGCAGGGTCAGCAGAGCCAGCAGCAGGACCAGCAGGCGCAGCAGATCGAGCAGCAGGTGCAGCAGCATCTCCAGCAGATCGTGCAGCAAGTGGTCCAGCAGGTCGCTCAGCAGGTCCAGGCACAGCCTCTGGCGGCCGGTGTGGCCAACGGCTTCATCGACATCATCCAGCCGCTCCAGGGCCAGCCGCGGCAGATCTTCCTGCGCATCAACAACCAGTTCCGGGTCCTCAACAACCCGATCCCGCAGATCCAGCAGCAGATCCAGGAGGCCTTCGCCTTCGGCCACCAGGTGATCGGCGTCTGGGACACCCAGTCCCCGAACGTGCTGCGCAGCGTCAGGATCCAGCGGCTCTGACCCGCGTCTGACGGCCTGACATGACAGAGGGCGCTTCCTCCCACGCGGGAGGAAGCGCCCTCGCCGCTGTTCTGCCTAGAGCGCTACGCCCAGCAGCGCGTCCACCGCCCGCGACACGAGGCCGGGTGCACCCTCCTCCGTACCGCCCTGTTCCTGCTGCAGCACCGCCCAGCGGTCCACGGCGGCCAGCGCGGTGGGGGCGTCGAGGTCGTTCGCCAGGGCCTCGCGGATCTCCGCCACGAGGGCGTCGGCGGACGGACCGTCGGGCCGGGAGACAGCGGCACGCCACCGTCCGAGCCGGGCGACGGCGTCCTCGAGCACCTGGTCGGTCCACTCCCAGTCGGCCCGGTAGTGGTGGGCCAGCAGGGCGAGCCGGATCGCGACCGGGTCGACGCCGTCGTAGCGCAGCTTCGAGACGAAGACGAGGTTGCCCTTGGACTTGGACATCTTCTCGCCGTGCAGGGCGACCATGCCGGCGTGGACGTACGCCTTGGCCATGGGGAACTCGCCGGTCAGCACCTGGGCGTGCGAGGCGCCCATCTCGTGGTGCGGGAAGGCGAGGTCGGAGCCGCCGCCCTGGACGTCGAAGCCCATGCCCAGGTGGTCGAGGGCGATGGCGACGCACTCGATGTGCCAGCCGGGCCGGCCGCGGCCCAGCGAGCCGCCGTCCCAGTTCGGCTCGCCCTCACGGGCGGCCAGCCACAGCATCGGGTCGAGCGGGTTCTTCTTGCCCGGACGGTCCGGGTCGCCGCCGCGCTCGGCGGACAGCAGCCGCATGGCGGCGGCGTCGAGGTTCGAGACCTTGCCGAAGTTCGGGTCGGACTCGACGGAGAAGTAGACGTCCCCTTCGAGTTCGTAGGCGGCGCCCGCGTCCCGCAGCCGTTCGACGAGCGGGACGATCCCGGGTATCGCCTCGACCGCGCCGATGTAGTGCTGCGGAGGCAGCATCCGCAGGGCGGTCATGTCCTCGCGGAAGAGGGTCGTCTCCTTCTCGGCGAGGGCGACCCAGTCGACGCTGTCCCGCTCGGCGCGCTCCAGGAGCGGGTCGTCGATGTCGGTGACGTTCTGGACGTAGTGAACCTGCCGCTTGGTGTCGAGCCACACGCGCTGAACGAGGTCGAACGCGTTGTACGTCGCCGCGTGTCCCATGTGGGTCGCGTCGTACGGCGTGATGCCGCAGACGTAGAGACGGGCGACAGGACCGGGGGCAAGGGAGACCAAGCCACCGGTCGCGGTGTCGTGGATCCTCAGGTCGCGGCCCTGACCAGGCAGGGCGGGGACCTCGGAAGCGGGCCAGGCATGCATGTCATGAGCCTAACCGGACGGATGTTCCGTATACGAACCGGACCGGGCCGGATGGCCGGTAAGGCGGTCTTGCGCGAAACGCTCCGCTTGGGTAACCGTGGCAAAACTGCCGACCGGTGGGGGCGGGGCGCGATGCCGCCCGGTCCGCTCCTAGACCGGTGGCCAGGGAATGGCCGGCCACTCCCCGCTCGGCTCCGGGTGCATTCCGGAGGTCAGGAGGGCGTCGACACGCGCGCGCGTGGCGTCGAGTTCGGCCGGGGTGATCAGTGCGGCCAGCCGGGTGGCCAGCTCCCCCGTCAGGGCTTCCCTGAGGCCTTTGAGTACGTCGACGGCCTCGCCCGGCAGCGGTTCGCCCGCCCAGCCCCACAGCAGGGTGCGCAGTTTGTTCTCGGTGTTGAAGGTCACGCCGTGGTCGATGGCGTACAGACGGTCCCCGGCGGGCAGCAGATGGCCGCCCTTGCGGTCCGCGTTGTTGATCACGGCGTCGAGCACGGCCAGCCGGCGCAGCCGCTCGTCGTCGGCGTGCACCAGCAGCGCGGTCTTCCCGTCGCCGACCTCGGCGAACCCGATCGCCTTCCAGCCCGGCCCGGGCTCCTCCGTGTCGACGAGCGCCAGCAGCTCGGGACCCGGCTCGGCCTCGATCCACAGCTGGACCATGCCCTCGCCGTAGGGCCCGTCCCGCAGCACGGTGGGCGGTACGAGCCCCCAGCCGGTCGCCTCGCAGACCTCGTACGCGGCGACCTCGCGCTGGGCGAGGGTGCCGTCGGGGAAGTCCCACAGCGGGCGCTCACCGCGTACGGGCTTGTAGACGCACGCGGCCTCCTGCCCCTCGTACGAGACGGCGCAGTACAGCACCGCGTTGGAGGCCTCGCGGATCTGTCCGCGCACCGTCAGCTCACCCCGGGTGAGCAGCTCTGCCGTGGTCACGCTCCGCGGCGGTATCCGTTCTGGCGCGGACATACGTGTCCTTCCGGGTCGAGCGGGAGACTGCACAGCGGACACGGCGGCCGCCCGGCGTTGACGACGTCCAGGGCGCGCTTGGCAAAGGCTCGCGCCTGCGCGCCGGTGAGCCGGACCCGCAGCATCGGGGGGCCGTTCTCCTCGTCCTGGAGGAGCCGCTCCTCCGCCTCGGCGAGGTCCTCCTCGGAGTCGGCGTCGAGCTCCACCAGGGCCTGCGCCTCGACGATCATGCGCTGCTCCTCGCCGTCCCAGGCGAGCGCCATGGTGCCGACGCGGAACTCCTCCTCGACGGGGGTGTCCAGGGGGGCGGCGTCGGACACCTCGGTGGGTGCCATGGCCGGGACGGAGGCGCTGCCGCCGCTGCGGCGCACGACCTCGTCCAGCAGCTCGTCCATCCGCTCGGCGAGTGCGGCGACCTGGGTCTTCTCCAGGGCCACGCTGGTCACCCGGGGGCCGGCGGAGGCCTGGAGGAAGAACGTACGGCGCCCGGGCAGTCCGACCGTGCCGGCCACGAAACGCTCCGGTGGGTCATAGAGGAACACCTGACGGGACACGTCCTGTCTCCATTGGAATCGTGGGTACGGCGCTGGTTCGACCGCTTCACCCTACTGCGCCCGACGATCACGGTGCGCCCGCACCACCACCGACTGTGGCATCCCCGGCGGGCGGCTCCTCGCGGGGTGCGAGCGAGGCGAAATCACCGGTGTCGCCGAGGCGTACGAGAAACGGCCGCAGACGGGTGTAACGGATCGCCGTGATGGAACACGGTTCTACGGAGATCCGCTGGAAGAGGTCGAGATGGAGTCCGAGCGCGTCCGCGACGAGCGACTTGATGATGTCGCCGTGCGAGCACATGAGATAGACGGCGTCGTCGCCGTGGTCGCGCTCCACGCGCGCGTTCCACTCGCGTACGGCCTCGGCGGCGCGGGTCTGCATCGCCCGCATCGACTCGCCGCCGGGGAACGCGGCCGCCGACGGGTGGGCCTGGACGACCTCCATCAGCGGCTCGTCCATGAGTTCGGCGAGCTTGCGGCCGGACCAGTCGCCGTAGTGGCACTCGCCGATCCGCTCGTCGGTGTGCGGGTTCAGCTCGGGACGGGCGTCGAGGAGCGGCTGAATCGTTTCCTGGCAGCGCTGGAGCGGGCTGCTGACGACCTCGGAGATCGGCAGCCCGGCGAGCCGCCCGGGCAGTGCGGCGGCCTGCGCGGCCCCGCGTTCGTCCAGGGCGACCCCGGGCGTCCACCCGGCGAGCAGTCCCTCGGTGTTGGCGGTGGATCGTCCGTGGCGGACGAGGATCAACGTGGGCATGCGGCCCAGCGTAGGCGTACGCGCGCGTGCGGCGGATTGCGAGCGACGGGAGAATACGCAGCGTGATCGTCGACTGTGCCATCTACAGGGACGGGCACCGCACCGAGGGCCCCGAGGACCTGTCCGACGCCCTGGACCAGGCGCGGGCCGCGGGCGGGTTCGTCTGGATCGGGCTGCACGAGCCCTCGCAACGGGAGTTCGACCTCGTCACCCAGGAGTTCGGGCTGCACCCGCTGGCGGTCGAGGACGCCCTGAAGGCCCACCAGCGGCCCAAGCTGGAGGTCTACGACGACTCGCTCTTCCTCGTCCTCAAGCCCGTCGTGTACGAGCCGGAGAGCGACCGGGTCTCCACCGGCGAGGTCATGCTCTTCATCGGCGACGCCTTCGTGGTGACCGTCCGGCACGGCGAGGGCTCGCCGCTCAAGGCGGTACGACAGCGCCTGGAGCAGGAGCCGAAGCTGCTCGGCAAGGGCCCCACGGCGGTGCTGTACGCGGTCTCGGACGCCGTCGTCGACCACTACCTGGACGTGGCGACGGAGCTCCAGACCGACCTGGAGGAGCTGGAGGCGGAGGTCTTCTCGCCGGACGGCGGCGGTTCGCGCCACACGGCGTCGCGGATCTACACCTTCAAACGGCAGATCCTGGAGTTCCGCCGGGCGACCGGCCCGCTGGCACTGCCGCTGACCCGGCTGGCCGCCGTCGGCCAGTTCGGCTCGGGGGTGCCGTTCGTCAACGAGAAGGCGCGGCCCTTCTTCCGGGACGTCAACGACCACCTCACGCGGGTGAACGAGTCCGTGGAGGGTCTGGACCGGCTGGTGTCGGACATCCTTTCCGCGCATCTCGCGCAGATGAGCGTCCGTCAGAACGACGACATGCGGAAGATCTCCGCGTGGGCGGCCATGGCCGCGGTCCCCACGATGATCGCGGGGATCTACGGCATGAACTTCGAGCACATGCCGGAGCTCCACTGGGTGTGGTCGTATCCGGCGGTGATCGCGCTCATGGCCGCCCTGGAGGTGCTGCTGTACCGGCTGTTCAAGAGCAGGGGCTGGCTGTAGCGCCGCGGCTCAGGCGACCTCGGGAGCCGCGGTCACCGGTCCGCCGAGGGCGTCGCGCCGCTCCGGCATCCTCAGGGAGACCATCCGGCGCCAGCCCGCGGCGCGTTCGTACGCGTACACGGCGTGGATGCCCGCCGCGAGGACGGCCGACTTCGCCCTCGGCCAGCCCAGGATGCGGCCCATGTGGGCCATGACCGCGAGGCTGACGTCCCGGTAGATGCGGATCTCGGCGAGCGCGCACTCCCGAAGCGTCCGCTGGATGGCCCGGCCGTGCCCCGCGGAGGCGAAGCGCAGCAACTCCTCGTGGCAGTAGGCGAGGTGGTTGTCCTCGTCGTTGGAGATCATCTTCACGGCACGGCCGAGGTCGGGATGGTCCGCGAAGTGCTTGCGCAGCAGTTCCATCTGCTCGGAGGCGCGTTGCTCGGTGACGCGGCTGTGGGCGAGGTAGGTCACGATGTCCTGCACGGTCAGTGCCTTGTCGGCCTTGAGCCTGTCGTGGGCGAGACCGATGCCGCTGTGCTCCAGGAGCATGGTGTAGTCGGTGTCGGGCGGTACGGGGACGGGCTCGAGGCCGCGCTTCTTCATCAGGGCGAGGAAGATCCGCCCGTGCTTGTCCTCGTCCGCGCCGTGCCGGGTGATCTTGGGGGCGAGGGCGCGCTCGCCGTCCGGGACGAGCGCGGCGATGCGGGCGTTCTCCCAGCCTCCCTGCGACTCTCCGCCGGCCGCGATGGAGCAGAACAGGCGGAAGGACTCGTCGTTGTCGATGATCTCCTGGAACAGACTCTTGGCCGAAAGCATCGTGGGCACCTCTCTGCGGGACTCCGCGGCATTCCGCAAAGAACGAGTCAAATGCGGCGCGAGAGGTGCTGCAACAGCTGTGTCGGACAACTCCGCCAAAAGGAGGACCCCGGGAGTCACGACAGGGGCGTAACCACACGGGCGCGGGCGCGTTGTTCTGCGTGACGGCCGTGGCGGGGAAGACCCCCGAGCCCCCACCACGGCCGCAGAAACCTCCGGCGGCTCCGCCGTGTGTTACGCGAGTCCGGCCCGCTCCAGGGCCTCGGACCCGGCCCGCAGCCCGGCGATCCGCTCGTCGAGCGTGAAGCCCGCGGGAGCGAGGCTCAGCGTGGTGACACCCGCCGCCGCGTACTCCTTCATCCGGTCCGCGATGCGGTCCACGGAGCCGAGCAGCGCCGTCTTGTCGATCAGGTCGTGCGGGATGGCTGCCGCGGCGCCCTGCTTGTCGCCGGACAGGTACTTCTCCTGGACCTCGGCGGCGGCCGCCTCGTAGCCCATGCGCTGGGCGAGCTGGTTGTAGAAGTTCTGCTTGGCGCTGCCCATGCCGCCGACGTACAGCGCGGTGTAGGGGCGGAAGGTGTCGGCGAGGGTGGCCACGTCCTTGTCCTCGCCGAGGGCGAGCGGGAGCGTCGGGTGGACGTCGAACCCGTCGAGGGTCTTGCCCGCCTTCGCGCGTCCCGCGCGCAGGTGCTTGAGCGTCGTCTCCTCGAGATGCTCGGCGGACGGGAAGATGAGAAGCGCGCCGTCGGCGATCTCACCGGTCTGCTCCAGGTTCTTCGGTCCGATCGCGGCGATGTACAGCGGGATGTGCTCGCGCTCCGGGTGCACGGTCAGCTTGAGCGGCTTGCCGGGGCCGCCGGGCAGCGGCAGCGTCCAGTGCTCGCCCTCGAACGACAGGCGCTCGCGCGTCATCGCCTTGCGGACGATCTCGACGTACTCACGCGTGCGTGCCAGCGGCTTGTCGAACTTGACGCCGTACCAGCCCTCGGAGACCTGCGGCCCGGAGACACCGAGGCCGAGGCGGAAGCGGCCGCCGGAGAGCGAGTCGAGGGTGGCGGCTGTCATCGCGGTCATCGCCGGCTGACGGGCCGGGATCTGGAAGATCGCCGAGCCGACGTCGATGCGCTCGGTCTTCGCCGCGACCCAGCTGAGCACGGTGGCCGCGTCGGAGCCGTAGGCCTCGGCGGCCCAGCACACGGCGTACCCGAGTCGGTCGGCCTCCTGGGCGACGGCGAGATTGTCCGCGTCCATTCCGGCGCCCCAGTAGCCGAGGTTGATGCCGAGCTGCATGGCCGATTCCCCTTACCCATCAGTAACGTCCCTGGTTTCCCGACCTTAGCGTGGGGTGTGCGGATCGGGGCAGGTGACGGTCGTGTTCTTCCGCCCACATGAACGCGTGTGTCGCTGACGGAAACTGGTTGTCCACAGGCCCCCACACCGCTGGTTCCGGCCAGTAATGTCGGCGTTCATGGAGCAGAGGCATCTCGGCCGCACCGGCCTGCGTGTGTCCCGCATCGGACTCGGAACCCTCACGTGGGGCAGGGACACCGACGAGCACGACGCCGCGGACCTCTTGAAGACGTTCTGGGAAGCGGGCGGGAGCCTCGTCGACACCGCGGACGTGTACGGCGACGGGGAGTCCGAGTATCTGCTCGGACGCCTCATAGAAGGGCTGATCCCGCGCCGGGATCTGGTCATCTCCACCAAGGCCGGCAGCGTGCCCGACCCGGACCGGCGGTTCGACGGCTCGCGCGGCCATCTGCTCTCCGCGCTGGACGCCTCGCTGGCCCGGCTCGGCACGGACTACGTCGACGTGTGGCAGGTCCACGCCTACGACCCGGACACCCCGCTGGAGGAGACCCTCCAGGCGCTCGACCTCGCGGTCAGCAGCGGCCGCGCGAGGTACGCCGGGGTCTCCAACTTCTGTGGCTGGCAGCTCGCCAAGGCCGCGACCTGGCAGCTGGCGGCCCCGGGCACCCGGACCCGGCTGGCCGCGACACAGCTGGAGTACTCGCTGCTCCAGCGGGGCATCGAGCGCGAGGTGCTGCCCGCCGCGCTGGACCTGGGCATCGGCCTGCTCCCGTCGTCCC
The DNA here is from genome assembly GCF_053592055.1 of Streptomyces sp. NPDC002817. Taxonomy (NCBI): domain Bacteria; kingdom Bacillati; phylum Actinomycetota; class Actinomycetes; order Kitasatosporales; family Streptomycetaceae; genus Streptomyces; species Streptomyces sp. NPDC002817. The sequence continues at coordinate 38,298 of NZ_JBSFUY010000015.1, forward strand.
CGCTGGGCCGCGGGGTGCTGACGGGCAAGTACCGCAACGCCACGCCGGCCGACTCGCGGGGCGCCTCGGACCACCTCGCCCCCTTCGTCGCGCCGTACCTCGACGACACGGCCGGCCACATCGTGGACGCCGTGCAGACCGCCGCCGACGGGCTCGCGGTGACCCCGCTCCAGGTGGCCCTCGCCTGGGTCCGCGACCGGCCCGGCGTGACCGCGCCGATCGTCGGCGCGCGCAACGCGCAGCAGCTCACGGCGGCATTGTCAGTGGAGGCCCTTAGTCTTCCTGACGAGATCTGCCGGGCGCTCGACGATGTGTCGGCGCCCGTGCACCGCTATCCCGATCACGACTGGAGCACGCTGTGAGCACGGAGCCGGAGCCCACGGAGGAGACCGAGCCGGAATCGCCGGACACCGCGAAGGACGCGGTCGCCGGCGACACCGCGGCGGGGGCGGCGGTCGGAGGCGACGGGGCCGAGACGCCCGCCGTCGCCGAGGGCGACTCGGACGAGGCGTCCAGCGAGGCTTCCGCGTCCGACGGCGGGCAGGGCGAGGCCGCCGCGAAGCTGTCCGAGGCCGCGGCCGAACTCGCGGCGCAGAAGCTCGAGCGGGAGCGGATCGCCCGGCGCAAGGCCGAGAAGCAGGGTCCCGTCGAGGCCGGGACCAAGCTCAGCGGCAAGGCCGCCGATCTGCTGGCCGCCGTGCGGGCCGTGGAGAGCGGGGACAAGCCGGCGGCGACCGTCTTCGCCGAGCCCGAGCCACCGCGCCGGCCCGCGCCGGAGCCCGTAGCGCGCCCTCGGCCGGTGACGGCCGACGCGCCCCCCGCTCCCGCGGCCCAGACCGTCGAGTCCGTACAGCGGGTACTGGCCGACGGCGGTGCGCCAAAGGCCCTCGTCCCGCAGGTCGCGGCCGCGCTCGGCGAGGGCGCAGCCGAGCAACTGCGCGAGGACCCCTGGCAGTTGCTGCGGGTCGCCGGGGTGCGGCCCGAGCAGGCCGACGGGTTCGCGCGGGCACTCCTCGGCGCGGAGTGCGGTCCGGACGACGAGCGGCGGGGCCGGGCGGTGACCGTCTGGCTGCTGGAACAGGCGGCCGTGGCCGGGCACACGGCTCTCGAACTTCCCACCCTCACGGTGGCGTTGGGCAAGCAGGGGGTGCCGGATGCCGACGCGGCCGTCCAGAGCACCCTCGCGGAGGCCGAGGCGCTGGTCTTCCAGGACGCCCTCGACCCGCGGGCCCCGGAACCGGAGGAGGGCGAGGAGCGCCCGGTCCGCGTCCTGGTCGGTCTGGAGCGGTACGCGATGGCCGAGGAGAGCCTCGCCGACGGACTGGCCCGGCTGATCAACTCCGTACCGAAGCAGGACGGTTCGGCCGAGGACTGGGAGCGCGCCGCCGACTCGGCCCAGGGCTCCGCCGGTGAACTGATCCGCGCGGTCGCGGGCAGCGGCCTGGTCCTCCACACCGGCGGCGAGGCGTCCCTGGCCGAACCCGCGGCTCTGCTCCACGCGGCCCGTGAACTCGGCCTGCGTGCCTGGGCGGCAGCCCACGGCCCCCTGGGACGGGACCGCTTCGCGGCCCTGGCCTCCGACGACACCGCCACCACCGTCACCGGCCTCCTCTCCGGGACCGAGGGCCCCGGCCGCGATGCCGACGGTGCGCTCGATCTCGACCTCCTCGTGGTGCTCGACGCGCCGCAGCTGGACGTGGAGAGCGCCGCGCTGCTGTCGGAGTCGTTGCCGGACGGGGCGCGGCTGGTGCTGGCCGGGGACCCGGCGGTGCTGTGGTCGGCGGGGCCGGGACGGGTGTTCGGTGATCTGCTGTCGGCGCGCGTCTGCCCCCAGATCGCCTCCCGGCGGCCGGACCCGGGCCCCCTCGGCGAGCTCGTCTCCGGTATCGGCATCGGCGAGCTGAACCAGGTCGAGGCCCCCGGCAAGGAGGTCGTGATCGTGCCGGCGCGGGACGCGGGCGAGGCCGTGCACCGAACCGTGCAGCTGGTCGCCGACTCGGTACCGCGGGCGATCGGCGTTCCGCCCGAGGAGACCCAGGTGATCACGCCGGGCCATGGCGGCGCGGCCGGCACCCGCGCCCTCAACGCGGCCCTCAAGGAGCGCCTCAACCCCGGCCCCGGCCCCGGCCGCTTCGGCGGCTTCGACCCCGGCGATCGCGTCGCCTACTCCCCCGCACCGGGCCGCACCCTGCCGGGCCACGTGGTGAAGGCCGACGCGGAGGGACTCCACCTGTCCTGCGCCGGCGAGCCCGTCGTCGTACCGAAGGAGCGCGTGGAGGAGTCCGTACGCCACGGCTGGGCCCTCACCGCCCATCAGGCGGCGGCCGGCCGCTGGCCGGCAGTGGTCGTGGTACTCCCGGGAGACGCGGCACCGGCCCTCAGCCGCCCGTGGGTCTACACGGCCTTCGGCCGGGCGGAGCGCCACCTTTCCGTGGTCCAGGGCGCGGACCAAGCCCTCCCCAGGGCGGTGGCCGAGGTCCAACCGAAGCCCCGCACCACCCGCCTCCCGGTCCTGCTGGGCACTCAGGTACCAACGCCCGGTTGACCCACTGAGGGGCGCGGGGAACTGCGCGACAGGCCCCCGACGACCCGCAGTCGCCCACCGGCCGCAAGAACCACGGCGCGACCGCACCGACCACGCCCCGCACACGCAAGAAGGCGGCGGCCACGGAACCCCTCCGCGACCGCCGCCCAAGCCCAGCGCTAAGCGTGGCGCTCCAGATCCTCGTCCTCGTCCAGCTCCGCGTCGAGATCGTCCAGCTCGTCCTCGCCGTCATCGATCTCGTCGTCGAACACCGCGCTGACGTCGAACCGGCACACCACCCGCTGCGGGTCGATCTGCTCGAACGGCCCCGCCAGCCACTCACCGGGATCCGCCTGCTCGTCCGCCGCGGTCACCCACAGCGTGGAGTCGCCCTCCTCCAGGCCGAACTCCTTGTGCCGGGAGGCGATCTCGTCCGGTTCGAACTCTCCGAACAGGGTGCCCAACGCTCCGTGCACGGTGCCGGAGGCCTCCGCACCGTCCTCGTAGTCCGCCGCGTCGATCCGCTGGGCCTGCGCGAGCAGGCGCTGCGGCTCCGCCACCGCGTAGTCACGGCGGATCAGCACGCTCACCGCATGCGGTTCCTCGGGACCGGTGTACGGCGGGAGCTCGTCCTCCGTGCCGGGGATCTCGAAAGGGGTGACCTCGTCGTAGCGGTCGTAGAGCAGCTCGTCGTACGTCTCGGCGGCCGCGGCGAGCTCGTTGAACGCCTCGTACACGGCCGGGTCGTCCTCCCCCGACCGGCGTTCGACCGCGGCCAGGTGGCGGTCGAGCGCGGTCTTGACCGCCTCGGCGGCGGCACGTACCTCGGCAGCGGTGGGCTGCACAGCATCAGACATAGTGCAGACGCTATCCGTACCGGGCCCCAGCCCGCACAATAGATGCGATGCCGGAATACGAATTTGTCGACGTGTACGTACCGCGCGGGGTCTCCCGCAAGGACGCCACTCGACTGCTGACGGACCATGCCGAGTACGGACACTGGGAGTTGGACCGCCTGAGCCTGCTGCGTGACGGAAGCCGCAGGGTGCGGCTGCGCCGCAGGATCATCCGCCAGGTTCGTGCCACCTGGTGAGATGACGCGACGAAAACGGAGCGGGCCCCGCCGATGCGGGGCCCGCTCCGTCATGCGCCGTGTCCGTTATGCGGCTGCCCGTGCCTTGCGGTAGAGCACCGCGCCGGCCAGCAGCACGCCCGCCCCGACCGGCAGGGTGAGCCCCAGCGGGAGGTCGCTGCCCGTGTGGGCGAGCTGGGCCTCGCCGTGCGGCTGGGTGACCGTCTGTGCACCGGGGTGGTTGCCGCCCGGCGAGCCCGGCGTCTCCTCTCCCGAGGACGGCGGTGTGCCCGGGGATCCGGGGTTGCCCGGCTCCACGGGGTTGCCCGGGTTGTTCGGTTGCCCGGGGTTGCCGGGCTGGTCCGGGCCGCCGGGGGGCGTCTGGCCGCCGCCCGGAGGTGTGCCGGGGTGCCCGCCGCCGGAGCCGTCGTTCGCGCAGTCGTTGCCCGTGGTGGGGTTGCCGATCCCGATGATGTCGACGCTGTTGCCGCAGACGTTCACCGGGACATGCACCGGGGCCTCGACGTGGTTGCCGGAGCCGACGCCCGGTGAACCGCTCGCGTGGCCGTCGGACGACGAACCGCTGCCGCCGGAGCCACCCCCGTACCCACCGTCGTCACCGTACCCGCCGGACGATCCGCTCTTGTCGGCGCACTTGTTGCCCATGGCCGGGTTGAGCACCCCGACCACGTCGACGGTGTTGCCACAGACGTTCACCGGCGCGTGCACCGGCGCCTGCACCGTGTTGCCCGACAGCACGCCGGGCGAGTTCGAGCTCGATCCGTTGGCGGCCGAGTCGGCGTGGGCGGCACCGCCCGCGGCGGCGATCACGCCGGTCGCGGCCGCCACGGTCATCAGGCCTTTGCGGGTGACCTGTCGCATTCCTGAATTCCCCCTGCCTTTTCGATTCCGACCTGCAATCCTCGTGAAAAGACCGGTCGGCCCCGGAGCGCATGGCGCGCGCTCCGGGGCCGACACGGGTGTCAAACGACCCTCAGCGGATCGATGTCACTTGTTGATGCAGGTGTTGCCGAAGGCGGGGTTCAGCAGACCGATCACGGAGATCGTGTTGCCGCACACGTTCACCGGGACGTGGACGGGCACCTGAACGACGTTGCCGGACAGAACACCCGGGGAGTGCACGGCGGCACCCTGGGCACCCGAGTCGGCGACGGCCAGGCCCGCACCCGCGAGAACCAGGCCACCAGTGGCAGCCGCAGCGGCGACGACCTTCTTGATCATTATTCCTCCTTGTTGGCAAAAGCGATCTCGTGTTGCCGATCGCATCACCTGTAACGAGGAGGGAGTAATGAAGCTACGAGCCTATGAGTCCATTCACCCTTCTCATTCGATTCCGCACGGGCTGTCGAATATCGACGTCAATTCTCGGCTTACCGCCGTCAGGACGCGTCGATGAACCGGTCGAGCACCCGCGCACCGAACTTGAGCCCCTCCACCGGCACGCGCTCGTCGATGCCGTGGAACATCCCGGCGAAGTCGAGCTCCGGCGGCAGCTGGAGCGGCGCGAAGCCGAAGCAGCGGATGCCGAGGTCGTCGAACGACTTGGCGTCGGTGCCGCCGGAGAGCATGTAGGGCACGGCGCGGGCGATCGGGTCCTCGGCGCTCAGGGCGACCTGCATGGCGTCGACGAGCTTGCCGTCGAAGTCGGTCTCCAGGGCCTTGTCGCCGTGCACGTCCTCGCGGCGCACGCGCGGACCGAGGATGCGGTCGAGGTCGGCGAGGAACTCCTCCTCGTGGCCGGGCAGGAAGCGCCCGTCGACGTGGGCGGTGGCCTGGCCGGGGATGACGTTGACCTTGTAGCCGGCGCCGAGCATGGTGGGCGCCGCCGAGTTCCGCAGCGTGGCGCCGACCATCTTGGCGATGCCACCGAGCTTGGCGAGGGTCTCGTCCATGTTCTCGGGGTCGAGCTCGGTGCCGAGCGCGTCGGAGAGCTCGTCGAGGAAGGACCGCACGGTCTTGGTGACCCGCACCGGCCACTTGTGCCGCCCGAGCCGGCCGACGGCCTCGCACAGCTCGGTGATCGCGTTGTCGTTGTTGGTCATCGAACCGTGGCCGGCCGTGCCGTCCACGGTGAGCCGCATCCAGTGCATGCCCTTCTGGGCCGTCTCGACCAGGTAGAGGCGCAGGTTCTTGTTGACGGTGAAGGAGAACCCGCCGACCTCACCGATCGCCTCGGTGACGCCCTCGAAGAGATCGGGGTGCTTGTCGACGAGGTACCGGGCGCCGTACGTGCCGCCCGCCTCCTCGTCGGCGAGGAAGGCGAGGACGATGTCGCGCGGGGGCTTGCGGCCGCTGCGCATCCGGTCGCGGACGACCGCGAGGGTCATCGCGTCCATGTCCTTCATGTCGACGGCGCCCCGACCCCACACACACCCGTCGGCGACCTCGCCGGAGAAGGGGTGGTGGGTCCAGTCCGCCGCGTTGGCCGGTACGACGTCGGTGTGCCCGTGGATGAGCAGCGCCGGCTTGGAGGGGTCCTCGCCCTCGATGCGGGCGACCGTGGAGGCACGCCCCTGGTGGGATTCGAAGATCTGCGGTTCGAGGCCCACCTCGGCGAGCTTCTCGGCGACGTACTCGGCCGCCTTGCGCTCCCCCGGTCCCGAGTGGTCGCCGTAGTTGCTGGTGTCGATCCGGATCAGCTCGCGGCAGAGGTCCACGACCTCGTCCTCGCCGGTGACGTGCCTGGTCGTGTCCGTCCCGCTCACGCTGGTTCCTCCCGCTGTCACTGCTGGTGGTTCCCCTCATCCTCCCTCTCCGACCGGCCGCGCCCAAGAGCGGACCCGGCCCGTCACACGCCGTTCACGCCGGGACGAGGGGGTGATCGGGGCACCTCGAAAGCCTGGTAATGTTTTCTCTGTCGCCGCGAGGGGAAACCCGCGCGACAGACACCTTGTCCGGGTGGCGGAATGGCAGACGCGCTAGCTTGAGGTGCTAGTGCCCTTTATCGGGCGTGGGGGTTCAAGTCCCCCCTCGGACACCAGCTGAAACCCCTGTTGATCAGGGGTTTTTTGCTTTTCTCGCGCATCTGCGAAATCTTCCCCGCCGAGTCGGCAACTTCGCGTCCCTCCGCGGTCACTACGCCCTGGCACTGCACCATCCAGCACCCCTTTTTCAGGGACGAACAGGGATGAAGCGGATGAGACGAGCACGTGCACCAAAGCTGTACGCGGCGCTGGCCGGGCTGGGCCTGGCGGTCGCGACCGGCGCGGTACTGGTGACGCCGGAGGCCTCGGCGGCCACCGCGGCCGCCACCGGCTACGCGACCCGGAACGGCGGGACCACCGGCGGAGCGGGCGGGGCGACCGTTCGGGCCACCACCGGGACGCAGATCCACGCGGCCCTGTGCGGCCGGGCCGACAGCAGCACCCCGATCACGATCGAGGTCGAGGGGGCGATCAACCACGGCAACACGACGAAGGTCTCGGGCGACAGCTGCAACACCGCCGACGGCGTGATCGAGCTCAAGCAGATAAGCAACGTCACCCTGATCGGGGTCGGCAGCGGTGCCGTCTTCGACCAACTGGGCATCCACATCCGCGAGTCGAGCAACATCATCATCCAGAACGTGACCGTCCAGAACGTCAAGAAGTCGGGCTCGCCGACCTCCAACGGCGGTGACGCCATCGGCATGGAGAGCGACGTCCGCAACGTCTGGGTCGACCACGTCTCCCTGGTCGCGTCCGGCGGTGAGTCGGAGGGCTACGACGGACTCTTCGACCTCAAGGCCAACACCCAGTACGTGACCCTCTCGTACAGCACCCTGCGCAACTCGGGCCGCGGCGGTCTCATCAACTCCAGTGACGGCGATCTGACCAGCAACTACGTCACGTTCCACCACAACCTGTACGAGAACATCGACTCCCGCGCCCCCCTGCTGCGCGGCGGCACGGCGCACCTCTACAACAACCACTACGTGAGCCTGAACGAGTCCGGCATCAACTCACGAGCCGGCGCCAAGGCCAAGGTGGACAGCAACTACTTCGAGGACTCCAAGGACGTCCTCGGCACCTTCTACACGGACCTGGCCGGGTACTGGCAGGTCAGCGGGAACATCTTCGACAACGTGACGTGGTCCGCCGCCGGGGACGAGAACAATCCGGCGGGTCCCGACCCGGTGTCCAACACCTCGGTGAGCATTCCGTACGCCTACACCCTCGACCAGGCGTCCTGTGTACCCGCCGTGGTGGACAGGACGGCGGGCGCGGGGACGGGCCTTGCCGTGTCGGACGGCAGCTGCACAGTCCAGACGCCGACGGCGACCGCGACACCGACCGCCACGACCACACCGACGGCGACGCCCACGGCCACCGAGACCACCGGCACCAACCTCAGCATCGGGGCCGGGTCCGACGGTTCGAGCAAGGCCGACGGCACGAGCTACGGCAACGTCCGCGACGGTGACCCGAGCACCTACTGGTCGCCGAGCGGCTCGACCGGCCACGTCTCGATCAAGTGGGGATCGGCCACCGCCGTCTCGAGGATCGCCGTCGAGGAGACCTCCGCCGCCGCGGGCAGGGTCGGCTCCTGGCAGGTGCTCAACGCCGACACCGGCGCGGTCCTGACCTCCGGCAGCGGGGCGGGCACGATCACCTTCGCTCCGGCCTCGCTGAAGAAGATCACCTTCGTGATCACCAGCGCGAACGGCACACCACAACTAGCTGAATTCGAGACGTACGCGCAGTAAACAAAAGCGCCAACTCGGCCTGTTCCCGGAGCTCTTGGGTGATGTGGGGCATGTCTCGTCCGGAGCCCGGAGCCGCAGGTCAGACCATGTGCGGCCCGTTCGGGCACCCACCCGAACGGGCCCCTGCGGTGGCCGCTCCCAGGGCACGGACCTAGCGTCGTACTAAAATTTCCGGCTTGTTACGGAGCTGGACCCGGACAACCCCAGGCAGACCTGCGGGCCCGCCAGCGCCCCGGGCTTCCGGGATCGAGACGCGAGGACCGATGGCAGCCATACACGAGAGCAGTGCTCTCGGCCTGCTCGAGGACGAGATCCGCGAGCGGTTCGGCGATACGGCACCTTTCTCCGGGGGGCCTGCGGCCTCTCCGCGCACGCTCGTCGACGTCTTCGACGCGTCGGTGCGGTCCTACCCGGACGAGCCCGCGCTGGACGACGGTACGACCTGCCTGACCTACCGTGCGCTCGCCGTGGAGGTCGAACGGCTGCGCCGCGGGCTCGCGGACGCCGGGGTCGGGCTCGGCGACCGGGTGGGTGTCCGCGTTCCGTCCGGGACCAATGACCTCTACATCGCGATTCTCGCCGTGCTCGCCGCCGGTGCCGCCTACGTCCCGGTGGATGCCGAGGACCCGGACGAGCGGGCCGAGTTGGTGTTCGGGGAGGCGGACGTACGGGCCGTCGTCGGGGCCGGTCACGAACTGACCGTCACCGGACGCAGCGAGGTCCCCGCCGCGCGGCCCGGCATCGAGCACGACGCGTGGATCATCTTCACCTCCGGATCGACCGGGAAGCCCAAGGGCGTCGCCGTCAGCCACCGCAGCGCCGCCGCGTTCGTGGACGCCGAGGCCGCGCTGTTCCTCACGGACGACCCCATCGGTCCGGCTGACAGGGTCATGGCGGGGCTGTCGGTCGCCTTCGACGCGTCCTGCGAGGAGATGTGGCTGGCGTGGCGGTACGGGGCCTGTCTGGTGCCAGTGCCGCGTGCGCAGGTCAGGAGCGGTGCCGATCTGGGGCCCTGGCTGGTGGAGCAGGAGATCACCGTCGTGTCGACGGTGCCGACGCTCGCCGCGCTCTGGGAGCCGGAGACCCTCAACGACGTACGGCTGCTCATCTTCGGCGGTGAGGCGTGCCCGCCCGAGCTGGTGCAGCGGCTGGTGACCGAGGGGCGCGAGGTCTGGAACACGTACGGGCCGACCGAGGCGACCGTCGTGGCCTGTGCCTCGCTGATGAGTGGCGAGGAGCCGATCCGGATCGGGCTGCCGCTGGACGGCTGGGAGCTGGCCGTCGTCGACGAGGCCGGGGCGCCCGTACCGATGGGCGCCACCGGGCAGTTGGTGATCGGCGGCGTCGGGCTCGCCCGGTACCTGGACGCCGAGAAGGACGCGGAGAAGTACGCGCCGCTGGAGTCGCTGGGCTGGGACCGCGCGTACCGCAGCGGTGACCTCGTCAAGGCGGAGCCGGAGGGGCTGGTCTTCCTCGGGCGGGCCGACGAGCAGATCAAGCTCGGCGGGCGTCGTATCGAGCTCGGCGAGGTCGACGCCGCCCTCCAGGCGTTGCCGGGGGTCGCGGGAGCGGCTGCCGCCGTGCGCACCGCCCGCAGCGGCAACCAGCTCCTTGTCGGCTACGTCGTCACGCAGGACGGCTGGGACCAGGCGACGGCGGTCGAGAAGCTGCGCGCCGAACTGCCCGCGGCCCTGGTGCCGTTGCTGGCGCCGGTCGACGAGCTGCCGACCCGGACGTCGGGCAAGGTGGACCGCGGCGCCCTGCCGTGGCCGTTGGAGAACCTCGAGACCAGTGGTCCCGCCGAGCAGCTCTACGGCACCGAGGCGTGGCTCGCCGAGCAGTGGAGCGAGGTGCTCGGCATCCCCGTGTCGAGTGCCCGTGACGACTTCTTCGCGATCGGTGGCAGCAGCCTCGCCGCCGCCCAGCTCACCACACGGCTGCGCACCCGCTATCCGAGCGCGGCCGTCCTCGACATCTACCAGCAGCCCGTGCTGCGGAAGCTGGCGCGGCACCTGGAGGAGTCGGCGCAGGACGACGGCGCCGCGCGGATCGTCGCCCCGGTCCCGGTGCGCGCCCAGGCGATCCAGCTCCTCGCCATGGTCCCCCTGTTCACCCTGCTCGGACTGCGCTGGACCGTGGTCCTGGCCGCGCTGGGCAACGTACTGCCCTACGCGTGGCTGCCGACCGCCTCCTGGTGGCTGGTCGGGGCGGCGGCGCTGGTGCTGTTCAGCCCGCCCGGTCGGCTCGCGATCGCCGCGGGCGGCGCACGCCTGCTGCTGCGGGGTGTGCAGCCGGGACGGTACGCGCGTGGTGGCGGTGTGCATCTGCGGCTGTGGGCGGCCGAGCGGCTGGCGGAGTTCAGCGGGGCGACCTCGCTGACCGGGTCGTGGCTGGAGCGGTACGCGCGGGCGCTGGGCGCCAGGATCGGCCCTGATGTCGACCTGCACTCGCTGCCGCCGGTGACCGGCATGCTCAAGCTGGGCCGGGGCGCGGCCGTCGAGTCCGAGGTGGACCTGTCCGGGTGGTGGCTGGACGGCGACCGGCTGGAGATCGGCCCGGTCAGGGTGGGAGCGCACGCGGTCGTCGGGACGCGCAGCATCCTCTTCCCGGGCGCGCGGGTCGGCAAGCGGGCCGAGGTGGCACCGGGTTCGGCGGTCACCGGGCAGATCCCCACGGGGCAGCGCTGGGCGGGCGCGCCCGCGGTCAAGCTGGGCAAGGCCAAGCGGAACTGGCCCAAGGAGCGGCCCCGCAGGGGCACGTACTGGCGTGTGATGTACGGCGTGACGGGCTTCGCGCTCACCGCGCTTCCGGTGCTGGCGGGGGTGGCTGCCTTCCTCGTGGGGCGGGTGTTCTTCACGCCGGACGCGCCTCTCCTGGGCGCCGCCGCGGCCCTCGTGCCGGCGACGCTCGCCTTCGGGCTGGCGTACGCGCTGCTGATCCTGGTCGCCGTACGACTGCTCAGCCTGCGGCTGCGCGAGGGCACGCATCCGACCCACAGCCGGATCGGGTGGCAGGCCTGGACCGTCACGCAGCTGATGGACCGCTCGCGCGAGACCCTCTTCCCGCTGTACGCGGGGCTCGTCACGCCGGTGTGGCTGCGGCTGCTCGGGATGCGGATCGGACGGGGTGCCGAGGTGTCGACCGTGCTCGCCCTGCCGAGCCTGACCACGGTCGGCGAGGGCGCGTTCCTGGCCGACGACACGCTGACCGCGCCGTACGAGCTCGGTGGTGGCTGGATGCGGATCGGGCGGGCGGAGATCGGGCGGCGGGCGTTCCTGGGGAACTCGGGGATGACCGCGCCGGGGCGGTCCGTGCCGGACGGCGGGCTCGTCGGGGTGCTGTCGGCGACGCCGAAGAAGGCGAAGAAGGGCAGCTCGTATCTGGGGCTGCCGCCGGTGAAGCTGCCGCGGGCCGCCGCCGGCGGTGACCAGAGCCTGACGTACGACCCGCCGGCGCGGCTGCTGTGGGCGCGCGGGCTGGTCGAGCTGTGCCGGATCGTGCCGGTGTTCTGCTCGGCGGCGATCGGGGTGCTGACGGTGGCGGCGCTGTGTGCGCTGTGTGCGCTGGGTGTGTGGGCGTGGGCGCTGGCGGGCCTTGTGCTGCTCGCGGCGGGTGCCGTGGCCGGGCTGGTGTCCGTCGTCGCGAAGTGGCTGCTCGTGGGGCGGCACCGCAGTGGGGAGCATCCGCTGTGGAGCGGCTTCGTGTGGCGCAATGAGCTCGCGGACACGTTCGTCGAGGTCGTGGCGGTGCCGTGGCTGGCCGGATCCGTGCCCGGTACGCCGCTGATGACGGCCTGGCTGCGGGGGCTCGGTGCGCACGTCGGCAAGGGCGTCTGGGTGGAGAGCTACTGGCTGCCGGAGACGGATCTGGTGACGCTGGAGGACGCGGTGACGGTGAACCGTGGCTGTGTGCTCCAGACGCACCTCTTCCACGACCGGATCTTGCGGACGGATACTGTGGTCCTCCGTGAGGGCGCGACGCTGGGTCCTGGCGGGATCGTGCTGCCCGGCAGCACGATCGGGGCCCGGACGACCCTGGGTCCCGCGTCGCTCGTCATGGCAGCGGAGTCCGTCCCCGACGACACCCGTTGGCTCGGCAACCCGATCGAGGCATGGCGTCCCTGAACGCCGGCCACTCGGCACGGGAGAGCGGTGCACCCGAGCGGAGTGGTGGCATGGCACAGGGAGTAGACACAGCGGTGGCGGTTCAGCAGGCGGCGGGTTCGGACCCGTATTTCCCGGAGAACGGTGACGCGCGGTACCGGGTGCACCGGTACGAGCTCGCGCTGGACTACCGCCCGGGCCCGAACCGGCTGTCCGGCACCGTCCGGATCAACGCCATAGCGGGACGGTCGCCGCTGGGCGAGTTCTTCCTGAACCTGGCCGACTTCAAGGTCGGCCGGGTGCGGGTGGACGGCCGGCAGCCGCACTACACGCATCGCGGCGGGAAGCTGCGGATCCGGCCGGCGAAGCCGGTCCGGCCCGGGGCCGCGTTCACGGTGGAGGTGCACTGGGCGGGCAACCCCAAGCCGGTGAACAGCCCGTGGGGCGGCCTGGGTTGGGAGGAGCTGGAGGACGGGGCGCTGGTGGCGAGCCAGCCGATCGGGGCGCCGTCCTGGTACCCGTGCAACGACCGGCCCGCGGACAAGGCGTCGTACCAGATCTCGATCACGACGCCGTCGGCGTACTCGGTGGTGGCGGGCGGGCGCCTGCTGACCCGTACCACGAAGGCCTCCACCACGACCTGGGTGTACGAGCAGTCGGCGCCGACCTCCAGCTATCTGGTGGGGCTGTCGATCGGCAAGTACCAGACGGTGCTGCTGGGCGACCCCGGGCTGGGCGGGGTGCCGCAGCACGGGCACATCCCGTCGCATCTGCTCCCCCAGTTCTCCAGGGACTTCGCGCGTCAGCCGCAGATGATGGACCTGTTCCAGGAGCTGTTCGGCCCCTACCCGTTCGACGAGTACGCGGTCGTGGTGACGGAGGAGGAGCTCGATGTCCCCGTCGAGGCACAGGGGTTGTCGCTGTTCGGCGCCAACCACGTGGACGGGGCGCGGGGTTCGGAGCGGCTGGTCGCGCACGAGCTGGCCCACCAGTGGTTCGGCAACAGCGTGTCCATCGCGGACTGGCGGCACATCTGGCTCAACGAGGGGTTCGCGAAGTACGCCGAGTGGCTGTGGTCGGAGCGGTCGGGCGGGCGGACGGCCCAGCAACTCGGCGCCGCCGCGCACCGGTTGCTGTCGGGGCTCCCGCAGGATCTGAAGCTGGCCGATCCGGGCCGCAAGTCGATGTTCGACGACCGGCTCTACGAACGGGGCGGGCTGACCGTGCACGCGGTGCGGTGCGCGATGGGCGACGTGGCCTTCTTCCGCATGCTGCGCGGCTGGGCGGGGCTGCACCGGAGCGGCGCCGTGACCACGACGACGTTCACCGCGCACGCCTCGCGCTTCTCCCCCGAGCCGCTGGACGAGGTGTTCCAGGCGTGGGTGTACGGGACGGCGCTGCCGCCGGTGCCCCTGCCCGAGACACGGGCGGCCGGCTAGTTCCGGGAGAATGACGGCCATGAGCACGCGTTCCTGCCCCTGCGGCCTGCCCGAGCCCTACGCCAAGTGCTGCGGCCGCTATCACGCCGGCGCCGCCGCGGCACCGACCGCCGAGGCGCTCATGCGGTCCCGGTACTGCGCCTTCGTGCGGCAGGACGCCGGGTATCTGCTGCGGACCTGGCATCCGCGGACACGGCCGGCGAGCCTGGACCTCGACGCGGGCATGCGGTGGACCGGTCTGGAGATCCTCGGCACGGGTGACGGGTCGGCGTTCCACTCCGTGGGGACGGTGACCTTCCGGGCCTCGTTCCGGGGCGGGTCGCTGCATGAGCGGAGCCGGTTCGAGCGGGTGGACGGGGCGTGGGTCTATGTGGACGGGGACTTCCTGGAGTGACCGTCCCGGCGGGGTCCCGGTGGGAACTCGGTGCCGTCGGGGTGGGAGACCGTGGCGAACCAGGACGTCGCCCAGACGGTGAGGCAGTCGGGCTCGTGGACCGTCTCGAACGGACAGTCGTTCCACGTGCCGTACGAGGTGACGTACACCCTCTCCCCGGGTTCCAGCCAGTAGTCCTGGCCGAACGGCTCCAGCCACAGCTCCAGGGGCTGTTCGCCGTCGTTCGTCACGGCCATCGGAACCGGGTTTCCGAGGCGCTGGATGGCTTCGAAGCTGAAGTCTCCGGCCTGGTCCATGTTCTGCTTGAGCGGATCCATGATCCGCTCGATGTCGGCGCGTCTGTCTCCCTCGGTCACGGCGCGAGGATGTCCAGCTCCTGCAGCGCCCCCACCGTGATCTCCCGGGTCAGCGTCTCCGCGCGGACCGCGTCGCCCGCGCGGACCGCTTCGGCGACCTGGACGTGCAGCGTCACCGCGGCCGGGTCGGGGTCCTCGAACATGATCTCGTGATGGGTGCGGCCGGCGAGGACCTCGGCGACGACGTCTCCCAGGCGGGCGAACATCTCGTTGCCGGAGGCGGTGAGGATCACGCGGTGGAAGGCCATGTCGTGGATCAGATAGCCCTCCAGCTGGTGGCCCCGTGAGTGGGCGACCATGCCCAGCGCGCACTCGGTGAGCTCGGCGCACTGATCCGCCGTGGCGTACTTCGCCGCGAGGCCCGCCGCGACCGGCTCGATCGCCGAGCGCAGGACCGTCAGGGAGCGCAGCTGTCCGGGGCGGTCGGCGCCGGCCAGGCGCCAGCGGATGACCTGCGGGTCGTAGACGTTCCACTGCGCCTTCGGACGGACCGTGACGCCCACGCGGCGGCGGGACTCGACCAGGTGCATGGACTCCAGGACGCGGACCGCCTCCCGCATCACCGAGCGGGACACATCGAACTGCTGGGCCAGTTCGTCCGTGCGCAGAACGCTGCCCGGCGGGTACTCGCCCGCGGTGATCGCGGGGCCGAGGGATTCCAGTACTTGGCCGTGCAGCCCCCGGCCCGATGTGCTCATGCACTCAGCGTACGCGTCAGGTCACGGACCCAAAAAGTCAGACTTATTCATCACAGGCTCTTGAATTTGTCGTACCTAATGGGTTTCAGTTGCGTCGACGCCCAAGGGCGTCCACGTGTCGATGAAGACAGCAGACAGTGAGGCAGCGATGAACACCCCCCATGTCGTCGTGGTGATGGGCGTCGCGGGCACCGGCAAGACCACCATCGGTCCGCTGCTCGCCGCCCGTCTCGGCGTCCCGTACGCCGAGGCCGACGACTTCCACCCGCCGGCCAACATCGCCAAGATGTCGGCCGGCACCCCGCTCACCGACGAGGACCGGTGGCCCTGGCTGGACGCCATCGGCGACTGGGCGGACGGGCGGGCGGGACTCGGTGGGGTGGTCAGCTGCTCGGCGCTGAAGCGCTCGTACCGCGACCGGCTGCGCGCCGCCGCTCCCGGGCTCGTCTTCGTGCACCTCGCGGGCGATCGCGCCCTCATCGAGGACCGCATGTCCCATCGGCAGGGGCACTTCATGCCGACCGCGCTGCTCGACTCCCAGTTCGCGACCCTCCAGCCGCTCCAGGAGGACGAGGCGGGAGTCGTGGTGGACGTCACCGGCAGCCCCGAGGAGATCACCGGCCGGGCCGCGCAGGCCCTGACCGAGCTCCCGTAACCCCCCGCGCAAGACCCCTCCCCCATCCCCGTACCTGCAAGGGAACCCCCGTGACCAGACTCAGCGTCGAGTTGCTGGCAGCGGACCCGGTCGAGCCCATCACCTCGGCCGGTCACGCTCAGCTGGGCATCGCCGTCCTGGCGGGCATCGCCGTCATCGTCCTGCTCATCACCAAGTTCAAGCTCCACGCGTTCCTGTCGCTGACCATCGGGTCGCTGGCGCTGGGCGCGTTCGCCGGAGCGCCGCTCGACAAGGTCATCACCAGCTTCACCGGCGGCCTCGGCACCACCGTCGCCGGTGTGGGCGTGCTGATCGCGCTCGGCGCGATCCTCGGCAAGATGCTCGCCGACTCCGGCGGCGCCGACCAGATCGTCGACACCATCCTCGCCAAGGCGGGCGGCCGCTCGATGCCGTGGGCGATGGTGCTGATCGCCTCCGTGATCGGTCTGCCGCTGTTCTTCGAGGTCGGCGTCGTGCTGCTGATCCCGGTCGTGCTGATGGTCGCCAAGCGCGGCAACTACTCGCTGATGCGCATCGGCATCCCGGCGCTGGCCGGTCTGTCCGTGATGCACGGCCTGGTCCCGCCGCACCCCGGCCCGCTGGTCGCGATCGACGCGATCGGGGCCGACCTGGGTGTCACGCTGGCGCTCGGCGTGCTCGTCGCCATCCCGACGGTGATCATCGCCGGTCCGCTGTTCTCCCGGTACGCGGCCCGCTGGGTGGACGTCCCGGCGCCGGACAAGATGATCCCGCAGCGCCCGTCCGAGGACCTGGAGAAGCGTCCCGGCTTCGGCGCCACGCTGATCACCATCCTGCTGCCGGTCATCCTGATGCTCTCCAAGGCGCTCGTCGACATCGTCATCGACGACCCCGAGAACACCACACAGCGGATCTTCGACGTCGTCGGTTCGCCGCTGATCGCCCTGCTCGCCTCCGTACTCCTCGGCATCTTCACGCTGCTGCGGCCCGCCGGGTTCGGCAGGGAGCGCCTCACGCCGCTGGTCGAGAAGGGCCTCGCGCCCATCGCCGGCATCCTCCTGATCGTCGGCGCGGGCGGCGGGTTCAAGCAGACGCTGATCGACACCGGCGTGGGCGCCATGATCCTTGACATCTCCGAGGACTGGTCGATACCGGCGCTGCTGCTGGCCTGGCTGATCGCGGTGGCCATCCGGCTCGCGACGGGTTCGGCGACGGTGGCGACCGTGTCGGCCGCGGGGCTCGTGGCTCCGCTGGCCGCCGACATGTCGACGACCCACGCGGCCCTGCTGGTCCTCGCCATCGGCGCCGGCTCGCTCTTCTTCAGCCATGTCAACGATGCCGGGTTCTGGCTGGTCAAGGAGTACTTCGGCCTGAACGTCGGCCAGACCATCAAGACCTGGTCCGTCATGGAGACGATCATCTCGGTGGTCGCCGGTGGCCTGGTCCTGCTCCTCTCACTGATCATCTAGAGATACGAGGAGTAGGACGATGAGTCACCCTCTGTTCGACATCACCGGCAGGACCGCCCTGGTCACGGGCTCCAGCCGGGGCATCGGACTCGCCCTGGCCCGGGGTCTCGCGGAGGCCGGCTGCACGGTGGTCCTCAACGGGCGGGACGGCGAGCGGCTCACCAAGGCCGCCGCCGAACTGCCCGGCGACCGCGTCCACACGGCCGTGTTCGACGTGACCGACGGCGCCTCGGTGGCCGCCGGGATCGCGGACGTCGAGGAACGGGTCGGCCCGCTCGACATCCTGGTCAACAACGCGGGCATGCAACTGCGCGCCCCGCTCCTGGAGTTCACCGACTCCGACTGGCACCGCATCCTGGACACCAACCTGACCAGCGCGTTCCTGGTCGGCCGGGAAGCGGCCCGGCGGATGACGGCGCGCGGCCACGGCAAGATCGTCAACATCTGCTCGCTGCAGAGCGAGGTGGCCCGTCCCGGCATCGCGCCGTACGCCGCCACCAAGGGCGCGCTGAAGATGCTCACCAAGGGCATGTGCGCCGACTGGGGCCCGCAGGGCGTCCAGGTGAACGGCCTCGGCCCCGGCTACATCGAGACCGAGTTGACCCAAGCCCTCGTCGAGGACGAGGAGTTCAGCTCCTGGGTGCGCCGCCGCACCCCGGCCGGCCGCTGGGGCCGTACACAGGACCTGGTGGGCGGGGTGCTCTTCCTCGCCTCGCCCGCCGCGGACTTCGTCAGCGGACAGATCCTGTACGTCGACGGCGGAATGACGAGCGTGCTGTGATGACTCTCGGTTGTGTGATCCATGGGCAGGGCGACCTGCGGGTCGAGGAGTTGGCGGCGCCGTCGCCCGGTCCGGGGCAGGCCCTGGTCGCGGTCCGCTACGGCGGGGTCTGCGGCTCCGATCTGCACTACTGGCGGCACGGCGGGGTCGGGGACTTCCGCCTGAGGGAGCCGATGCTGCTCGGGCACGAGGTGGTCGGGACCGTCCTCTCGTACGGTGCCGGTGCGTCAGGTCCCGTTCCAGGTACGGCAGTTGCGGTGCACCCGGCCACTCCCTGCGGGGTGTGTCCGGAGTGCGCAGACGGTCGGCGCAACGTCTGCCGTGACACCCGCTATCTCGGCAGCGCGGCACGCTTTCCGCACGTCCAGGGCGGGTTCGCGGCCCAAGTGGTGGTGCCCGCGGAGCAGTTGAGGCCGCTGCCGGACGGACTGGGCCTTCGCCGGGCGGCTCTCGCGGAGCCCCTGTCCGTCGCGTTGCACGCGGTGCGGCGGGCCGGGGAGGTCGCGGGGAAGCATGTGCTCGTCACCGGGGCCGGGCCCATCGGCTGTCTGGTGGTCGCGGCGGCGAAGGCGGCCGGTGCGGCCCGGGTGACGGTGACGGACCTGCTGCCCGCGGCTCTGCGGTACGCGGAGACCGCCGGCGCCGACAGCGTCGTACGGGCCGACGATCCGGATGATGCCGGGTGGCCGTCCGAGGTGGACGTGGCCGTCGAGGCGTCCGGGGTCGCGGCCGGGCTGGACACCTGTCTGCGGCTGGTGCGGCGCGGGGGTGTGGTCGTGCAGCTCGGGATGTTGCCGCCGGGGCAGTCGCCGTTCGCCGGGAATCTCGTCGTGAGCCGGGAGATCGAGCTGCGGGGGGCGTTCCGTTTCGACGGGGAGTTCGACGCGGCGCTGGAACTGCTCGCGGCCGAGCCGTCGTTCGACGGGCTGGTCAGCGCGGTGGTCCCGGTCCGGGAGGCGGAGTCGGCGTTCGCGCTGGCCGCGGACCGGAACGTGTCCTGCAAGGTGCTGCTGGACTTCGAGGGCTGACCCGGTTCCGCCGCCGGCGGCGGAACCGGGCCCGGCCGCTCCTCGGTGTCCTGCCGGGCTCCTGGGCCGCCTGTGGTCGCCGGTGCGTGAAACGGAACCGGAGCTTCGCCTCTTGCAAGATCCTGCACCCGGCTTCGCCCTGATTCGGCTTCCCTGTCGGCGCGGTCGGCCCGATGATGGGAGTCCCCTGGGAACGGCATCCCAGGGGCGACCGTGTCGGGGGGCGTCATGGCGGTTTCCCTCGGGGTGCGCATCTCGGGGCTGCTCGTCGTCGGAGCGGTGGCGGTGGCCGCCGCGGCCTTCACCGGTGACGGGAGTGACACGTCGGACAGAGGCGACGGCGGGGGCACGATCGTCACGGTCGGCCCCTCGGGCCGTGCGCCGGCGGGGCGCACCGGCTCCCCCTCCCCCGTCGTCCCGGCTCAGCCCAGGCCCGACGGCCATGTGAACAGCCCCACCGCGACTCCCGGGCCGCTGCGGAGCCCGGACTCCTCGCCCACCTCCGCACCCACCCCCGCTCCCTCCGCGAGCAAGAGCCCCCTCGACATCCCCGGCTGGCTGCCGCCGGGTCCGGGTTCCCCCGACGCCGACGGCATACCGGACCCGTCCAGCGTCTACGACGGACTCCGCGCCCCCACCGGGTGCCGGACCGCCCTCGATGTCATCCCCGGGAAGCCGGCGGACGACGAGTGGCGGTTGCTGCGCGGGCTCGCCTCCGCCTGTCTCGCCGTGCAGGGCAAGGGCGGCAGCTGGGAGACGGCGTCACGGGACTTCGCCGCGCTCGCGGGGAAGTCCGACACCTGCAAGGGACGGGCCGGGTACACCGTGCTGGGCGGGCTGCTCGACTTCCACCGGCGACACCCCGCCGCCACCGTGCGGCTCGAGGCCGCCTCCGGCGCCACGCCCGCGTGCGCGTACGCGATCGCCGGGGTCGACTCGGGCGGCGACGGTCAGGCGCGGCCCGGGGAGACCATCGGCGTCGAGCTGGCCGGAACGTACTTCGACCATGCCGAACTGCTGCGGGACGGGCGGGTGTTCATCGACGGCCGGCAGCTGGACGGGCCGCCGGTCCTCGCCTCCGAGACGGGTGACCATCTGGTGCTGAACGTGGTGGTGCCGGTGGTGGAGGGCCTGCCGAGGGCCGTCGACGTGGCGGTCCGGTTCGGGGGCGTCGAGGTGCGGGCGCAGGACGCGTTCACCGTCGTGGCGCCTGCTCCCACGGTGTCCGAGCCGGGGACGCCCACCGCGTCAGTGGCGCCACAAGGAGTGTTCCCGCTCGGCCCACTCCCGGCTCACCTTCCCCGTCCGCAGGCCGCGCCGCGCCTCCGGGTCCCCTAGCGCCATGCCGATGTGGCCGGCGAGGACGATACCGACGGTCAGTGCCAGCCAGTCATGGACGAAGGTCGCGCTGGTACGCCACTGGATCGGGGTGAGGTGGGTGAACCACATCAGCAGACCGGTGCCGAGCATCACCAGCGTGGCGCCGGCGATCCAGGAGGCGTAGACCTTCTGCCCGGCGTTGAACTTGCCCGCCGGACGCGCCGAGGGCCGCTTGTCGCGGCGCAGGGCGGCGCGCAGCCAGATCCGGTCGTGCGGGCCGAAGCGGTTCAGGAAGCGCAGGTCGGTACGGAAGCGGCGGGAGGCGAGGCCGGCCAGGACGGGGACCGGCAGGGCCAGGCCGGACCACTCGTGGATGCGGACCACCAGCTCACGGCGGCCGACTAGCTCCGCGAGCTGGGGGATGTAGAGACAGGCGGCGGTGAGCACGCAGACGCCCATCAGGACGGCGGTCGTGCGGTGCACCCAGCGCTGGGAACGGCCGAAGCGGCGTACGCGCGTCTCCGGCGGGGCTTCAGCTCGTAGGGTCATCGTCCCGTCCGTTCGACTTGCCGACCCAGGCGTCGACGTCGTAGCCGCGCTCCTCCCAGTAGCCGGGGTCCACGTCCTCGGTGACGGTGATGCCGGAGAGCCACTTGGCGGACTTGTAGAAGTACATGGGTGCGACGTAGAGGCGGACCGGGCCGCCGTGGCTGTGGCCGAGGTCTTTGTCCTGCATGCGCAGGGCGACCAGGACGTCCGCGCGGCGGGCCTGGTCGAGGGTGAGGCTCTCGGTGTAGGTGCCGTCGAAGCAGGTGAAGCGGATCGCGGTGGCCTTGGCCCGTACTCCGGCGGCGTCGAGCAGCCGGGAGAGGCGTACGCCCTCGAAGGGGGTGTCCGGGACCCGCCAGCCGGTGACGCACTGGACGTCCTTGACCATCCGGGTCTGGGGCATCGCCCGCAGGTCGGACAGGGTGTAGGTGGCCGGGCGGTCGACGAGGCCGTCGATCTTCAGGCGGTAGTTCGAGGCGTTCTTGTGGGGGACGGAGGAGGCGACCGAGTAGTAGCGGAAGCCGCCTCCGTTGGGGAGCAGGCCCGTGAGGCCGGTGGGGTCCTTGTCGGCCGCGCTGCCCAGGAAGGACTCCAGGCCGCGTTGCAGGGTGGGCGCGGCGACCACGCCGAGGGCGCCCAGGCCGAGGGTGCCGAGGAGGACACGGCGGCCGATGGGCCGGCCCTGTTCCTCGGGTTGTCCGGAGTTCACCTGTCCATTCGAACACCCGCGGGCCCTGGCGGACCAGGGTTCGCGGGTGCCCGTCAGACTTCCGTAACCACTTCTTACGAAGAGGCCGCCTTGTCCAGCTGGAACGCCTCGTTGCCCAGACCGATACGGGCGTGGGCCTCGGGCGAGCGGGCGCGCAGGAACAGGCCCTGGGCCAGGCCGACGACCAGGGCCAGGCCGATGATGCCGGGCAGCAGCCAGCTCAGGGACGAGTCCGGTCCGGCGCCGACCAGGACGTCGAAGTCCTTGACGGTGTAGCCGGCGATGACGAGCAGCGCGATGCCGGCGACCGCGGAGGTGACCAGGCGCCAGGCCTGGGCGCCGACGGCGCCGCGGCGGACGAAGAAGACGACCACCGAGAAGGAGGCCGCCGCCATCAGCAGGATCACGCCGAGGGCACCGATGTTGCCGCCCCAGGTGAACAGGTGCAGGACGGGTTCGGTGGGGTCACCGGTCGGCTTGTCGTCGGCGAACGCGAAGGCGGCGACGATCACCACCGAGACGACCGTCTGGAGCAGGGACCCGGTACCGGGGGCACCGCTGGTGCCGGTGGTGCGGCCGAAGGCGGCGGGGAGCAGTCCTTCGCGGCCCATGGCGAAGGCGTAGCGGGCGACGACGTTGTGGAAGCTGAGCATGGCGGCGAACATGCCGGTCACGAACAGGATGTGCAGGACGTCGGTGAAGGTGCCGCCGAGGCGGGACTCGGTGAGGTTGAACAGCAGTCCGGCGCTCTGCTTCTGCGACTCGCCGACGATCGCGGAGGGCCCGGTGGCGACGGTGAGGGCCCAGCTGCTGACCGCGAAGAAGACGGCGACCCCGCCGACGGCCAGGAACATCACGCGGGGCACCAGGACGTGCGGGCGGCTGGTCTCCTCGGCGTACACGGGCGCCTGCTCGAAGCCGAGGAAGGCCGCGATGCAGAAGCACAGGGCGGTGCCGACGCCCGCCCCGGTGAGGGTGTCCGGGTTGAAGGCGTGCAGGGACAGGCCCTCCTTGCCGGGGTCGGCGATGGCGGCGATGTCGAAGATGACGACCAGGGCCACCTCGATGACCAGCAGGACGCCGAGCACCTTCGCGTTGACGTCGATCTTCAGCCAGCCCAGTGCGCCGACGGCGAGCGCGGCCACCAGGGCCGGTATCCACCAGGCGACCTCCACCTCGGCGTAGGTGGCGAAGAGGCCGGAGACCTCGAAGCCGAAGATGCCGTAGATGCCGACCTGGAGGGCGTTGTAGGCGACCAGGGCGACCAGCGCCGCGCTCGCGCCGGCCGTGCCGCCGAGGCCGCGGGAGATGTACGCGTAGAAGGCGCCTGCGTTGTGGACGTGCCGGCTCATCTCCGCGTAGCCGATGCCGAACAGGACGAGGATCACGCCGAGGAGGACGAAGAGCAGGGGCTGTCCGACGATGCCCATCACCGCGAATGTGGTGGGCATGACACCCGCGACCACCATGAGGGGGGCGGTCGCCGCGAGCACGGAGAGCAGCAGGCCCCCGGTGCCCAGGCGGTCGGCGCGCAGGGCCCGCTCCTGGCCCTTGAAGGTGCTGATGCCGTCGGTTCTCTTCGTACTCGAACTGTCCGTTGTCACGGGGAAACCGTCCTTTTCGGGGGAGGGGAGGGCGTCACACCGTGCCGAGCGCGCTGTCGCGTGCGGCACGGAAGGCTGAGGTGGGGTCGCGGTCGGGGTACGCCCAGGGGGCGGGGGTCGGATGCTCGCCGATGCGGTGGAACAGGGCGGCGGCTTCGGCGCCCCGGCCCTCGCAGACCTTGGCGTGGGCGAGGAAGTTGAGGTCGACGAGGCGGCGGGGGTGGCCCTCGTGCTCCCACTCCAGCCACCAGTCGAAGGCGGCCTTCATCACCTGGCGGGCCCGGCGGCCGACCCAGTGGCCGGAGGCGGCCGGGTCGGGGGGCTCGTGGCCGGCGGTGGCGAGGACGCGGTAGCGCTCGGCGTGGGCGATGACCGGGAGGATCGCGAGCGGGGAGTCGGCGGGGGCCTGTTCGGCGGCCCAGTTGGCGAAGTCGTAGACCTCGTGCAGCGGGTCCGGGCCGGCGTCGGCGCGGTGCTCGGCGAGCCGGGCGACCATCAGATGGTGGGCGTGGTGGTGGTCGGCGTAGCGGCGGCGGACCTCCTCGAAGATCCGGACGGCGCTCCCGGCACCGGCCGTGCCCTGCTCCAGCATGAGCAGGCCCAGCCAGGGGGTGGGGTCGGCGGGGGCACGCTCGGCGGCGGTCCGGCAGGCCTCGCGGGCGCGGTCCGGCTTCTCCTTGCCGCGCAGGGCGCGCTGGACCTGGGCGAGGGCGAGCAGGACCGGGGCGTCGGCGGACTCGGGTTCGGCGAGCAGCCAGTCGCGGGTCCAGGCGGCGCTGTACGGCTCCAGGGCGAGGACGGTCACCCGGTGGCCGCGCAGATCCCACTCGTCCCCGGACTGGGCGATCAGGGAACGGGCGGCCTGCCAGCGGCCCTGGGCCAGGGCGGAGCGGGCGGAGACGAGTTCGGCGTCGTCGAGGGCGGCGTCGAAGGCCTGGGCCGCGCGTCTTCGACTGCGGCCCAGTGGTGGTGGGGGTGGAGACACCGCGGAGACTTCCTCACGCGACGTTGCTCGACGTCGTAGTTCGTTGCGTGGGCAGATGGTCACGGACAGCAAACCCGCAGCCAATGCTTCTCGTCAAGGCTGGGACGGGTGTTACACGGTTCAACTGTCGTGACTGGAGGGGCAGTTGTGATCATGAACGGCAGGTCGCCGGGCACATGTGTGGCGTACGCCATGGCGCCATGGGCCCCGCCCCCGCACCATGGCCGGAAGGTCGTACGGGGTGACCGAGTCAACTGCCCGGTTCCGGGTACTCCGAGGAGCAAGCCGGGCCCGAGGGCGCTAAAGTCGGCCCCTAACCCGCCCCGTAGCCCGGCCCGATGATCGAGGTACGCAGCGTGTCGGTTCTTGTTCTGGTTCTCGCCGTGAGCGCCGCCTGCTGCCTGGGCTTCGGTTTCGTCCTCCAGCAGAACGTGGCTCAGCGGGCACCCCTGAACGACTTCCTCTCGCCCCGCCTCCTCCTGGACCTGGTCAAGGTGCCTCGCTGGCTCGGCGGTATCGCGCTCATGGCGGCCGGCATGGTCCTCGGCGCCATCGCGCTGGGCCAGGGCGAGATCTCCCTGGTGGAGCCGCTGCTGGCGACGAACCTGCTGTTCGCGATGGCCCTCTCCCGCCACCAGACCAAGCAGTCGCTGGGCCGCCAGGGCTGGGCGGGGTTGCTGCTCCTCGCGGGCGGCGTAACGGCGTTCATCGTGGCGGGCGAGCCGCGCGGCGGTACGGCGGTCACGGACCCGTTCCGGCACTGGCTGATCATCGGAGCGATGATCGGTCTCGCGCTGCTGCTGACGACGTACGCGAAGCGGTCCCGGCTGGTCGCGGGGCCGGCGCTGCTCGCGGTGGCGGCCGGACTGCTGTACGGCGTGCAGGACGCGCTGACGCGGGTGAGCGGCGAGCGGCTCTCCGAGGGCGGCCTCGTGCACGTCCTCACCGGCTGGCAGCCGTACGCGGTGCTGGTGCTCGGCGTGACCGGCCTGGTACTGGTCCAGAGCGCCTTCGAGACGGCCTCCCTGCGGATGTCGCTCCCCGCCCTCACCGCCGCCCAGCCCCTCGCCGGGATCATCTGCGGCGTGGGCTTCCTGGGCGACCGGCTGCGCACCGACGCGGGGGCGCTCGCGTGGGAGGCGGCGGGGCTCGCCGCGGTCGTGGTCGGGATCGTGCTGCTGGGGCTGCATCCGGCGATGCCGTGCGGAGCGGCGCAGCGACCGGTGCGGGCACGGGATCTGCAACCGAACTGATCTTCCTGGGGCGCGGGGCGGCCGCGTGGGGACACCCTGCTTGGATGGACCCATGAGCTCTGCTGACGAGATCCTCGACATCGTCGACGAGAACGACCAGGTCATCGGGCAGTCCCCCCGCGGTGCGGCGTACGCCCAGGGGCTGCGTCACCGCTGCGCCTTCATCCAGGTCCGGGACGCCACCGGCCGTCTCTTCGTCCACCGCCGCACCCCGACCAAGCTGGTCTTCCCCTCCCTGTACGACATGTGGGTCGGCGGAGTGGTCGGCGCGGGCGAGACCTACGACGACGCGGCGCTGAGGGAGGCGGAGGAGGAGCTGGGCGTCTCCGGCCTCCCCTCCCCCGAGTTCCTCTTCAAGTTCCTGTACGACGACGGCGCCGGGCGGACCTGGTGGTCGGCGGTGTACGAGGTCCGCTGCGATCTGCCGGTGAATCCTCAGGTCGAGGAGGTCGCGTGGCACGACTTCCTCCCGGAGGAGGAGGTGGAGCGACGGCTGCCGGAGTGGGAGTGGGTACCGGACGGCTTGGACGCGTACGAGCGACTGCGGGCCTACCGGGCGGGCGGCTGATCCGGGCCGGACGCCCGGTAGGGTCCGGAGCGTGATCGATTTTGCACGGAACGTCCGGCTCTGGTTCGCGCCCGAGGCGATTCGGGAGGACGGCAGGACGCCCGACTACCGGTTCTCGCTCGCCAATGAGCGCACCTTTCTGGCCTGGCTGCGGACCGCGCTCGCGCTCATCGGCGGCGGGTTCGCGGTGGACCAGTTCCTGCCGGATCTGCGCTGGGGGTGGCGGGTCGGGCTGGCGCTCGCGCTGCTCGGGGCCGGGGTGCTGTGCTCGTTGCGCGCGGTCAATCACTGGATGCGGTGCGAGCGGGCGATGCGCCGGGGTGAGGATCTGCCCGTGTCACGGTTCCCGGCGGTGCTGAGCGTCGTCGTGGCGGTCGTCGCCGTCGCGATGGTCTTCGTCGTCCTTGTCGGGTGGGAGGGGTGAGCACCCCGGCCACCGAGGAACGGGACCCCGGACTCCAGCCCGAGCGCACCCGGCTCGCCTGGCGCCGTACGACCCTCTCCGGCACCGTCTCCGCCGTACTCGCCGTCAAGACCGCGCTGCACGGCGGCCCGTCCGCCTCCGGGGTCGTCGCCTGCGCGCTGGCCTGCGTCCTGTGGCTGGGCTTCCTGCTGCTCGCGCACCGCCGTATCCGCGCCCTCGCCACCGCCGAAACCCCCTCCGCGATCGCCCCGCGCCACGCCATGGCGGCCGTCCTGTGCACCGTGGCGATGGCCGCGTGCGGGGCCGCCCTGGTGTTCTAGCTCCCTCTAGCCCACCCCGCCCTCCCCCTCGGCCTCCCAGTCGACCGTCACCACGATCTTCCCCCGGGTCCGTCCCTCCTGATTCAGCCGCTGCGCCTCCGCCGTCCGCTCCAGCGGGAACGTCTGCGACACATGCACCGACACCACACCCTGATCCGCGAGTTCGGACAGCCGCTGAAGGTCCTCTGCATCCGGGCGCACCCAGTAGTAGCGGCCGCCGTATCCGACGACCTCACCGTCCGCGATGGACACCAGGCGGCCCTCGGGTGCCAGCAGGTTCGCCGAGACCGTCAGCGTCTCGCCGCCGATCGTGTCGAACACCGCGTCCACGCCCTCGGGGGCCAGCCCGCGCACCCGTTCGGCCAGGCCCTCGCCGTACTCGACGGGCTCGCCGCCGAGGCCGCGGACGAAGTCGTGGTTGCCCTGGCTCGCCGTACCGATGACCCGGGCGCCGAAGTGGCGGGCCAGCTGTACGGCGACGGAGCCCACGCCCCCCGCCGCCGCGTGCACCAGGACCGTCTCGCCGCGTTTGACCTGGAGCGCCTTCACCAGCACCTGGTAGGCGGTGAGTCCCACCAGCGGCAGGCCGGCCGCCTCCTCGAAGGAGAGGTTGCGGGGCTTGCGGGCGAGGGTGCGCACGGGGGCGGCCACGTACTCGGCGAAGGTGCCCCGGGAGAGGAAGTCCTCACGGACGTATCCGATGACCTCGTCACCGACGGCGAACTCCGTGACGGACACTCCGAGTCCGACCACGACCCCGGAGACGTCCCAGCCGGGGACCACCGGGAAGACGGGGTCGAGGATCCGGTCGAGGTGCCCCTCGCGGGCGTGCCAGTCGACCGGGTTGACCGCCGCCGCCCGGACCTTGACCAGCACCGCGTCGACCCCGACCTTGGGGTCGCGCACGTCCCCGTATGCGAGGACCTCGGGTCCGCCGTAGCGTGAGTAGCTGATGCCTTTCATGGCACCGACCCTCCGGGGTACTCGGACGCCACGCAAGCGGGATGCCCGGATATGCGGCGTTCGCGTGGCAGCCTTTCCGACGGCATCGGCAACATCTCCGAAGGTGAGCAGCATGACCACCCTCCACCAGGAACACACCTCCCACGCACACGTCCACGGCCCCGACTGCGGCCACACCGAGGTGCCGCACGGGGACCACGTCGACTACGCGCACGGCGGGCATCTGCACCGCGAGCACGGCGGCCACTGGGACGAGTGCGAGCCGGGCGGGCACGTCACCCACGACGGTCACGAGCACACGCACGGGGACGCCTGCGGCCACGAGAGCGTGCTGCACGGTGACCACGTCGACTATCTGCACGACGGGCACCGGCACGCCCGCCACGACGGCCACTGGGACGACCACTGACCCGGCACTGACCCGGCCGTGACCTGACATCGCCTGACCGAGAAGCATCGCCGACAGCTCCCCGACGCACCGCGCGGGGAGCTGTCGGCCTAGGGTGGCGTCCTAGGGTGGCTCAGATCACGTTCGCACTACACACTGGACGACATACCGACCGGTCGGCATCATGAGTCGGGAACCGTTCGTCTGCCGTAGGAGCGATGCATGAGCCCCGACCATCCGCCCGGACTCGACCTCGACCGGCTGCGCGGCCTGCTCGACCGCGAGCGGCCCGGACTGGTCCACGGCCCCCTGACCGGCCGGCTGATCGAGGGCGGACGGTCGAACCTCACCTACGCGCTCTCCGACGGCACGTCGAAGTGGGTCGTACGACGGCCTCCGCTCGGCCATGTCCTGGCCACCGCGCACGACATGAAGCGCGAGCACCGGGTGATCAGCGCCCTGCATCCGACGAACGTTCCGGTGCCGCGGCCCGTGCTGCTGTGCGAGGACGAGGAGGTGCTCGGGTCGCCGTTCTACGTCATGGAGTTCGTCGAGGGCACTCCGTACCGCACCGCCGACCAGCTTGTCCCGCTCGGCCCGGAGCGCACCCGGGGCGCGGTGCTGTCCCTGGTGGACACGCTCGTCGAACTGCACGCGGTGGACCCTGCCGAGGTGGGACTCGCGGACTTCGGGCGCCCCGAGGGCTTCCTGGACCGTCAGCTGCGCCGTTGGGGCAAGCAGCTGGACGCCTCCCGCAACCGTGAGCTGGCCGGCATCGACGAGCTGCACGCGGCGCTCGGCCGGCAGCTGCCGACGTCCCCCGAGGCGACCGTGATCCACGGCGACTACCGGCTCGACAACGTGCTGATCGGTGACGACGACAGCATCAAGGCGATCCTCGACTGGGAGATGTCGACCCTCGGTGACCCGCTCACCGACCTCGGTCTGCTGGTCATGTACAGCATGCCGCTCGCGCTGCCCGACTCCCCCGTCTCCACCACCGCCGCGGCCCCCGGGCACCCGGATCCGGCCGAGCTGATCGAGCGGTACGCGGCCCGGTCGGGGCGCGATGTCTCCAAGGTCTCCTGGTACACGGCGTTCGCCTGGTTCAAGCTCGCCGTGATCCTCGAGGGCATCCACTACCGCTACACCCTGGGCCAGACGGTCGGTCACGGCTTCGACCGCATCGGCGACCTCGTCCCCGTCTTCATCTCGCACGGCCTGACCACCCTTCAGGAAGGCTGATCCGCCATGGACTTCGCGTTCGACGCACGCACCGAGGAACTGCGCGCCAAGCTGCTCGCCTTCATGGACGAGCACGTCTACCCCGCCGAGGCCGTCGCCGAGGAGCAGCGCGCGCAGCTGGCGTCGCCGTGGGACACCCCGGCCGTGGTGGAGGAGTTGAAGGCAGAGGCGCGCAGGCAGGGCCTGTGGAACCTCTTCCTGCCGGACTCCGAGTACGGTGCCGGGCTGACCAACCTGCAGTACGCGCCCCTCGCCGAGATCACCGGCCGCTCCCCGCAGCTCGCGCCGACCGCGCTGAACTGCGCGGCGCCGGACACCGGCAACATGGAGGTGCTGACGCAGTTCGGTGACGAGCAGCAGAAGAAGCAGTGGCTGGAGCCGCTCCTTGCCGGTGAGATCCGCTCGGCGTTCGCGATGACCGAGCCGGAGGTGGCCTCCTCGGACGCCACCAACATCACCACGTACATCGAGCGGGAGGGCGACGAGTACGTCGTCACGGGCCGCAAGTGGTACATCTCCGGGGCGATGAACCCGGACTGCAAGATCTTCATCGTGATGGGCAAGACGGACCCGGACGGCGAGGACATCCGCCGCCAGCAGTCGATGATCCTGGTCCCCCGTGACACCCCGGGCGTCACGGTCAAGAGGGCGATGCAGGTCTTCGGCTACGAGGACCACTCCCACGGCGGCCACGCCGAGGTGGTCTTCGACCACGCGCGCGTGCCGGTGTCGAACCTGATCGGCGAGGAGGGCGGCGGCTTCGCCATCGCCCAGGCCCGCCTCGGTCCGGGCCGGATCCACCACTGCATGCGGCTGATCGGCATGGCGGAGCGGGCGATCGAACTGATGTGCCGCCGGGCGGTGTCCCGTACGGCCTTCGGCAAGGCGCTGGCCCAGCAGGGCGTGGTGCACAACTGGATCGCCGACGCGCGCGTGACCGTCGAGCAGCTGCGGCTCCTCGTGCTGAAGACGGCCTGGCTGATGGACACCGTCGGCAACCGGGGCGCCCACACGGAGATCCAGTCCATCAAGATCGCCACGCCGCGTGCGGTGGTCGACATCATCGACCGGGCGATCCAGCTGCACGGCGCGGGTGGCGTCAGCCAGGACTTCCCGCTGGCCGAGCTGTACGCCGGCGCCCGGACGCTGATGATCGCCGACGGGCCGGACGAGGTGCACCAGCGGTCGCTGGCGCGGCGGGAGCTGAAGAAGTACCTGTGAGGTGAGTGGTAAGGGGCGGTCGCCCTTGGCGACCGCCCCTTACCCATGTCCTCGTGCGCTCAGGGGCGCAGGGCTCTCAACAGCAGGTCGGCCAGGTGGTCGGCGACCTCCTGCGAGCTCATCGGACCGTCGGGGCGGTACCAGGTCGACAGGTGGTGGACCGAGCCGAAGTGGTAGTCCACCACCAGGTCGGCCGGGGTCGCCTTCGAGAAGACGCCCGCTTCCTGGCCTTCCTCGACGAGCGCGCGGAACCGCTCGTGGTAGCGCCGGCGCTCGGCGCGTACCTGCTTGTTCTTCTCCGGGCTCAGATGGTGCATGGAGCGGAAGAAGATCATCGCGTCGTCGAGGTTCTCGATCGTCGTGACGACGACGTCCGCCGCGGCACCGCGCAGCCGCTTCTCGATCGGCTCGTCGGAACTCGCGAAGGCGTCGAGGCGCTCCTGCTGGACGCGCAGCACCCGCGCGTACACCTCGTGCAGGAGGTCGTCCTTCGAGCCGAAGTAGTGGTACAGCGCCCCCTTGGTGACGCCGGCCGCCTCGACGATCTCCTGCACGGAGGTGCGGTCGTAGCCCCGTTCGGCGAAGAGCCGGGTGGCGGCGGCCAGCAGCCGCTGCGGGACGGGCGTACCGTCTCCGTCGGTCGTCCTGGGCACTGTGCCGCCTCCTGCTTTTCCGTTCGCTACTGCTCGTTCTGCCTGCGGGAACGCAGTTCCCGCCGGAGGATCTTCCCACTCGCCGTCTTCGGCAGGTCCGGCAGGATCTCCACCTGCCTCGGGTATTTGTAGGCGGCCAGTCTCTCTTTGCAGTACACCGCGAGTTCATCCGGGTCCGTGTCGGCGCCCGGACGCAGGCTGATGTACGCCTTGACGGTCTCCCCGCGGTACCCGTCCGGCACGCCGACGACGGCCGCCTCGCGTACCGCCGGATGGGTGTACAGCACGTCCTCGACCTCGCGCGGCCACACCTTGAAGCCGGACGCGTTGATCATGTCCTTCTTGCGGTCGACGACGTAGAGCCAGCCCCGCTCGTCCATGAAGCCGATGTCGCCGGTGCGCAGTTCGCCGTCCGGGAAGGTCTCGGCGGTGGCCTCGGGGCGCCGCCAGTAGCCGGGCACGACCTGCGGGCCGCGCACGAGGATCTCGCCCTGCTCGCCGAAGGGCACCTCGGCGCCCCGGTCGTCGACGATCCTTACGACCGTCTGGGGCCCCGGCAGGCCCACGGCCAGCGTCCCGGACACCGCATCGACGGGCGCCTCCAGCTGGGGCGGCACGGAGGCGCAGGGCGCGGTGCACTCGGTGAGCCCGTAGCCGTTGCGGATGTACGGCCCGAAGCCCGCCCGGAACTTCTCCACCAGGGCGGGCGGCAGCGGGGCACCGCCGGAGGAGATGTTGACGAAGGAGGAGAAGTGCTCGCGGGTGACGTCCGGGTGGGCGGCGAGCGCCATGAAGGCCGTCGAGGGGCCGACCGTGTAGTGCGGCCGGTGCTCGGCGAACGCCTCCAGCACGACACCCGCCTCGAAGCGGTACGTCAGCACCAGCGTGCCCGCGCTGTTGAGGCAGGCACCGAGCTGGCACACCATCCCGGTGATGTGGAACAGCGGCGCCAGCGCGTAGTACACGGGCGCGTCCGGAAGGGCCAGGCCCGTGCGCTGCCGCTCGGCGTTGCACATGATGTTGCCGTGCGTGTTGGTGGCGCCCTTGGGGGCGCCGCTGGTGCCCGAGGTGTAGCTGATGAGCGCGATGCCGGCCGGGTCCGGGTCACGGCCCTCGGGCGCCTGGCGGCCCGCGCGGGCCACGGCGGCCAGGTCGTCGGCGTCGGCGGCCCGCGGCAGCCGCTCGAAGGCCAGCACGCGCGCGTCGTCGCGGGTCTGGAAGTCCAGCTCGCAGCCGGTCAGCACGATCCGCACCGGCGAGTCCGCCGCCGTCTCGCGCAGATACGACTCCCAGGCCCGGTCGGAACAGATCAGCGCGGCCACCTCGCCGTCCCGCAGGACGTGGGTGACCTCCCCCGACTTGTACATGGGGTTGACGGGCACGACGGTCGCGCCCGCCTTCCACGCGCCCAGCAGGGCGATGACGAAGTGCGGGGAGTTCTGCAGCAGGATCGCCACCCGGTCGCCCCGCTCCAGGCCGCGCGCGGCGAGGTGCCCGGCGACGGAGTCGCTGAGCTCGTCGATCTCGCGGTAGGTGAGGCGGCCGTCGAAGTAGGCGAGGAAAGCGCGGTCCGGGGCCTCGGCGACGACCCTGCGCAGGGCGTGCACGAGGGAGTCGTCGGGCGCTATGGGAGCGCGCTGGGCGTCGTTGAGCAGGGCGACCCAGGGCTTGGCGGCGTACAGGGACTCGGTCACCGGGCCTCCTCCCACTTCTGCTGGAGGTGGTTCATGTTGCCCAGCCAGCGGTCGGGGTCGGCGGCCCGGGCCCGGTAGTACTCGGCGACCTCGGGGTGCGGCAGGATCAGGAAGCGGTCCTCGGCGATGCCCTTGAAGAGGGCCTCCGCGACGTCCTCGGGCTCCACGGCCGTCGGCTTGAGCACCAGGTCTCCCGCGCTGCCGGTGGCCGAGAGCATGTCCGTGCGCACGCCCTGCGGACAGATGGCGTGGACCTTGATCCCCCGGTGGCGGTAGGTCAGCGACAGGTACTCGGCGAAGGCGTACGCGCCGTGCTTGGTGACGCTGTAGGGCGCCGCCCCGATCATGGTGAGCAGCCCGGCGGCGGACACGGTGGACACGAACCGTCCGCTGCCCCGCTCCAGCCAGGCGGGGAGCAGTTCGTGAGCGGCACGCACGTGTGCCATGACGTTGACGTCCCAGGAGAGTTCCCAGGCCTTGGCGTCGCCGAGATCATCCACCTCGGGCCCGCCGAAGGCGACACCGGCGTTGGCGCAGTACACGTCGATGGTCCCGCCGAGCGCGTCCCGGGCCTCGCCGACGATGGCGGAGGCATCGCCGGGCACAGCGATACCGCCGATCTCCTCGGCGACGGCCTTGGCACGCTCGCCGTCCAGGTCATTGACGACAACGCGGGCCCCCTCGGTGGCGAACCGCCGGGCAAGGGCGGCACCGATACCCCCTCCGGCCCCCGTGACGACGACACCAGCACCCTGCACGGCTTCCACCATCGGTCTCCTTCGACTTCGGCTCTGCGGAGATGACCAGACTAACCAGTCGGTATGTATCAAGGAAGGGGTGAGGTCGTTCCGCACGGCCCGCGGGAGCAATACCGTGCCCCCCATGCGCCTATCCAGACGAGCTCTCCTCGCAGCGACCACGGCAGCAACGGCATTCTCCAGCGCACCGCCCGCCTCCGCGGCCGAGCGACATCGCCCACTCCGTACCGGCTTCGAGCGGCTGGCGGCCGACGGGTACGCGCTCCTCGAAGGCCGCCGCGTCGGCATCGTCACCAATCCCACCGGCATCACCCGGGACGCCCGCCACATCGTCGACGTCATGCACGCCGACGACCGTGTGAACCTGATCGCCGTGTTCGGCCCCGAGCACGGCTTCCGGGGCACCGCCCAGGCAGGAGGATCCGAGGGCCGCTACGACGACCCGGCGACCGGGCTGCCCGTCTACGACACGTACCTGAAGAGCGGGCAACCACTCGCCGACATCTTCACCGCCTCCGGCGTCGACACCGTCGTCTTCGACATCCAGGACGTGGGCGCGCGCTTCTACACGTACATCTGGACGCTGTACGACTGCATGGAGGCCGCCCAGCTGGCGGGCAAGCGGTTCGTGGTGCTGGACCGGCCGAACCCGGTGACCGGGCGCGCGGCCCAGGGCCCCGTCCTGCACAAGGAGTTCGCCACCTTCGTGGGGCGACAGCCCATCTCACAGGCGCACGGCATGACCGTCGCGGAGCTGGCGCGGCTGTTCAACGGGGAGTTCCTCACCGCGCCGGTGGCCCTGGAGACCGTACTCATGACCGGGTGGAAGCGGTCGGAGTTCTACGACACGTCCGGGCTGCCCTGGGTGCCGCCGAGCCCCAACATGCCCACCCCGGACACCGCGCTGGTGTACTCGGGGACGTGTCTCTTCGAGGGCACCAACCTGTCGGAGGGACGCGGGACCACCCGGCCCTTCGAACTGCTCGGCGCGGAGGGCGTCGACGGACGCTGGGCCGCGGCCGCGGGCGAACTCGCGCTGCCGGGCGTGCACTTCAGGGAGGCGTACTTCGCTCCGACGTTCTCCAAGTTCCAGGGCAAGACCATCGGCGGTGTGCAGATCCATGTGCACGACCGGGCGGCCTACGACCCCGTGCGCACCGGAATCGCCCTGCTGGTGACCGCGAAACGGGTGTGGAGCGGCTTCGCCTGGCGGCCCGACAACTGGATCGACAAGCTGACGGGCTCCACCCGGGTGCGTACCGCGATCGACGCGGGGGCCGGCCCCGACGAGGTCGTGGCGGGCTGGCGGGAGGAGCTGGCGGCGTTCCGGGCGACCCGTAGGGAGTACCTCCTGTACAGATGATCCCCCGATGGTTGAGCCGTTGAGTATGGCCAACTTCGCCCCCTGGCAGGACGATGCGACCGCATCGCACCACTTCGGGGGAC
Organism: Streptomyces sp. NPDC002817; assembly: GCF_053592055.1. Lineage (NCBI taxonomy): Bacteria > Bacillati > Actinomycetota > Actinomycetes > Kitasatosporales > Streptomycetaceae > Streptomyces > Streptomyces sp. NPDC002817. Next base: position 73,601 of record NZ_JBSFUY010000015.1, read on the forward strand.
AAGGGGGCCTGTCATGGCGGATCCGGCGATGAGTGTGAGTCCGTACTGGGAGCTGACCTTCGACTCGGACGGCGATCCGGACGGCCAGCGGCGCGAGCGGCTCATCGCCGGTGTGGCGGAGCGCAAGGTCCGGGATCTGATCGTCTTCGCGCACGGCTGGAACAGCGACCGCTCCGGCGCGACCCGGCTCTACAGCCGCTTCTTCGAGCCGATCCCGGCGCTCGCCCCGAACGCCCGCCTCGGGTTCGTGGGTGTGGTGTGGCCGTCGATGCGGTTCTCCGACGAGCCGATCCCGGACTTCCCGCGATCCGTGGCGGCCGAGTCCGCCCGGCGTCCGGTGCTCGACAAGGACACCCGGCACGCGCTCCTGGAGACGTTCCCCGGCCGGGCGACCGTCGTCGAGCAGATCACGCGGCTGCTGGACCAGCAGCCGCGCGAGGAGGCCGAGCTGGAGGAGTTCGGCCGGCTGGTGCGGATGCTGGTCGAGCTGGTACCGCCGGGGCCGCAGGCCCTGTTCGGGGCGGACACCCTGGCGGAGGGGGTGCCGCAGAGCGAGCCGGACATGTTCTCCGGGCCCGTGACAGCGGTCTGCGAGGACTTCGCACGGACGCTGGCGCACCTCGAATCGACGGACGGGACGGCGGGGTTCACGATCCCCAATCCCTGGGACGGCGCCCACGAACTGCTGCGGCAGGCGACGTACTACGCCATGAAACGGCGCGCGGGAACGGTCGGCGAGCGCGGTCTGGGGCGGGTGATCGGGCAACTCGCCGCGAAGGCACCCGAGGTGCGGGTCCATCTGGTCGGGCACAGCTTCGGCGGGCGTCTGGTGTCGTTCGCGCTGCGCGGGCTGCCCGAGGGGGTGCGCACGGTGAAGTCCGTGACGCTGCTCCAAGGGGCCTTCTCCCACTACGCGTTCGCGTCCCGGCTGCCGCACGACACGCGCGCGGGAGGCGTGCTGCAGGGTCAGCAGAACCGGATCGACGGTCCTCTGGTGTGCTGCTTCTCCCGCCACGACTCCGCGCTGGGCACGATGTACCCGCTGGCCTCACGGATGGCCGGGGACGCGCAGGGGGCCGCCGGGGCGGACGTCGGGCGGATGCTGGGCGCCAAGTGGGGCGCGATGGGCTTCGACGGGGTGCAGGCGGTGCCGGGCACGCGTGCGTGGAAGCTCGCCGACGCGCTGCGGGCGACGCTGCCCACCTCGGGGTGCGTCAACATCGACACGGCCGAGGTGGTCAAACGCGGCGGGGCGCCGGCCGGGGCGCACAGCGACATCGTGCACCACGAGCTGGCGCGCCTGGTGCTGGCGGCGGGCCGCGTCCGCTGACCCGCCGCCGCTGTCAGGTCACCTGTGTGAGGTGAACTCCACGACCTGCTGGTAGGTCGGCCGGTTCTGCCAGCTGATGTTGTAGTGCTTGATGCCGCCCAGGGTGCGCTGGACGATCGAGTCGGCGCACCACTGGTTGCCCGCCGCGCACAGGTCGTCGCCCGGGTAGACCTGGGCCGCGGTCTTGCCGGCCGCCGTCTTCAGGGTGCTGATCAGGATGTCCCGGCAGGCGCTCAGGCTGCCGCCGCCGCAGTACTTCTGCGCCAGCGGACCCTGCACCGTCTCACCGAGCACCGCGCGGATGTCCTTGTCGACGTAGGACCACCAGCCGTACTGGAAGGAGCTGCCCGCGTGCGCGCCGGTCGGACCGTGCGCGGCGGACGGAGCCTCGTCGACGGGCAGGTTGGCGGTCATGGCCGTGTACAGGCCGGTGCCGAGTCCGGGTTCGAACTCGGCCTTCACCAGCAGCGGCCACCACGCGTCGAGGATGCGGATCGCGTCGGCGTTGGCGTACGCCTTCGAACCCGCCGACGTCTCCGTGCGCTTTCCGCCCGCCGTGAGCCAGGTCTGGAGCTTGCTCACCGCGGCCGCGGCCGTGGAGTCGGTGACCGTACTGCTGTTGATCACCTTCAGCAGGTCCGGCAGCACGTCCTCCGCGCGCAGGTCGGCCAGGGCCGCGTCGGCCATCGCCTTCACCAGCGCGGCCCTGGTCACGCCACCCGCGGTGACCAGCTTCTTCACCCGGTCCTCGAGCAGATTGCCGCGGTGCACGGACCCGTCGCCCCAGGGCGCGGTCGAGTAGTCGGCGGCCTGTTTGTTGTTCCAGGAGATGTAGTAGTCCTGGTCGATGGAGTTGGGGTGGGCCGAGGCGGGCGTGTAGGTCGCCGCGTTCGTCGTCGGGTTCCAGCCCTGCCATTCGTACGCCGACCGCGCCCACACCGGGAAGTCGGCGTCGACGCCGGTGGCGCGCACCGGGTTGTCGCCGCTGTTGTAGTAGGCGGTGTGCGAGGAGTCGGCGTAGAACCAGTTGAAGGTGTAGTTGATGTGCTGCACCGCGCTCTGGAAGGTCTCCGGGCTCTTCACGTAGTCCGGGTCGTTCAGCATCTGGAAGCCGATGATCGAGTCGGCCTCGCGCATGAACGACGAGCGCAGGGTGGTGTAGGCGACCTTCTTGCCGCCGACCGTCGCCCGGTACTCGACGGGCCCGTACTTCGTGCGCCAGACCCGCATCGTGTACGAGCCCGCGGCGGTGTCGTCGGCGGTGGTCGGGGCCCAGGAGTTCTTCTGCTCGATCTTCTCCATCGCCGTACAGGTGCCGTGGTACAGGTAGTGGTAGTCGTCCTGGCACAGCTCGACGGCGTAGGTGTCGATGATGTCCTGGCCGGAGGTCGTGGCGCTCCACGCGTAGTCCTGGCCGCGGCCGAGTTCGACGTACATGCTCAGGCCCGCGAAGGAGGCACCGCGGGCGCTGAGGCCCGGGCCCTGGATCTCCTGGAGCATGAGCAGCTGAGGTGCGAAGTAGCCGGTCTGCGGGCCGAACACGGCGACCGGGTGGCCGCTGGCGGTGTGCTTGCCGCCGACGACGAGGGCGTTGGACATACCGCGCCTGGCCGAGCTGAGAGCGGTCGCGGTCGCCGCCGCGGAGGCCGCGGAGGCGCTCTGCCCCGCACCGGTGCCCGTGGGGTCGTAGACCAGCGGCTCGGTGGTCACCGAGCCGGCGTCCGGCAGCGCCCCGCCCTGCGGGTCGGCCGGCTTGGTGGCGTACGGGAAGCTCTTGTCGTGAACGGTGACGACGGCCTCCGGGTCGTTGCGCTCGCGGAAGGACTCCCAGACCTTCGTGCCCTCCGTGACGCCGTACTGCTCCTGCGCCGCGAGCAGTGAGAGCGCGTTGTTGACCTCGCCGCCGCCTCCGGAACCGAACAGCGCGCCGATCACCGAGGCCAGCGCGACCAGGTCGGTGGTCTTGAAGTGCTCGATGGTGCCGGCGTTGGTGACGGAGTCCTTGTGGCCGGTCAGGACGTACTCGCCCGGGAAGTAGCGGCCGCTCTCGGAGGCGTCGATGTAGGCGTTGATGCCGGCGACGTAGGCGTTGACGTCGGCGAGGGCCTGCTGGCCGCGGGCCCCGGCATTGGCGACGGCGTTGTCTATCTGGGCCTGCAGATCGGCCTCGGTGTAGGGGGCGTTGCGCCAGAACTGCTGCTCGAGGCCCTGGTTGGAGGGGTCTCCGCCGGCGAAGGTGGTCAGCTGGCCGCGGCCGACGTGGCGGAAGACATCCATGAGCCACAGCCGGTCCTGAGCCGCCGCATAGCCCGCTCCGTACTCAGTGCCGTATCTGGTGGTACCGGTGATGTGCGGCACGCCCGTCTTCTTGTCACGGACGATCGTCACGTCGCTGCGGCCACCGGGGTTGAGAGTGGAGGCGACTTGATCGGACGGGACGCCGAAGGAGGCGTCGTTGAAGAAGTTGTTGATCGTGGCGTTGGTCAGCGACGGGTAGCCCTTGGCCAGGTTGGCGTAGGGGCCGAGCTGGTCCTCGGCGTGCTCGGGCTGGGTGCCGAAGGCCTGGTTGAGGAGGATCTGGGCGAGGGTGGCGTTGCCGTTCTGGCCGGGCGGCAGGATGTCGGAGCACTGACTGCCGCAGTAGTCGTTGGCGGCCGTCGCTTCGGCGGCCGCGGCCGCTTGACCAAGCGGGGACAAAAGACCTGCAATCAGGGCGCATACGGAAGCGGTCTTCAGGAACCCGGTGACCCTGCCGGGAGTTCTCAGTCTGTCGAGTGCGGTGCGCGAGGTACGCCGAGGCATGGCGGCTCCTACCGAAGGGAGTTGAGTCAGGCGTTACCGGCGGTATCCCCGGGTTTGAAGATGAACATGCGTCAAGTTTTGGTAGCCGGTCCGGAGGCTGATGGGAGGCATCGGAAATCGGATGGAGCCGAATCGCGTGTCGATACGTCTATTCGGCGACGTCCGAAGCGACGACGCCGAAGTGACCGAAGTACAGGTGCAGGTGTGACGGAGGTGCAGGGCGATGGCCGGTTTCCGGAGTCTGGCGAGACAGGTGCGAGATCCGCGATGCGATCTGGCGCTGCGACGCTACTCGCTGCGTAAGTGCCTGGAGCGTTTTGCCCCCTACGGGCACAGGGCGACCTGGGACCATCTGTGCTCCCGGGCCGGTTTCGGTCCTGAGGACCGGTCCCCCGACCCGGCGCGGCTCGTGGCCGCGTTGGACGAACTGGAAGAGGCGCGTTCGGTCTGGCTGGCCTACGAGGTCGAGTTCGCCGAGCGGCGCAAGAAGGAGAAGCACGACGGGCTGCGCAGGCCGGGCAGTGTCGACGACTGGCACCGGCTGACCTGGGGCGGTTTCGGTGTCGCGTGGTGCGACGACCCGCGGCTCCACCCCCGTGAACCGCTGGCCGAGGTGCTGCGCAGGCTGATCTCCGCGTTGGAGCGCAAGCCGGGCTCGGTGTGCCCGGTGTGCAGCGGAGAGCGGCTGACCTGGATGTACGACCTGGCCCACGAACCCTCCTCGGGCCCGGTGTGCACGGACTGCGGGGTCGTGGTGCCGCGTCCGGTGCTGACGTCCGAGGCCCTCGCGGCGTCCCGGCGTGGACGGCTGCTGATGTCCGCCTGAGCGAGTGGAGCGACCGGGGGTGCGCCGGGGATGCCGCACCCCCTCTTCGAGCGGTCCACCGCGGTACGGCACTGATGCGGGCAGTGGGTCCCCGCCGGTGACCGGTGCCTCGCGGCTGGCACCATCGAGGCATGGTTCAGGTGTGTCTCAACGGGCCCCGAGGGGCCAACGACGGAGCAGCTGTGCCGCTGTCACCGGAGGCTCTGGCCGAGTCTGCGGCCGCGGCTGTCGCGGCCGGGGCCACGGACATTCACGTTCACCCCAAGTCTCCGTGCGGTGACGACACCTTGTCGCCCAGGGTGCTCGCGGCGACCCTCGACGCCATACGGGCCCGGGTGTCGGTGCCGGTCGGGGTGACCACGGGCGCCTGGACGGAACCCGATCCCGCGCGGCGGCTGGAGCGGGTGCGGGACTGGACCGTGCTTCCCGATCACGCCTCCGTCAACTGGCACGAGCCGGGGGCGGAAGAGCTGGCGGCCGCGCTCATCGAGCGGGGTGTCGGTGTGGAGGCCGGCATCTGGTCCGGGACGGACGGCGCCTCCCGGTTCGCCGTGTCGCCGCTCGGTCCCCGGGTGCTGCGGGTGCTGGCCGAGGTGACCGATGGGTCGCCGGAGACCGCCCAGGACACGGCGCGTGCGCTGTTGGCCGAGGTGGGGGCCGCGCACGGCCGCCCGGTGCTGCTGCACGGTGAGGACGGCGGTGCGTGGCCGGTGCTGCGGCTGGCCGGGCGCCTGCGGCTCGCGACGCGGATCGGGCTGGAGGACACACTGGTCCTGCCGGACGGGGAACCCGCCTCCTCCAACGCTCAGTTGGTGGCTGCCGGGCTCGTCCAGTACGGGTGGGCCCAGCGGTCGTCGTAGGGCAGGGCGAGGAGTTCGGCACGGGTCGCGAGGTCGTGCTCGCCCTGGGCGTGGAGGCGGACGGCGCCGGGCCCGGAGAGCCAGGTGCGCAGGTCTGCGACGCCGGTCTCCTCGCTGCCGTCGTACCACCAGGTGAACGGGGAGGCGTCGGACAGCAGGTCGTAGAGCCAGACATCGGCGCAGTGTCCGAGGTGGGCGTCGGCGACCGGGGTGCGGGGCCAGTCGTCGAGGAACGGGGTCACCGTTCCGGCGATCGTGACACAGGTGTCGAAGATGTCGTCGATGCCGTAGGGCGGGTCGGGTGCGGTGAGGGCGTCCTGCCACCAGGCGCGCAGGAACGCGTCGATCGCGGCGGCCTGCTCCGGGGGCCAGGAACGCCAGTCCGCACGGGTCAGCCCGTGGGCTCCGTAGTTGATCGAACCCAGGGTGCCGTCGGCCATCGCGCGGGCCGCCTGTGGCAGGAGGCGGCGCATGACGGCGGCATGGTCGTCGAAGTGGTCGGAGACCTCGAAGAGGTAGTACTGCACGACATCCAGGGGGACGGGGATGTTCGGCGTGCGCAGATACGCGGTCTCCTCGGGGGCGTGGCAGTAGCCGCAGCCGGTCTCGTCGGGGCTCGATGCGCCGTGGAAGACCGTGGATATCCGCGTGAGGGCGGCGTCGAGGGGCGGTGAGGACATGGTTCGTCCCGTCAGGACTCCGTGCGCGGCGGTCCCGCCGGCCGAAGATCGCGACGTTACCAGGGGCTAATCCGGTCGCTCCACCTCTTTCCCGTAAGGACAGTTGGAGGCGATGAAAGGCACCTGAGTCGAGTTGAGGGGTCCAGATGTCGACGCTGCGCGTCACTGCCGAAGTGCTGACCGTCCATGAGCATCCGAACGCCGATGCGCTGGAGCTTGCCCAAGTGGGCCTGTATCGGGCCGTCGTCGCCAAGGGTGCGTATCGCACCGGTGACGTGGCCGTGTACATCCCCGAGCAGGCCGTGCTGCCGGGCGGGCTCATCGAGGAGTTGGGGCTGACCGGGCGGCTGGCGGGCAGTGCGTCGGACCGGGTCAAGGCGATCCGGCTGCGCGGTGAACTGTCGCAGGGCATCGTGTGCCGGCCGAACGCGCTCGTGGACGTGGACCTTGTACGGGCGGCCGCCGACGGCACGGACTTCGCGGAACGGCTGGGCGTCGTCAAGTGGGTGCCGCCCGTGCCGCCGACGATGGCCGGTGACGTCGAGTCCGCGCCTGACCTCATGCCCTGGGTGGACATCGAGAACATCCAGCGGTATCCGGATGTGTTCGCCGCGGGTGAGCCGGTCGTCCTGACCGAGAAGCTGCACGGGTCGGCGTGCCTGATGACGTATGTCGCGGACTCGTCGCGGGTGTACGTGTCCTCCAAGGGCTTCGGTGCCAAGTCGCTGGCGCTGAAGGAGGATCCGCGGAATCTGTACTGGCGTGCGGTGCGTGGGCACGGTGTGGCGGAGGCCGCCTCGCGGCTCGCCGCGCGGCTCGGGGCGCGGCGGGTCGGGGTCTTCGGGGAGGTGTACGGGGCGGGTGTCCAGGACCTGACGTACGGTGCGGACGGTCGGCGGGACACGCTCGGGTTCGCCGTCTTCGATGTCTCCGCCGAGATCGATGGCGTGGTGCGGTGGTTGGATGCGGCGGAACTGCTGGCCGGGGAGCTGCCGTTGGTGCCGCGGCTCTTCGAGGGGCCGTACGACGTCGAGCGGGTGCTGTCGTTGGCGAGCGGGCGCGAGACGGTGTCCGGGCGGGAGCTGCATCTGCGTGAGGGTGTGGTGATCCGGGCGGCTGTCGAGCGGTACAGCCCGGTTACGGGTGGGCGGGCGATCGCCAAGGCGGTCAGTCCCGCGTACCTGACGCGTAAGGGTGGCACCGAGTTCGAGTGAATGGCTGCCGGTGGCCTCCGGCGGTGGGGGGATGCCTGCGGCGGCCCGTCGCGGTCCGGTGGGGGGATGCCTGCGGCGGCCCGTCGCGGTCCGGTGGGGGGATGCCTGCGGCGGCCCGTCGGGGTCCGGTGGGGGGATGCCTGCGGCGGCCCGTCGGGGTCCGGTGGGGGTTCGCGTTGCGCACTGATCGCCGTCGGGGGTCGGTGCCGCACCGGGGGGTGTCCGTCCTCGGTCGGGCGGTGCTGCGTGCTGGGGCTGTGCCGTTGGTCGGTCGCCCGACGCTGCGGGCGGACACCCCCCGGTACGTCCCCTGCTCGCCGTTGCGCGAGCGCGGGCGGTGCCCCGACTGGGGGCGCGGTGTGCCAGCGCGGGGTACGTCCCGCCTGGGGAC
>NZ_JBSFUY010000015.1:81802-216479 GCF_053592055.1 Streptomyces sp. NPDC002817
CGATGCGTCGGTGCGGGTGCATCCCGACTGAGGACGGTCCGCCAGCGCGGGGTACGTCCCGCCTGGGGACGATGCGTCGGTGCGGGTGCATCCCGACTGAGGACGGTCCGCCAGCGCCGGGTACGTCCCGCCTGGGGACGATGCGTCGGTGCGGGTGCATCCCGGCTGAGGACGGTGCGCCAGCGCGGGGTGCGTGCCGGCTGGGGAGGGTGCGTCGGTGCGGGGTGCGTCCTGGCTTGTGTTCGTCAGAAGCAGCTGTCCGCGTCCTCCTGCTGTGCCCTGCTCGCGTTCCTCGATCGTTCGACCAGCAGCCTCGAGCCCGACTGGCGTTGGCCGAACGCGTCGTCGGGGTTGGACAGGACGCAGGTGTCCAGGGAGAGGCAACCGCAGCCGATGCAGTCGGTGAGGTGGTCTCGGAGGCGGTTGAGCTGCTTGATGCGTTCGTCCAGCTCGGAGCGCCAGGCCTCGGAGAGGCGGGCCCAGTCCTCTCGGGTGGGCGTGCGCTCCTCGGGGAGTTCGGCCAGGGCCTCGCGGATCGTGGCGAGGGGGATGCCCACGCGTTGGGCGGCTCGGACGAAGGCGACCCGGCGGAGGGCGTCGCGGTGGTAGCGGCGTTGGTTGCCGGTGGTGCGGCGGCTGGTGATCAAGCCCTTTGACTCGTAGAAGTGCAGGGCGGAGACGGCGGCGCCGCTGCGGGCGGCGAGCTGGCCGACCGTGAGTTCGTGGATCTTCTCGGGAATCTGGGGCACCCCTCGAAGCCTACCCATGCCTCCGTTGACACGGGCCCTGCGGCCGACCATGCTAAGCAGTCGCTTAGAGTTCGGGACGAGGAGGCGGGACATGGCAGAGCCGAGGGTGTTCGCAGGGGCCGACGAGCTGAAGGCCGCGGTGGGTGAGCAGCTGGGATACACCGAGTGGCTGGAGGTCGATCAGAAGCGGATCGACCTTTTCGCCGAGGCCACCGGCGATCACCAGTGGATCCATGTCGACCCCGAGAAGGCCGCCGCCGGGCCGTTCGGGACCACCATCGCGCACGGGTATCTGACCCTGTCGCTGCTGCCGCTGTTCGGGCCGCAGCTGATCACGGTCGAGAACGTGAAGATGGGGGTCAACTACGGCACCAACAAGGTGCGGTTCCCCGCGCCCGTGCCGGTCGGCTCGCGACTGCGGGCCACCGCAACGATCACCGGGGTCGACGACGTCGCCGGTGGCGTCCAGGTCACCGTCGCCTTCAGCGTCGAGCGCGAGGGTGGCGACAAGCCGGTGTGTGTCGCCGAGTCGGTGTCGCGCTACTACCTCTGAGCGGCTACTTCGCCGCTCCCACCATCCGCAGTACGAGGTCGGCGTAGAGCGCGCCGACCTCGTCGGGCGTCATGGGGCCGTCGACGGTGAACCAGCGGGCCACGTCGATGCAGAGGGAGAGGACGGCGAGGGTCGTGCCCTTGACGTCCAGGACGTCGAACTCGCCGGATGTCACGCCGTCCTCGATGATGCCGCGCACCTCGGCGTCGCACTGGCGGCGCAGGGCGAGGATCTCGGCGCGGGCGTCCGGACCGAGGGAGTCCAGTTCGTACTGGACGACCCTGGCCGTGGTACGGCCGCCCGCGTGCCAGCGGACGAAGGAGCTGACCGCGTCCGCGAGGCGGTCGGTCGCGGTGCCCTCTCGGCGGCCCGCGGTCCGGAGGATCTCCAGGGCCTTGGCGTGGCCGATCCTGCTGATGCGGTGGAGCAGCTCTTCCTTGGTCTTGTAGTGGATGTAGAGGGCTGCAGGGCTCATGCCCGCGCGGCCCGCGATGTCCCGGGTCGTCGTGGCGTGGTACCCGCGCTCGGCGAAGGCCTCCACCGCGGCGACCAGCAGCCTCCGTGCCGCGTCGGGCGTGACCTCGCCCCACGCCTGCGTCTCGCCGCCGGCCGTGTCCTCCGCCGTACCCATCGCTTGCCCCTCTCCACTGACAGAGGCACCACCATACCGCCGAAGCTGAGCGAGCGCTTAGCCTGGCCGCTCAGAGCTTTTCGAACGGGCTGTATGCGCGGGTCTGGGCGTCCTGCCGGTCCCGGATGACCTTGGCCAGGGTGAAGGCGGAGGTGACCAGGTACAGGACGGCGATCGCGAAGAAGGCCCGCACCCAGGCGTCGGCGTTCAGCTTGAAGATGCCGATCGCCGTGGCGGCCATGGCGACGGCGAAGGACGCGACCGCCTGGCCGTAGAAGGCGGCGGTGTTCTGGGGCTTGCCCGATGTGTCACTCATGGGTCGAGTGTGGGCGGGCGGGGGGGCGGGCCACATCCGTCGAGATACTCAGGTCCCGTACTCAGAAGGCCGAGACCCCGGTCAGCGCGCGGCCGATGACCAGTTTCTGGATCTGGCTGGTGCCCTCGTAGAGGGTCATCACGCGGGCGTCGCGGAGCAGTTTGCCCGCCGGGTACTCGTCGATGTAGCCGTAGCCGCCGAAGACCTGGAGGGCGTTGTTGGCGGCTCGGACCGCGGCTTCCGAGGCGAACAGCTTGGCCTTGGACGACTCGGTGGTGAAGGGCTCGCCCCGGTCGATCAGGTCGGCGACCCGCCACGTCAGCAGTCGGGCCGCGTCGACGTCCACGGCTATGTCGCTGATCAGTTCCTGGACCAGCTGGTGGTGGGCGATCGTCCTGCCGAACTGTTCGCGTTCGCCGGCGTACTTCACCGCCGCGTCCAGGGCCGCCTGCGCCAGGCCCACGCAGCCCGCGGCCACCGACATCCGGCCCTTGGCGAGCGCCGACATCGCGACCGAGAAGCCCTTGCCCTCGGGAGCGAGCATCGCGGTCGCGGGGACCCGTACGTCCTCCAGGACCAGTTCGGCGGTCGTCTGGCCGCGCAGGCCGAGCTTGCCGTGGATGGTGCGGCGGCTCAGTCCGGGGGTGTCGGTGGGGATCAGGAAGGCGGAGACGCCCTTGTGGCCGGGGGCGTCCGTGGAGCGGGCGAAGAGGAGGACGACGTCCGCCCAGGTGCCGTTGGTGATGAACATCTTCGTGCCGTTGATGACGTAGTCGTCGCCGTCGCGCACGGCGCGGGTGACGAGGTTGCCCGCGTCGGAGCCGGTGCCCGGTTCGGTGAGGCCGAAGCAGCCGACGAGCGAGCCGGCGGTGAGACCCGGGAGCCACCGGCGCTTCTGGTCCTCGCTCCCCCACACGGCGATCGTCTTGGCGACCAGGCCGAGGGAGACGGACACGATGCCGCGGACCGACGAGTCGCCGCGTCCCAGCTCCTCCGTGACCAGGCAGTACGCGAGGTGGTCGCCGCCCGAGCCGCCGTACTCCTCGTCGATCGTCAGACCCAGGAAACCGACGTCGCCCAGTTTCTTCACGATCGAGCGGTCGACCTCCTCGGCACGGTCCCAGGCGATGACGTGCGGAGCGATCTCGCGGTCCACGAAGTCCCGGGCGAGCTGCCGTACGGCCTCCTGCTCCTCGCTGAGCCCCAGGTTCACCACGAGATCACCTCACTTGAAAACCGTACATTTAAATTAGCACTGCTAGTTTCTTGTCGCAGCCCTACTATGTGCGCCATGGCCCGACCGCGCAAGCCCCTCCTCAGCACCGACCGGATCGTCGACACGGCACGCGCGCTCGTGGACGCGGAGGGCCTCGCGGCCGTCTCCACACGCCGGCTCGCCGCGGAGCTGGGGGTCAGCGGGCCCTCGCTCTACAACCACTTCCGCACCAAGGACGAGATCCTCGAAGCGGTCGCCGACTCGGTCAGCTCGCAGGTCGACCTGTCGATGTTCGAGGACGGACGGGAGTGGCGGACCGCCCTGCACGACTGGGCCGTGTCCTATCGAGCCGCCCTGCGGGACCACCCGAACATCGTCCCGGTGCTGGCCCAGGGACCCGGGCGCCGGCCCGCCGGCCTGCGGCTCGCGGACGCGGTGTACGGCGCGATGGTCGACGCCGGCTGGCCGCCCGCGCAGGCCACGTCGATCGGTGCGCTGATGCGGTACTTCATCATGGGCTCCGCGCTGGGTTCGTTCGCCGGCGGTTTCGTCGACGACCAGAGCGCGTACGACCCCGCCGACTATCCCCATCTCGGGCAGGCCCATCTGCTGGCCGAGCAGCAGGAGAAGATCGACGAGCGGGCCTTCGAGACCGGGCTCACGGCGCTGCTCGACGGGCTGGTCCAGCAGTACGAGCAGGTCAGGCGGACCGTGTAGCACGCTTCGGTGGGCGCCGAAGTGTCCGAGGCCCATGCTGGGAGGCATGACCTCCAGAGATCCCCAGGCGGCGGAACTGGCCCGGCTGGCCTCGCTCGTCGCCGACGAGACACGGGCCTCCTGTCTGCTGGCGCTGCTCGACGGTCGGGCCTGGACCGCGAGTGAGCTGGCGCGGCATGCCGGGGTTGCCGCGTCGACCCTGAGCGAGCACCTGGGCAAGCTGGTGGCCGGCGGGCTGCTGACCGAGGAGCGGCAAGGGCGGCATCGGTACGTCCGGCTCGCGGACGCGCGGGTGGCTCAGCTGGTCGAGGAACTCGCCTCCCATGTGGCACCGGGTTCCGTCGTACGGCCGCGGAATCTGCGCGAGTCGAGTGCCGGGTCGGCGATGGCGCGGGGGCGCACGTGCTACGACCACCTCGCGGGGCGGCTCGGGATCGCGGTGACGGATGCGCTGACCTCCTGTGAACTGCTGCGCCAGGACACGGGGTTCGCGCTGACGGAAGCCGGGTTGAAGTGGTTCGGCGAGGTCGGCATCGCCCTCGACCGCAAGGGACGGCGGCCGCTGGCCCGGGCTTGCCTCGACTGGACCGAGCGGAGGCCTCATCTCGCGGGAGTCGCGGGTGCGGCCCTGTGTCGGCATGCGCTGGACACGGGGTGGTGCGTACGCATCGGCTCCGAGAGGGCGGTGAAGGTGACAGGGGCGGGCGAGAAGGCGCTGGCCGAACTGCTGGGCATCTCGGCAACAGCGTTGCGCTGACCCACCCAGGGGCGCGGGGCTGTATCCATTTGCGGCTCCGCCGCGTGGGCGCGACCAGCCCCCGCACACCCGCAGACACACACCGTCCGAAAGCCGCGAGCTCTTCTTCGAAACCCTTCCTAGCCTCAGGAGCATGATGAACCCCCGCCGCCCCGACCTCCTCGCAGCCGGCGCCGCCCTGGTGACCGTGGTCCTCTGGGCCTCCGCCTTCGTCTCCATCCGGAGCGCCGGCACCGAGTACTCACCGGGCGCCCTGGCTCTCGGGCGACTGCTGGCGGGAGTCGTGACGCTGGGCGCCATCTGTGTCGTACGACGGGAAGGGTTGCCGGCCCGGGCCGCGTGGCCCGGCATCCTGGTCTCCGGCCTCCTGTGGTTCGGCTTCTACATGGTCGCCCTGAACTGGGGCGAGCAGCAGGTGGACGCCGGGACCGCCGCGCTCGTCGTGAACATCGGCCCGATCCTGATCGCCCTGCTCGGCGCACGGATACTCGGCGACGCCCTGCCGCCGAGGCTGCTCGCGGGGATGGCCGTGTCGTTCGCGGGAGCGGTCGCGGTGGGGCTGTCCATGTCGGGTGAGGGCAAGTCGTCCGTGCTCGGCGTCGCGCTGTGTCTGCTCGCCGCGGTCGCGTACGCCGGCGGTGTCGTGGCGCAGAAGCCCGCTCTCGGTTCGGCGAGCGCACTGCAGGTGACCACGTACGGCTGTCTCGTCGGGGCCGTGGTCTGTCTGCCGTTCGCGGGGCAGCTGGTCCACGAGGTGGCTGACGCGCCCGTGTCGGCGACCCTCAACATGGTCTATCTGGGCGTCTTCCCGACCGCGCTCGCCTTCACGACCTGGGCCTATGCGCTGGCCCGCACCACGGCCGGACGTATGGGCGCCACCACCTACGCCGTGCCCGCGCTCGTCGTGCTGATGTCCTGGCTGGCGCTCGGCGAGGTGCCGGGGCTGCTCACCCTGGCGGGCGGGGTGCTGTGTCTCGCCGGTGTCGCGGTCTCCCGTTCGCGGGCCGCGGCCGCTGGGCCACGGCCCGCGAAGGCCACCGAATCAGCGTGAACGCGCCCGGTCCGCAAGGACCTTGATGGAGATCAGGGCGATCACCGAGAGCGCGATGATGTAGGCGGACACCGACATCGACGTGCCCGTCGTCTCCAGCAGCAGCACCATCAGGAAGGGCGCGAGGCCACCGCCGCAGACCGCCGCTATCTGATAGCCGAGGGAGGCGCCGGTGTAGCGCATCTCCGCCGTGAACAGCTCGGCGAACAGGGCGGCCTGGGGGCCGTACATGATGCTGAGGAAACAGCTGGCGACGAACGTGCCGACCGCCAGCCAGAGCAGCGAGCCGGTGTCGATCAGGAGGAAGAGCGGTATCGCCCACAGGGCGATGCCCACCGCGCCGAGCGTGTAGATCCGGATACGGCCGTAACGGTCGGACAGCGCCGCGGCCGCCGGGATCAGGACGAGCTGGGTGAGGCTGACGCAGAGGGAGACCGTGAGGACCGCGCTCTTCTTCATGTCCAGTTCGCGGGTCGTGTAGTCGAGGACGCCGGTGATGAGGATGTAGAAGGTCGCGGTGTTCACGGCGAAGGAGCCGCCGGCCAGGAGGACCGTGCCGAGGTGGTCGCGCAGGATCGTGCGCAGCGGGGAGCTCTGCTGCGACTTCTCCTTCTCGGCCAACGCCTTTTCCGCGTCGCGGAATTCGGGGGTCTCCTCGACCTTGGCGTGGATGTACCAGGCGAGGCCGAGCACGAACAGGCCGATGAGGAAGGGCACTCGCCAGCCCCAGGCCGCGAACTGGGTGTCCGTGGTGAAGGCGCCCGCCAGCAGGAAGACCGTGTTGGCGGTCACGACGCCGATGGGGACGCCGAGTTGGACGACGCTGCCGTAGATGCCGCGCTTGCCCTCGGGGGCGTACTCGGTGGCCAGCAGCATCGCGCCGCCCCACTGCGCGCCGACGGCGATGCCTTGGAGGACGCGGAGGGTCACGAGGAGGATGGGCGCGGCGACGCCGATCGTCTCGTACGTCGGCAGGAGACCGATGCCCGTGGTCGCCAGGCCCATGAGCGCGAGCGCGAGGACCAGCATCGGTTTGCGGCCGCGCTTGTCGCCGAGCTGGCCGGCGACGATGCCGCCGATCGGACGGGCGAGGAAGCCGACCGCGAAGGTCGCGAAGGAGGCGAGGACTCCGGCGGTGGAGCTGCCCGCCGGGAAGTACAGGTCGCCGAGGACGAGGGCGGCCGCGATGCCGAAGACGAAGTAGTCGTACCACTCGACGGCTGAGGCGAGCGCGGCCGCCGTGGCGACGCGGCGACGGTTGACCGTGGGGAGGGCGGTCGGGGTGATGGGCTGAGCGGAGGGGGCCATGTCCATGCGGTGCACACTCCGATGGGTGCGGTGGGGACGTTGGCGGCGAACATACTAACCGGACGGTATGGAGGCAATGGTTGTGCCGGAAGGTTGCCCGGAGCACTCAGGGGGCCCGTGGGCATGCCGCCGGCCCCGGCCTCCCATGAGGTCGGGGCCGGCACATGGGGCTCTAGAAGACGACCAGCGCCCTGCCGCCCTTGCCCGCCAGCATGTTCTCGAAGGCCGCCGGGATGCCGTCCAGGGCGATCCGCTCCGTCACCAGCGCGCCCAGGTCCAGACGGCCCGCGCGGACGTGCTCGGCGAGCACCGGGAGATCCTCCGCCGGGTTCGAGTTGCCGTAGACGCAGCCGGAGAGGGTGCGGCCCCAGTGGAAGATCTCCAGGGCGTTGAAGGTGACCTGCTGGTCCTTGCCGCCGATACCGACGACCGTCGTACGGCCGCCGCGGCGGGTGGAGTCCCAGGCGGTGCGGATCGTCGTCGCGCGGCCGACGCACTCGACGGCGACGTCGACGCCCTGCTTGCCGGTCAGGCCGCGGATCTCGCGGGCCGTGTTCTCCGAGGCGACGACGTAGTCGGTGGCGCCGGCCTCGCGGGCCAACTCCTCCTTCGCCGGGGAGACATCGACCGCGACGATCTTCGCGGCGCCCGCGATCCGGGCCGCCTGGAGAGCGGCGAGGCCCACTCCCCCGACGCCGTACACCGCGACCGTCTCGCCCTCGCGGACCCGTGCCGAGTGGTGGACGGCGCCGTACCCGGTGAGGACCGCGCAGCCCAGGAGGGCCGCGTCCGTGAGGGGGATGCCCTCGGGGAGCGGCAGGACGCAGGAGGCCGGGACGACCGTCTCCTCGGCGAACGCGGCGACGTTCAGGCCGGGGTGGAGGTCGGTGCCGTCGGCGGTGCGGGCGTAGACGTCCGCCGCGCCGTTGAGCGCGTTGGCGCACAGCCAGACCTCGCCGAGCGAGCAGGCGTGGCAACTGCCGCAGGACGGAGCCCAGTTGAGGACGACCTCGGTGCCGGGCGCCACGCCCGTGACGCCCTCGCCGACGGCGACCACCGTGCCCGCGCCCTCGTGGCCGAGGACGGCCGGGACCGGCACCCGCATCGTGCCGTTGGACAGGGACAGGTCGGAGTGGCAGACGCCGGCTGCGGCGAGGCGGACGCGGACCTGGCCGGTACCGGGGTCCGGGAGCTCGATGTCGGTGACCTCCAGAGGAGCGCCCACGGCGGGAAGGACTGCTGCGCGAACCACGTGAAGGCTCCTCAGAACTGCAGGGACTTGGTCTGGAGATATTCGGCGAGACCGTGCGAGCCGAGCTCGCGGCCGACGCCGGACTGCTTGTAACCGCCGAACGGGGCAAGGGGGTTGAAGCGGCCGCCGTTGATGTCGACCTGGCCGGTGTCCATCCGGCGCGCGAAGGCCACCGCCTCCGCCTCCTCGCCGGCCCAGACGGCACCCGCGAGGCCGTACACCGTGCCGTTGGCGATGCGCAGGGCGTCCTCCTCGTCCTCGTAGCGCAGGATCGACAGGACCGGGCCGAAGATCTCCTCCTGCGCGATCGTCATGTCGGGCGTGACGTCGGCGAAGACCGTGGGCGACACGAAGCAGCCCTGCTCACGCGGGGATTCGGGGCCACCGGCGACGAGTCGCGCGCCCTCGGCGACGCCCTTCTCGATGTAACTCCGCACGCGGGCCTGCTGCTTGGCGTTGACGACCGGGCCGATGCGCTCGCCGTACTTGGCGGCGGCGGTGGCGGCGAGTTCGACCGCCTCCTCGTACTGCTCCCGGTGCACGAGCATCCGCGTCCAGGCGCTGCACGTCTGACCGGAGTTGGACATCACGTTGGCGACGCCGACGTTGACCGCCTTGGCGAGGTCGGCGCTCGGCAGGATCACGTTGGCGGACTTGCCGCCGAGTTCCAGGGCGACCTTCTTGATCGCGGCACCGGCCGTCGCGCCGATCCGCCTGCCGACGGCCGTGGAGCCGGTGAAGGAGACCAGGTCGACGTCCGGGTGCTCGGCGAGGGCCTGTCCCGCGACCGGACCGAGGCCGGTGACGAGATTGAAGACGCCGGCCGGTACGCCGGCCTCCTGGACCGCCTCGGCGAAGAGCTGGGCGACGAGCGGGGTGTCCTCGGCGGGCTTCAGGACGACCGTGCAGCCCGCCGCCAGCGCCGGGGCGACCTTGGCGACGATCTGGTGCAGCGGGTAGTTCCAGGGCGTGATCGCGCCCACCACACCGATCGGCTCCTGGCGGACGATCGAGTTGCCGACCTGCTCCTCGAAGGCGTACGTCGCCGCCAGCTCGGCGTACGAGCCCGCGACCGCGAGGGGGACGGCGGCGTGGACGTTCTCGGAGAACTTCAGGGGCGAGCCCAGCTCGGCGGTGACCGTCTCGGCGATCTCGCCCTTGCGGGCCACCAGGACGTCCCGGAGGGCGGCCAGGCGGGCGGCCCGCTCGGCCGGTGCCGTCGCGGCCCAGGCCGGGAGAGCGGCACGGGCGGCCCGTACGGCGGTGTCGACGTCCTCGGCGGTGCCGGCCGGGACCCGGCCGATCACCTGCTCGTCGACCGGGTTCACGACCTCGATCGCGTCCCGGCCGGCGGCGGGCCGCCACTCGCCGTCGATGTACATGCCGTCGTGTGCCTTCATCGTGCTTCCTCCCGGCGGGGCCGTGTCGTCGTCCGGCTCAGTCCGGTTCATAAACTAGCGGCGATAGTTTTCGCGCGCCAGACGCCCCGGTACGTGACTCATGCCATCAGAAGTCGACCCGGGCCCTGTCGTCCACCCTCCCCACGGACTCCTGGCCGAAAGCCTTCTCGTACGCCCGCCGGATCTCCTCGATCTTCCGGTCGCTCGCCCCCGCCTGCGCGACCGGGTAGAGCAGGATCAGTTCGTAGGACCGCTCCTTCTCGATCGTCCCGCCGGCGTCCCGCCACTGCCCGCGGCCGGTCTGCACCGTGAGGCCGTCCGGGAAGTCGGGCGTGACCTCCTTGTCGACGAAGCTCATGAACTGCTTGTCGGTGACCGCCGGGCCGCCGTCGGGCCGCTCGGTGCCGAAGAGGAGCGAGGTCTCGATGTACGGCTCCCCGCGCTGCGGTGTCCCGTCGTCGAGGGTGGCGTACGCGGTGGGAGCGCCGACGGCGAGCAGGAGACCGACGGCGGTGAGGACGGCCCGGGTCCGGGTGAATTGCACGTTCATGTGCCCATGCCTAGCGGGCCTCGCTCCCCGGGATCGGGGAGCCGCGCCGGACGGGGCGGATGCGGGGCCTGTCCGGCGGAACAGCCGACGGGACCGCGCTCTTTCCGCTCACTCCTCCAGGTCCGGCAGCCGGGCCGGGGCCGGGCAGACGCGTTCGCCGTGCTGGTCGAAGACGAAGAGATGGGCGAGGTCGACGAGAAGGGGGACCTGCATGCCTTGGCGGAAGTCGATGTCGGGGGTGGTGCGGACGATCAGGTCACCGGGGAGGCGGCCGTCCGGGGGTGTCACGGGGGCGCTGTCCCTCGGCTCGTCGAGGACGACCACCGGACCCGCCCGAAGGGTGCCCGCGCGTTCCCTGAGCCGGCCCAGGACGCGGGGGCCGCCCTCGCGGCGGCGGCGCCGGGTGGGGCGGGCGGCGGGGCGCGGGGCCTCCAGGTCCGGCACGACGGCGGGACTCGAGCCGGTGTTGAAGTGGACGAGGACCTCGTGCCCCTGGAACTCCACGTGCTCCACGAGACCGGTGAGCGCCATCTCGCCCGGTCGCGCGGCGGACGGCTTGGCGATCCGCACCGCCTCCGAGCGCAGGCCCACGATGACCTCCCGGCCCTGCTGGACCCGGAGCAACTGGTGGTCCATGGAGAGCGGTTCGGGCAGACGCAGGAACTGCTTGCCGAGGCTGATGGTCATCGCGCCGCCCAGCGGAGCGCGCACCATGCCGCGCAGGAGGTTGATGCGCGGGGTACCGATGAAGGCGGCGACGAAGACGTTGCGGGGCAGCGCGTACACCGAGCGCGGGGGGCCGACCTGTTGCAGGACGCCGCCGCGCATGACGGCGACCCGGTCGCCGAGGGACATGGCCTCGGACTGGTCGTGGGTGACGTAGATCGTGGTGACGCCCAGCTCGCGGGTGAGTGCGGATATCTCGGCGCGCAGATGGTTGCGGAGTTTCGCGTCGAGGTTGGACAGCGGCTCGTCCATCAGGAACGCGGAGGGGTGGCGGGCGATGGCCCGGCCCATGGCGACGCGCTGGCGTTCGCCGCCGGAGAGCTGGGCGGGGAAGCGGTCCAGGAGCTCCTCGATGCCCAGCATGCGGGCGGTGGCGTCCACGCGGGGGCGCGGGTCGGCGCCGGGGGCCTCGAAGCGCAGCGGGAAGCCGATGTTGTCGCGGCTGGTCATGCTCGGGTACAGGGCGAAGTTCTGGAAGACCATCGCCATGTCCCGGCCGGACGGCGGCAGTTCGTTGGCGTACTCGCCGTCGAGCAGCAACTGGCCCTCGTCGATCTCCTCGAGGCCCGCGATCATCCTGAGCACGGTGGACTTGCCGCAGCCGGAAGGCCCGAGCAGGACGAGGAATTCGCCGGGCTCGATGTCCAGCGACATCCGGTCCACCACGCGGGTGCCCCGGGTGTAACTCTTGCTCACGTCGTGCAACGAGATGGCGCGTGTCATGGCAGGTGTCCCCGAGGGCCGGCTGAGCGCTGATGCCCGGTGGTCGGATGCCCCGCCCGAGTCGAACGGGGCTCGTGGGTCACGGAAGTTAACGGAATGTGCGCGCCGGGGGGAAGAGAATGGGCAGGATCGGACGGTGCCGTCCAGCAGGTGAGAAAACGGACGCTCGCATTCAGCGCCGGGCGGCGGTCGCGGACGGTTCGCGGGTCTCGACGAGGTGGGCGAAGACGACCACGTTGCCCGAGTAGCCGGTCCTGCGGTTGTAGTCGCCGCCGCAGGTGATCAGCCTCAGTTCGGGGCGGCCCCGGTTGCCGTACACCTCGCGGTTGGGGAAGCGGTCCTTCTCGTACGACTTGATGGCGTCGACGGCGTAGACGGCGACCCGTCCGTCGGCGCGCGTCACCTCGACCAGGCGGCCGCGCCGCAGTTCGCCGAGACCGGCGAATACGGCCGGTCCGGTGTCGGTGTCGAGGTGGCCCACGGCGACTGCGGTGCCCTGCTGTCCGGGGGACGGGCCGGCCTCGTACCAGCCGACCCGGTTCGCGTCGTCGTCGGGAGGTGCGGGCAGCCGCCGTTCGCGGTCGAGCCTCAGGCTCATGACCGGGGCGTCGACATCGAGGAAGTCGATGGCGAGACGGGTCGCGCGGGAGCGCGGCAGGGAGCGGGGCCGCGGTGCGGGTGACGAGGGCGGGGCGGCCTTCGGCGGGGACCGCCGCGGCACGGCGGGGCGGTGCGGGGCCGGCTCCCCGGTACGCGGCGGTGCACCCGGACGACGCGGGGCCGGCTCCTGGCTTCGCGGCCGTGTGTCCGGACGCCGCGGGGTCGACACCCCGGTGCCCCGCGGACCCTGTTGCGCGGCCCCCCGGGCGTCGGTCCGGTCCGTGGCGGGCGCTGCCGCCGGGGAGCCGGGCCGGGCGGCCTCGACCGCCCCGCCCGACTCCTCGCCCTGGGTCCACCAGACGCCGCCCGCCACCAGCGAGACGGTCATCACGACCGTTCTCGCCAGGCGGTAGGCGCGCGTCCGGTACCAGGGCCTGCGTCGACGACTACGCGCCATGCGGGCGGCGGCGGAGCCGGAACCACACCACCCCGCCGACCGCGGCCACACCTACGGCCGCGGCGCCGGCGACCGGGGCGAACGCCTCGTCGCGCGCGATGCCGCCGCCACCCGCGGGCGGACCGCCGTGCGGCCCGCCCGGGCCACCGCCGGGACCACCGGGGCCGCCGGGCGGGGTGACGCAGTCGACCTTGAACACCTTGTGCTTGCCCGCGCCCATCCCACCGGTGATGTTCCAGGTGAGCTTGTACTGCCCGTCGGGCAGCGTGTAGTCCAGCGTGTGCCCGGCACCGGTCGGGAGCGCGATCTCACCGGAGAGCGTGGCGCCGTTCGCGACAGGGGGCTGGGTCTCGATGTTCCAGGTGATCTCCTGGCCCCGGTCGAAGTTGGCGGCGTCGATGTAGAACTTGCAGACCTTCGGCTCGTCCCGCGGGTCGCCGTACGGCGTGCGCGCTACGTTTCCGAAGGGCGCCGTGTGGATCTTGACGGTGCCGTTGTCCCCGGGCGCCAGTGGCACGGCACCCGCCGTGGCCATCCCGGACAGCGGGCCGAGCGCGACGGTGAGTGCCGCGAGCGCGGCGGTACGCGCTCCGGCTCGGCGTGCAAGAGACGTGGTGGGCATACAAAGTCCTCCGAGTCAGGTGATTGTCGTACAAATCACACTTCACCTGACTCTCTTTCACATGCCGCCCGCCAAGGGGGGGAACCTCGCCCTACGACCCGTCAGTCATCGCTCTTCCGGCCCAAAGCGACCCCCGGCCGGGAGGGCGCGACAGGCTCCGCGACCGGCCTCGCCGGTGAGCGCAGCGCGACGCCCGAGGAGAGCAGCAACAGCACGCCCAGCATCACGAACGGTGCCGCCACGCCTGTCACGCCCGCGACCAGGCCCGCCGTGGCGGGGGCGGCGACCTGGCCCAGTCGGTTGCCGGTCAGACGCAGCGCGAGGGCCGTGGAGCGGGCGCCGTCGGGGGCCGCCTGGACGACGGTCGTCATGGACAGCGGCTGTCCGACACCGAGGCAGAAGCCGAGTACGGCGAGCATCAGGGCGAGCGCCCACACCGGCACGGGCAGGGCGATCCCCGCGCACAGCAGGGCCGCCAGCAGGCAGGTGACGGTGAGCAGGAGCGAGCGGCCCAGCAGTCGCAGCAGTGGGGTCAGCACCAGTCGGCAGGCGATCGTGGCCGCCGCGCGGAGGCTGAGCAGCAGACCGATGACGGAGGGCGCGATGCCGCGGTGTTCGCCGACCACCGGAAGGTAGGCGGTGAGGATGTCGGTCGCGGACAGCACGGCGAGGCTGACGAAGATGCCGGCGGGCACGCCCCGGGCCCGGAGGATGCGCTGGACGGGGACGCGATCGCCGTGCCCCGCACGGGACTTGGCCGCCGTGTCGCGCCGCTCTATGCGCCACAACGACGTGAGCGCGACCGCGCCGCCCGCCCCCGCCACGATCAGCGCGAGCGCGCTGGTGCCCGCCATGTCCGGGCCGCCGATCAGCGCGCCCGCCGCGACGGGGCCGACCAGTTGGCCGAGGGAGGCTCCGATGGTGAAGTGGCCGAAGTTGCGGTCCTGTTCGTGCGGGGCGGACTGGCGGGCGACGAGGGACTGGGCGCCGATCACGAAGCAGAGGTGGCCGAGGCCCATCACTCCGCTCCACACGGCCATCGCCCAGAGGGAGTCCGCGATGCCGCTCAGCGCGCAGCCGCCGGATATCAGGACCACGCCGACCGGCAGCAGGGGCGCGCACCGGCCGTGGTCGGTGCGGCGCCCCAGCGGGACCGCGGCGAACAGCGGGAGCAGGGCGTAGACCCCCGCGATCACACCGATCGCCCGCTCGTCGGCGCCCAGCGCCAGCGCCCGGTAGGAGACGGCGGGCCGGGCCATCGACACCGCCCCCTGCGCGAAGCTGAAGGCGATGACGAGGCGGAGCAGCCAGCCGCGGTTCCCACCGGGCGCCATGTTCAAGTCCTCCGTTTTCGAGCCCCCCTGTTTCGGAGCCCCTGGTTGAGGTCCACGGGTTCAAGTCCCCCGTGAACCCGGTCAGATGATGCCGAACAGGATCCCCGCCGCCAGGATGAGGAGGCAGGTCAGCGCGGCCCACTTCACCACGAACTTGGTGTGGTCGCCGAACTCGACCTTCGCCATGCCGACGAGGACGTAGACGGCCGGGACGAGCGGGCTCGACATGTGCAGCGGCTGGCCGACGAGGGAGGCGCGGGCCATCTCCAGCGGCGAGACCCCGTGCGCGGCACCGGCCTCGGCAAGGACCGGAAGGACGCCGAAGTAGAAGCCGTCGTTCGACATGAAGTAGGTGAGCGGGAGGCTCAGCAGACCGGTGACGAGGGCCATGTGCGGGCCCATGCCCTCGGGGATGACGTCGACCATCCAGCGGGCCATGTGGTCGACCATGCCGGTGCCCTGGAGGACGCCCGTGAAGACGGCTGCGGCGAAGACCATGCCGGAGACGTTCAGGACGTTGTCGGCGTGGGCGGCGAGCCGGGCCTTCTGGTCAGGAATGTGCGGGAAGTTCACGGTGAGCACGAGCGCGGCGCCGAGGATGAACAGCACCGGGATCGGCAGCCACTCCATGATCATGGAGGTGAGCAGGGTGACGGTGACCAGCGCGTTGAACCAGTAGAGCTTGGGGCGCAGGGTGGCGCGGTTCGGGTCGAGGACCGTGAAACGCTCCTCGTCGTCGTCATCCTCGGCGTCGGTGCCGGAGCCGGAGCCGCCGGTGACCTTCTCGGTGCCGGACGCGCCGGAGCCGGAACCGGCACCCACGAGAACCGTCTCGGACTCCTTCTCCTCGACCTTCTCCTCCACCAGGATCTCGCCCAGCGTCAGCACGCCCAACCGCTTGCGCTCGCGCAGACCCAGGAAGTACGAGAGGACGAAGACACCCAGCAGGCCGACGAGCAGGGCCGGGATCATCGGGACGAAGATGTCGCTGGCGTCGAGCTTGAGCGCGGTGGCGGCGCGGGCGGTCGGGCCGCCCCACGGCAGGGTGTTCATGACGCCGTTGGCCATGGCGGCCACACCGGTCATCACGACCAGGCTCATCTTCAGGCGCTTGTACAGCGGGTACATCGCCGAGACCGTGATCATGAAGGTGGTCGAGCCGTCGCCGTCGAGCGAGACGATCGCGGCGAGGATCGCCGTACCGACCACGATCCGCATCGGGTCGGCCTTGGCGAACTTCAGGATCCCCCGGACGATCGGGTCGAAGAGACCGACATCGATCATCACACCGAAGTAGACGATCGCGAACATGAGCATCGCCGCGGTGGGGGCGAGGCTGGTGACGCCGTCGATGACGTAGTCACCGAGGTGGGCGCCCTTCCCTACGAAGACGCAGAACAGTGCCGGGATCAGCACGAGCGCCGCGATCGGCGACATCTTCTTCATCATGATCAGGACCAGGAAGGTCGCGATCATGGCGAAGCCGAGGATGGTCAGCATGAGTGGATACCTAACGTTCGCCCTTGAACTCCCACCAGGGCCGGCGGTGCGATGGACGTTAGGTCTCTTCAACCAGTGTTAACAAGACGTTGACGTGCGAGCAATAAGCGCAAAACCCCAGGTCACAGCTTTGCGCTGCTCACAGCGCCGCTACGGTGGCCAGTTTTACGGGTACGCCGTTGAGGACCGCGTTGCCTGACAGGGGGTCGAGCAGGCTGCCGTCGAGGAGCTGGTTGACGTTGACGCCGGGGTCCACCGCGGCATGGTTCAGCCGGGTGCCGGGCCGGTTGTGACCCCAGCCGTGCGGCAGGCTCACCACGCCGGGCCGCACGCCGTCCGTGACCTCGACGGGCGCGATCACCTCTCCCCCGGCCCCCTTCACCCGTACGGCCGCCCCGTCCGCCACCCCGAGCCGCTCGGCGTCCTCGGGGTGGATGTGGAGGGTGCAGCGGTTGGTGCCGCCGGTGAGGGCGGGGACGTTGTGCATCCAGCTGTTGTTGGAGCGCAGATGGCGGCGGCCGACGAGGACGAGTCCCTCGGGCCGCTCGGCCAGGGCCTGCCGCAGTCGCGGAAGATCGTCGACGATCGGCTGTGCCAGCAGCTCGACCTTGCCGCTGCGCGTCTTCAGCGGCTGCGGCAGCCGCGACGCGAGCGGCCCGAGGTCGATGCCGTGCGGATGCGCCAGCAGCCGCTCCAGGGTCAGCCCGTCCGGCCGTACGCCGAACCCGTCGCCGTACGGGCCGAGGCGCAGCATCATGTCGAGCCGCCGCTCGGGCCCGCTGACACCGGTGAGCTGCGCGGCGAGCTCCTTCGGGTCGCGGTCGTGCGCCGGGGAGTGCGCCTCCTTGACGGCCTTGCCGAGGGTCTGCCCGATGACCAGGTCGTCGACGGCCGACGGGTCGGCGCCGTGCGTACCGGTCGCGGCGAGGACCAGCCGGGCCAGGATCTCGGTCTCGGCCATCCGGCCGGGCTCCAGGGGGACCGCGGGGCGGTTGTAGCGGACCTGGTTGCGGACGGCGAGGGTGTTGAAGGCGAAGTCGTGGTGCGGGCTCTGGGAGGGCGGGGGCGGCGGCAGTACGACGTCGGCGTGGCGCGAGGTCTCGTTGAGATAGGGGTCGACGCTGACCATGAAGTCGAGCGAGTCGAGCGCCTTGTCGAGCCGGTCGCCGTCGGGCACGGACAGCACCGGGTTGGAGGCCACGGCGATGAGCGCGCGGATCGGCTCGCCCTCGGGCGTGGCGGTGTCGATCTCCTCGGCGAGCGCGGAGATCGGCAGCTCGCCCTTCGCCTCGGGGTACCGGCTCACCCGGGAGTGCCAGCGTCCGAGCGCGAAGCCGTGGCTCGGTCCGGCGGGCCGGGGCGTCCGGTCGGTGGCCGCCTGCGGGAAGAGCGCGCCGCCGGGGCGGTCGAGGTTGCCGGTGAGGATGTTCAGCACGTCGACCAGCCAGCTGGCGAGGGTGCCGTGCGGGACCGTGCAGCTCCCGATGCGGGCGTAGACGGCGGCGGTGGGGGCGGCGGCGAGCTCGCGGGCCAGGGTGCGGATGGTATCGGCGTCGATGTCGCAGGCTCCGGCGACGGCCTCGGGGGTGAAGTCGCCCAGTTCTCGCGGGAGTTCGTCGAGCCCCAGGAGGTGCGGGGCCAGCTCCCCGGTGTCCACGAGGTCTTCCTCGAACAGCACGTACGCCATCGCCGCCAGCAGCAGTGCGTCCGTACCGGGGCGGATCGCGAGGTGGCGGTCGGCGAGCTTGGCGGTGCGGGTGCGGCGGGGGTCGATGACGGTGAGGGTGCCGCCGCGGGCCTTGAGCGCCTTGAGCTTGCCGGGGAAGTCGGGGGCGGTGCACAGACTGCCGTTGGACTCCAGGGGGTTGGCGCCGATCAGCAGCAGATGGTCGGTGTGGTCCAGGTCCGGCACGGGGATCGCGTTGGCGTCTCCGAAGAGCAGCCCGCTGGAGACGTGCTTGGGCATCTGGTCGACCGTGGAGGCGGTGAAGACGCTGCGGGTGCCGAGGCCGGCGAGCAGGACCGGCGGGTAGAGGGCGCCGGCCATGGTGTGGACGTTGGGGTTGCCGAGGACGGCACCCACGGCGTTCGGCCCGTACCGCTCGACGACCGGCCGGATCCCCGCGGCCACCGCGTCGAACGCCTCCTCCCAGGTCGCCTCGCGCAGCTCACCGTCCTTGCGCACGAGCGGGGTGCGCAGCCGGTCGGGGTCTCCGTCGACGGCGCCGAAGGACGCGCCCTTGGGGCAGATGAACCCCTTGCTGAACACGTCGTCCCGGTCACCGCGGGCGCCGGTGACCCGGGTCCCCTCGATGGTGAGCGTCAGGCCGCAGGTGGCCTCGCACAGGGGGCAGATACGCAGAGCGGTGCGGGACACGGGTCCTCCAGGGGCGACGGTGCCTGTTCCGGCGAGGATACCGACCGGTAGGCATGGTGGGGAGGCCCTGCGGGGGGTGAGGTCGTAAAACCGCGTATCGGCGTCAGTCGAGCACGCGCGCCAGATAGGCCCGCAGCATCTCCCGGGCCTCCTCGATGATCCGCTCGTCCCCCTCGAGGGCCACCCGGAAGGCCAGGTGAACGAGGGTGTCGGCCGTCTCCACCGCGATCAGGAAGGTGCGTCGCAGGTCCTCGTCCGGCTCGCGGTCGATGTATCCGGAGAGGAGGTCGGTGAGGCGGTCGGCGACGCGGTGGTTCGGTTCGGCGTGGCGGGCGCCGACCGGGATCTGGTTGCCGAAGTCGACGAGGGAGAAGCCGGGGGCGGTGCGTTTCATGGCGAGGTACTCGTCGAGGACCGCGTCCATCGCGTCCCGCCAGCCCCCGCCCGCGGCGTCCGCGAGGCGCTCGGTGACGCGGGCGGTGAACCGTTCGAGGTTGCGCTGGGCGAGGGCGTCGGCCATCTGCCGCTTGTTGCCGAAGAAGCGGTAGACGGAGCCGATGGGGACGCCGGCGCGCTGGGCGACGGCCCGGGTGCTCAGGTCGTCGTAGCCGACCTCGTCGAGCAGGTCGGCGCAGGCGTCGAGGATCCTGGTCAGCCGTTCGGCACTGCGCCGCTGCACGGGCGCTCGGCGTAGCGATGTCGCGTGGGGCACGGACTTCATGATGCCTTTCCGCCGCGGTCCGGTGAACCTCGCCCCCCTGTACGAAGATGGTTGGCCGGTGCACTCAGTGCGGACGGTCCTGCGGTGGCCTCGGCACCCGACGCCGTGATGTCGGCCGCGCTCTCGACGGGGTCGCCGTCGACGACCCATACGGTGCCGTCGTCGGCGTAGAGCCGAGCGGTGACGGTGTGCGTGCCGCGCGGGACGAGGTCGCCGGGTATGTGGCACTCGGGGGTGCGCAGCCGGGAGACGAGGGTGCCGTCCACGAAGAGGTACACCAGGCCGCGGCCCTTGACCGCCTTCGGCTTCGTACCGGACGGGGAGAAGCGGAAGTTCTGCACGCTCAGGTGCACGTCCCAGCTGTCGTCGTCGCTGTCCGGCTGCACCTCGATGTCCACCTCGGGCGCGTTCTGGTCCTCCACCTCGCGGTAGTGGCGCCCCTCCTCGTCGGTGTCGTCGAGCACCTTGCCCACCGGTGAGGGCGACACCGCGCTGTTCTCCTGTTCCCGCGCATGATCGGAACCGCAGCTCGCGGTTCCGGCCCACAGGAGGAGACAGACCGCGAGCGCGGCCGGCAGCGTCCGCGTCCACGACATGCCCGGGAGACTAGAACAACGTTCCGAAAGCCGAATCCCCCTGGAGTCTGGTTCTCCTCCTCCCTGATGAGGAGGCCCGTCCGACGAAAGCACCTCCCACGGCCCCCTTGCGCCCGCGAAACCGCAATCCTACGGTGATACATAGGAATCAGAGTCGCAAGGGAGCGATCATGAGCGGGGAAGCGCGGAAGACCGCGGAGGGGCTGACCTACCTCTCCGGTTTCGGCAACGAGCACAGCTCGGAGGCCGTCCCCGGGGCACTGCCCGAGGGTCGCAACGCACCACAGCGCGCGCCCCTCGGCCTCTACGCGGAGCAGCTCAGCGGCACGGCGTTCACCGAGCCCCGGGCCCACAACCGCCGCTCCTGGCTGTACCGGATCCGCCCCTCGGCCGCGCATCCGGCGTTCACCCACACCCACAGTGGCTGGATCCGCTCGGCCCCCTTCACGGAGTCCGTGCCCGACCCGAACCGGCTGCGCTGGAACCCCCTGCCGGAGCCGAGGGAGGGGACCGACTTCCTGGCCGGCCTGTGGACCCTGGGTGGCAACGGCGACACGACCCAGCGCACCGGCATGGCCGTGCACGTCTACCACGCCACCGACTCCATGGACCGCGTCTTCAGCGACGCCGACGGCGAGCTGCTGATCGTCCCCGAACAGGGCGGCCTGCTGCTGCGCACGGAGTTCGGCCTGCTGCACGCCGAGCCCGGGCAGGTGGCCCTGATCCCGCGCGGGGTCCGCTTCCGCGTGGAGCTCCTCGACCCCTCCGCCCGCGGCTATGTCTGCGAGAACTACGGCGCCCCCTTCCAGCTCCCGGACCTCGGCCCGATCGGCGCCAACGGCCTCGCCAACGTCCGTGACTTCAAAGCCCCCGTGGCCGCCTACGAGGACGTCGACGGCCCGGTCGAGGTGGTCAACAAGTTCTGCGGCAACCTCTGGACGGCCGTCTACGACCACTCCCCGCTCGACGTGGTCGCCTGGCACGGCAACCATGTGCCGTACGTCTACGACCTGCGCCGCTTCAACGTCATCGGGACGATCTCGTACGACCATCCCGACCCGTCGATCTTCACGGTGCTGACGTCCCCGTCGGACACCCCGGGGCTGGCCGGCGTGGACTTCGTCGTCTTCGCGCCGCGCTGGCTGGTCGGCGAGGACACGTTCCGGCCGCCGTACTTCCACCGGAACGTGATGAGCGAGTACATGGGCCTGATCGAGGGCGCCTACGACGCGAAGGCCGAGGGCTTCGTGCCCGGCGGCGGCTCGCTGCACAACATGATGTCGGCGCACGGTCCGGACCGGGAGACGTTCGACCGGGCGAGCGCGGCAGACCTCGAGCCCCAGAAGGTCGACGACGGGCTCGCGTTCATGTTCGAGACGCGCTGGCCGGTGACGCTGACCGCGCACGCGGCCCAGGCGGATCATCTGCAACGGCACTACGACGACGTGTGGCAGGGGCTGGAACGCCACTTCCGCCCGTTGCACTGATCGTCGGCGACCGGTACGGATAGCCCCGTGACCTCCTTCGCCCCGGACTCGATCGTCCTGAACCGCAAGCTGCCGCTCTGGTACCAGGTCTCGCAGTCGCTGCGCGCCTCGATACTCGGCCGCTCGCCCCAGGATCCGCTGCGGCTGCCCACCGAGGAGCAGTTGGCGGGCCATTACGGGGTGAGCGTGCTGACCATGCGGCAGGCGCTGAAGGAGCTGGAGGACGAGGGGCTGATCACCCGCCATCGCAGGCGCGGCACCTTCATCGAGCCGAACGCGCTGCGGGGCGCCCCTGTTCGGCTGCTCGGCTCGGTGGACGCGATCGTGGCCCAGCAGTCGGGCATGGCCACAGAACTGCTCGACCACGGCAAGGGTCCCGTTCCGGCCGAACTCGCCGAGTACTTCACGGACCTGGACGAGGTGGCGACGTACCACCGCCTGCGCGGCGACGAGAAGACGGGCGAGCCGACCAACCACGCCCGCAACTGGATCCGCCCCGAACTCGGCGCGCGCATCGATCTGCACGACCTGGTCCGCTGGCCGATGACCAAGGTGTTGCGGGATG
Source organism: Streptomyces sp. NPDC002817 (assembly GCF_053592055.1). Taxonomy (NCBI): domain Bacteria; kingdom Bacillati; phylum Actinomycetota; class Actinomycetes; order Kitasatosporales; family Streptomycetaceae; genus Streptomyces; species Streptomyces sp. NPDC002817. The sequence goes on from NZ_JBSFUY010000015.1 coordinate 104,011, forward strand.
CCGTCGGGGCGGACATCAGCCGCATCACGGACACGGTGGAGGCGCGGCTGGCGGACCCGGAGACGGCTCGGCTGCTCCAAGTGCCGCTGCTGAGCCCGATCCTGCACTACACGGGTGTGACGTACGACGGGGAGGGACGGGTGCTGGACGTGGCGGTGATCCACTACCGGGGCGACCGCTTCTCCTTCACGGTGACCCTGGAAGCCAACTGACCCGTGTGCCATCGCCAAGTCGTACGATGCCCAGCGTGACGCACGACGACGCTCCGCTGCTCGCGGACCTCATGCCGTGGTCCGTCGCACCGCCGCGGCTCGGCCGGGGGTGGCCGACGGGACCCGACCCGGCATCCCTGAAAGCCCGCTGGGACGCCCTGCTGAAAGCCGAGGGCCCGGATCGGGAGGCCCTGTTCGAGCCGACGCGCTCGCGCACCCTGCGTTCCGCGGTGGGGCAGCTGCCGGGGCAGCCGGGCGGCACGGAGAAGCTCGCCCGCGCGGCCGGGCCCTGCGCCGAGCCGGTACGCGTCCTGCACGCTCCCTTCGACGAGCACTGGCTGATCCCGGACCACCGGCTGATCGACACGGCCCGGCCGGAGTTGTGGCGGGTGGCGGACGAGCACCAGGTCTTCGTCGCGGAGACGGCCGGCGACCCGGGCCCGGTGCTGATCGCCACGCCCCTGCTCCCGCTGCTCCGCCCCGGCCGCGTCCGCCCCCTGTTCCGACGGCCGGACGGGATGGAACCCAACCTGGCACCGGGCCTGCCGGAGTATCTGGGCGAGCGGCTCGGACGCTCCGTGACGGCGCCGGATGTCCTCGCCTGGGCCCTGACGGCCGTACGCCCGGACCTCGCCGTCCCCCTCACCGACGACCCCGAACTCTGGGCCCGGGGCACCGAGCTGGGCCACCGCCTGCTGTGGCTCATGCGCCGCGACGGCGACCGTCCCAAGCTCCCCGGCGGCCGCCGCCCCTACGTCCGTGCCCCGCTGCCGACCCGCCCCCTAGGCCTCCACTACGACCGCGACGAGGAGACCCTTCACCTCGACGAGGGCCGCATCTCCCCCGTGCCCCCGGAGGCCTGGGACTTCGAGGTCAACGGCGTACGTGTCCTGGAGGAGTGGTTCACGGCGAGGACTGCGGAGCCGGAGCCGGGCACCCTGTCGGCCATCCGCCCGGCGACCTGGCCCCAGACCTGGACGTCGGAGCTGCTGGAACTGATCACGATCCTGGCACTCACCGCGGAAGTGACCCAGCAGCAGGCCGAGTTGACGGTGACGGCACGGATCGCGGCGACAGACCTGCGCAAGGCGGGCGTGCTCCCGGTACCGGAAGCGGCACGCAGACCGGCGTCGGTCCTGGACCACCACGAGGAAGGTCCAGAAGGCCAGTTGGGGTTGCTGTAGCCCACCTGGGGGCGCGGAGAACTGCGCGACCGGCCACATCGGGCCGGCAGTCCGAATGCGACCATCACCCCCGCGGCGCGAACGAGTCCAACAACCGCCCGATCATCCGGTCGAACGTCCCCTCCGGATCATCCGGCGGAGCCATCCCCTGCGCGAACAACGCGGCCAGGTGCGGATACTCCCCCGTCCCGACCCGCCCCATCATGTACGCCCCCCGCACCGCCTGCTCCTGCTCCGCCGACCAGGGCACGGACCGCGACCGTTCGGCGATCGCCTGCTCGTTGGCGACAAAGGTCATCACCGACCCGTTCACCATCCCGAACAGCTCCAGCTTGGTGCCGGGCGGCACGTCGAGGCCCTCCAGACAGGCGAGCACCCGGTCGAGAACACGTAGGGCATTCGGGCTGATGGCGTACACCGTCGACATCACCCGCACCACCCAGGGATGGCGCCGCATGATGCCGAGCGCCTGCCGGGCGAAGTCGCGCATGTCCGCCCGCCAGTCCCCACTCGGCACACCGGACAGCTCGTACTCGCCGCTGATCAGATCGACCATCAGCTCGTACAGGTCCTCCTTGCGCGGCACGTAGTTGTAGAGCGACATCGTGCCGCAGCCGATCTCGGCCGCCACCCGCCGCATCGACACCGCGTCCAGCCCGTCCGCGTCGGCGATACGGACCGCCGCCGCGGCGATGTCCGCACGGCTGTACGCCGGTTTCGGGCCTCGGCCCGTGCGCTCGGGGCGCGCCCAGATCACCTCGGGTTCGGCCGCTCGGCCCGCCATTGATCATCACCTCGCCACCATCTTAGTTACGTACAGCGTACGTAGTGCGGTACGGTGACCGCATGACTTCTACGTACGCTGTACTTAGTGAGGGTCTGGAGCGCCGCTTCCGCGATGTCCACGCGCTGCGCGGACTCGATCTCGGGGTCGAGGAGGGCACGGTCTGCGGGCTGCTCGGGCCGAACGGCGCCGGCAAGACGACCGCGGTGCGGGTGCTGACCACACTGCTGAGGCCGGACGCCGGGACGGCGCGGGTCGCCGGGTACGACGTGGTGCGCGAGGCCGCGCAGGTCCGCCGCCGGATCGCGGTCACGGGGCAGTACGCCTCGGTGGACGGCGACCTCACCGGCGCCGAGAACCTGCGCCTGTTCGCGCGACTGCTGCGCGCCCCGCGGACCTGCGCCGCCGAGCTGCTGGAGCGGTTCGGACTGACCGACGCCGCCGACCGGCCCGCACGCACCTACTCGGGCGGCATGCGCCGCCGCCTCGACCTCGCCGCGAGCCTCATCACCCGGCCCACCGTGCTGTTCCTGGACGAGCCGACGACCGGGCTCGATCCGCACAGCAGGAACGAGATCTGGGACGCCGTACGGGAGTTGGTGGGCGAGGGGACCACCGTGCTGCTGACCACGCAGTACCTGGAGGAGGCCGACCGGCTGGCCGACCGCGTCGTACTGATCGACGAGGGGCGGGTCGCGCACCAGGGCACTCCCGCCGAGCTCAAGGCCCAGACAGGGCGGTACGCCGAGGTGGTGGTCGCCGAGGACGGCGGCACCCCCGCGCTGCACGCGGCCGCCGTGGTCCTCGACCAGCTGACCGGCGCCCGTCCGGTGCTCGACGCCGAGCGGCGCACCGCGGGCGCGGTCGTCCTCGACCCCGACCTCACCCTCCCCCGCATCGTCCGCGAACTCGACGCCGGCCGGGTACCGGTCGTCGACGCGAGCCTGCGCCCGCCCACCCTCGACGAGGTGTTCCTGCGCCTCACCGCACGAGAGGAGGTCGCCGCATGAGCGCGGTGATCCACGACGGTACGGCGGTGCTGGGCCGCCATCTCCAGAAGGTCCGGCACGCTCCCGCGATCACGGTCATGACGCAGACCATGCCGATCGTCTTCCTGCTGTTCTTCGGCTACGTCTTCGGCAGCGCCCTGGCCATGCCGGGCGAGGAGTACCGCGCGTTCCTGGTGCCGGGGATGCTGGTGGCAACGGTCGCGAACGGGATCATGACCGGGATGTTCACCGCCGCCGCGGACTCCCATCGCGGGGTGATGGACCGCTTCCGCACGCTGCCGATGAGCCGCTCGGCGGTCCCCGCCGGCCAGGCGGTCGCCGATCTGCTGGTGACGGCGGTCGGGCTGGTTCCGCTGCTTCTCGTGGGGCTCGCGATGGGCTGGCGGATCGAGGGCGGGTGGCTCGCGGGGGCGGGCGCGTTCGGCCTGCTGCTGCTCTTCCGGCTGGCCGCCACCTGGGTGGGCATCCTGCTGGGGCTCGCCTCACGCAGCGAGGAGGCGGCCGGGCAGCTGGGCGGCGCGACCTTCATGCTGCCGCTGCTGTCGAACGCGTACATCCCCGTCGACGGCATGCCGGGCTGGCTGCGCACACTCGCCGAGTGGAACCCGATCAGCGCGGTCACCACGGCCGTACGGGATCTCTTCGGCAACGCGCCGGTTCCGGAGGGGGCTGCCTGGCCGGTGGCACATCCGGTCGCCGGGTCGCTCGTGTGGTGTGCGGTGCTGATCGCCGTGTGCGCGCCGCTCGCCGTTCGTCGGTATGCGCGAGGGGAGCGTTGAAACAGGGAAGCGCTGAACTACTGTTCGCCGGAGGTGACTTCGGAGGGCGCGCGACCCAACTGACGGGCCCTGCCGGTGAATTCGAGCGGGGTGGGGCGGGGTGGGTGGTGTACCCGCGCCCGGTGGACGTACCTGGCGCTGCCGCATGCCGTGGGGATGACGGACGACGGGGTCGCGGCAGGGCGCCGGGGCGGTAGGGCCGGCCGGGCGCGGGTCAAGAACGCCTGAGCGTGCGGGCTACCGCCCGCCGAACAGCGACCGGCGCAGTCGACGCAGCGGAGCGAAGAGCGAGACGCGACGGACGCGCGCACCCCTGTCGCTGCGGTTCTGCGCGGGTTCACGGGCGGTCAGCTCACGCATCAGCGAAGTCGCCTCGGCCGCCTCACGCTGCGGGACGACAGGACCGCCCAGCACCGAGAGATGGCGGTCGAGGCGCGAACTGGTCGCGCTGCTCCCGCAGGTGATCGCAGGGACCCTCGCCCTGCTGCGCACTGTTATCTGTTCCATGTCACTCCCCACCCGTACGAGTCCACCCGGCCCGGGCAGGGTAACCCTATCGCCCCCTGGGGGCACTCGTGTATCGCGGTCACAGGATTCACCTTCCCCGTAAGGGTGTTGACGACCCCTCCGTGATTACTCTCCGAATCCAACCGATTTCAGGGCGAGTTGGACAACTGGCTGGGTAGTGGGCTGCACCGATCCTCCGTCGGGCTCGACGGTTACAGCCAGTGACGTGGCGGACTTGTCGAGACCGGACGTGACCAAGGGCGTGTCGGCGTCGAAGAGACCGAGGGAGCGTGGTTGCGCGCCGGGGCGCATGAGCCACAACTGGTTCACGCGGTCGGTCGGGATGTCGTCGTATCCGCTGAGGGTGACGACCGCTCTGCCCTCCGATGCGGACGCGACAATTCCGATACTGCGGCCCTGTGCGTCCCTGCCGGTGCTCGCCCGGGCGTCGGGAGCTGCGAGAACGTGGGCGATCTCACTCGCCCGAGCGCGCTCGGCGTTCAGCTGGTCCCGGGTGTCATTCGCCTGTACGGCGAACAGGGACGCGACCACGAGGGCCGCGGCGGCCGTGGCGGTGGCGAACGGCACGAAGAGGGGGCGGCGCTGCCGGGGCGCACGGGTGCGCGCGGGTGGTGCCTGCGTGCCCCAGACGTGCGGCGGCAGCTGTGGCTCGTGCGCACGCAGCGGTTGCGCGCGCACCGGTTCCTGCGCGGTGGTGCGTACGGCGGCCAGGACCCGGTCGCGCATCGCGGCCGGCGCCGGGGCGGCCGTCGACCAGGCGAGGCGCACGGCGTCCTCGGTCAGGGCACGGACCTCGGCGGCGCAGACCGGACAGTCCTTCAAGTGCTTCTCGAAGCGGGTCCGCTCGGCGGGCTCCAGGGCGTCGAGCGCGTAGGGCGCGGCCAGGGAGTGCGGGTCGTCGCGGCGGAGCAGTTTGTCGAGGAGGCTCACGCCACACCTCCCAGGCACTCGCGCATCCGGGTGAGTCCGTCGCGCATACGGGTCTTGACGGTGCCCAGCGGCAGCGAGAGCCGCTCGGCCACTTCACGGTACGTGTAGCCGTCGTAGTAGGCGAGGGTGACGGACTGGCGCTGGAGCTCGGTGAGCCGTTCCAGACAGCGGCGCACCCACTCGCGTTCGAGTCCGGCCTCGACCTCCTCGGTGACGTGGTCGAAGGCCGGTCCGTTGCCCCGCCGGGCCACCCGCAGCTCGCGCTCGCCGGCCGCGCGGGCGCTGCGCACCCGGTCGACGGCCCGGCGGTGGGCGAGGGTGAGGACCCAGGACAGCGCGCTGCCCCGGCCGGGGTCGAACCGCGCCGCGGACCGCCAGAGTTCGAGCAGCACCTCCTGGGCCACCTCCTCCGACTGCGCGGGATCCCGCACCACCCGGCGCACCAGCCCGAACACCGGCCCGGAGACCAGTCCGTACAGCTCCTCGAATGCCTTCTGGTCCCCGCCCGCAACGAGCACCAGGAGCTCGTCCGCCTCCAAGTCGCCTCCCCCTCCCGCAAAACCGCATCTGGGCCGTCCGGCCCCCCGAGGTATTCGCAACGAACACACCTCCGGATGGGGTTACGGATCGTCGAGCCGAAAACGCGGGTCGCCGTTCGATGAAACATGATCCCGAATCCGCCGTAAGAACGTTTGGGATTCGACCAATCCGCCCTGCCGACCGCTCCGAATCAGCGTTCGTCAGGCAAGTTGGGACTGAGGACGGACGGCATGACACCTATCTCCAGGAGCGGTGCGGGGCGCAGGAGCGTCGCGACCCTCATATGCGCTTCGCTGGCCGCCGGAGGGCTCGCAGCCGCCGGTGTGGCCGCGCTGGAACCGGGGGCGGCCACCGCCTCCAGTCACCGGGAGGCCCCGCTCATCTCCGGGGACCCGCAGTACGACAACACGGACGTGTACGCCTTCGTCAGCCCGGACAAGCCGGACACGACGACGCTCATCGCGAACTGGATCCCCTTCGAGGAACCGGCCGGCGGACCGAACTTCTTCACGTTCGCCGAGGACGCCCAGTACGACATCCACATCGACAACAACGGTGACGCGCAGGGCGAGCTGCTCTTCCGCTACACCTTCAAGACGCATGTGAAGAACGACAAGACGTTCCTGTACAACACGGGTCCCGTCGAGAGCCTCGACGACCCCGACCTCAACATCACGCAGACCTACGACATCGAACTCATCAAGCTGAAGAACCAGCATGTGGTGTCGAAGACCAAGGTCGCCGACGACGTGCCGGTCGCGCCGTCGAACGTCGGCAAGGCGTCGATGCCGGACTACAACAAGCTGCGCAAGGAAGCGATCTACAAGCTGCCCAACGGCGCCCAGACCTTCGCCGGCCAGGCCGACGACCCGTTCTTCCTGGACCTGCGCGTCTTCGACCTGCTGTACGGCGGCAACCTCTCCGAGGTCGGCCGTGACACCCTCAAGGGCTACAACGTCAACTCGGTCGCCCTCCAGGTGCCGACGGACATGATCACGGAGTCCAAGGAGCAGCCGATCGTCGGCATCTGGTCGACGACCCAGCGCAAGAACGCGCAGGGGTACTACTCACAGGTCTCGCGCCTGGGCATGCCGCTGGTCAACGAGGTCGTCAACCCCATCAAGGACAAGGACAAGTTCAACGCGTCCGCGCCCTGGGACGACGGCCAGTTCCTGAAGAACGTCACGAACCCGGAGCTGCCGAAGCTCATCGAGGCGATCTACAAGATCGACGCGCCCGACGAGCCGCGCAACGACCTCGTCGACGTCTTCCTGAAGGGCGTCGAGGGCCTCAACCAACCGCCGAACGTACGGGCGGCGGAGGAGCTGCGGCTCAACACGTCCATCAAGCCGACCCACGATCCCAAGCGGCTCGGTGTGCTGGACGGCGACAACGCGGGCTTCCCGAACGGGCGTCGGCTCTCCGACGACGTGCTCGACGCCGCTCTGCAGGTCGTCGAGGGTGAACTCCTCGGTGCCAAGAACGACTTGGGCGACGCGGTCGACAAGAACGACAAGAAGTTCAAGAAGTCCTTCCCGTACCTGGCCAACCCGACCGCGGGGTCCCGCGGGGCGCTGGCCAAGGGCACGAGCGGTGGGAACGACGTCCGCAACCAGTTGGGCGACGCGCTCCAGCCGGCCGGCTCCTCGACCGGGATGGACGACACCACTCTGGTCGCCGCGTCCGCCGGTGCCGGTGCGGCCGGTATCGCTCTGATCGGTGCGGGTCTCATGTGGTGGCGTCGGATGCGGACTCGGCCGTACTAGGCCGTATCCACGGTGCGGGCCGGTGGGGGCTTGTCGCACAGTTCCCCGCGCCCCTGAGGGGGCGCTGCTCCCACCGTCCGCTTTGAACTGGCGCGGCCCGCTCGTACTCATCCCCCACGGCGCGGGCCGCGCCGCACATCCGAGTAACCGATCTCTAGGAGAGGGCAATGGTCCCGGGTACGAACGACGGCGAGACGACAGCCACCGGAGGGCGGCTGCGCGCCGTACAACTCGGCGGTTCTGCCGTTCTGTTGGCCATTGCCCTCACCGCCGGTTCCATCGCCGTCGGTGCCCTGCGCGACGACGGCGGTACGACCGTCGCCGCCGCGCCGAGTGCCATGTCGCCGGCGATGCTCTCCAGTGGGGACCTGGACGCGAGCATCGCCTCGCTGCAGGCCCATCTCCGTTCCCAGCCGAAGGACTTCGGCGGCTGGGCCACCCTCGGGCTCGCCTATGTCGAGCAGGCCCGCACCAAGGGCGACCCCTCCCGCTACCCGCAGGCCGACAAGGCCCTGAAGCGGTCGCTTGAGCTGAAGGCCGACAACGAGCAGGCCCTCGCCGGCCGTGCCGCCCTCGCGGCGGCCCGGCACGACTTCGAGGACGCCCTGAAGTACGCCGACCGGACGCTGAAGCAGAACCCCTACAACGAACGCGCCCTGTCCACCCGTATCGACGCCCTCGTCGAGCTCGGCCGCTACGCCGACGCCGCGAAGGCCGCCGACACGGCGGACTCCCGGAAGCCGGGCATCCCGGTCTTCACGCGGTACGCGTACGTCCATGAGCTGCGCGGCGACGTGACCACGGCGAAGCGGGTGCTGAAGCAGGCCTTCGCGTCGGCCTCCACCCCCGGTGACGTCGCGTACGTCGCCACACAGCTCGGCCAACTCGCCTGGAACCAGGGCGAGTACAAGGAAGCCCTCGACCACTACGCGCGGGCCCTGGCCGCCGACGAGGACTACCTGCCCGCCCTTGAGGGCCGCGCCCGTGCGCAGGCCGCGAGCGGCGACGAGAAGGACGCTGTCCGCAGTCTCGAGAACGTCGTCGCCCGCTACCCGCTGCCCGGCCCGCTCGTCGAGCTCGGCGAGCTGTACGACGAGCGCGGCGAGACGGCCGAGGCCGACGACCAGTACGCCCTCGTCGACGCCTGGACGGCGCTCGCCCGCGCCAACGGCGTCAACGCCGACCTGGACACCGCGCTCGCCGCCGCCGACCACGGCGACAAGAAGGCGGCGCTGCGCGCGGCCCGCGCCGAGTGGGACCGCCGGCACACCGTGCACACGGCGGACGCCCTGGCCTGGGCCCTGCACGTCAACGGCAAGGACGACGAGGCCCTGCCGTACGCCCGCCGGGCCACCGCGACCGGCTACCGCAACGCCTCGTTCCTCTACCACCGAGGCGTCGTCGAACGCGCCACGGGCCACGAGAAGGACGCCCGCACCCATCTCGAGGCGGCCCTGGAACTGAACCCCGGCTTCTCGACCCTGGGTGCCGGCGAGGCCCGCAAGGCGCTCAAGGACCTGGAGGCGGCCAAGTGAGGTCCCGTCGTCTGTTCGCCTCCGGTGCGGCCGTGCTCACGGCCGCCTGCGCGCTCGTACTCCTCCCCTCCGGAGCCGCGAGCGCGCACCCCCTCGGCAACTTCACCGTCAACCGCTACGACGGTCTCGTCGCCGCCCCGGGACAACTGCGCGTCGACCACGTCGAGGACCTCGCCGAGATCCCGGCGACCCAGGCGAAGCCGGACATCGAGAAGCTGGGCATGGCCGGCTGGGCCGCGCAGCGGTGCGAGACGGCCGCACGGGACAGCGAGGTCACCGTCGACGGCCGTACGGCCGCCCTGACGGTCCAGGACAGCAAGGCCCGTGTACGGCCCGGTCAGGCGGGGCTCGACACCCTGCGCGTGGAGTGCGAGCTGACGGCACCGCTCCCCGAGGACGCCACGGTCGCCCTCGGCTTCCGCAGCGCGGGCACGGACTCCGGGCCCGGCTGGCGGGAGGTCACCGCGCGCGGTGACCGGATGACACTCACGGCATCGGACGTACCGACGAAGTCGCTCTCCAGCGAACTGACCGAATACCCGCAGGAGCTGCTCTCCTCCCCCGCCGACACGACGAGGGCGGACCTGCGTGTACGCCCCGGCGGCCCCGCCCTGTCCGAGGAGCGGACGGACGCTCCGGCGGCCTCCGTACTCCCCCGCGGCGCCGACCGCTGGACCCGGGCGCTGGACTCCCTGGTGGCCCGCCACGACCTCACCTTCGGCTTCGCCGCGCTGGCCCTTTTCATCGCCATAGCCCTGGGCGCGCTGCACGCGCTCGCCCCCGGCCACGGCAAGACCCTCATGGCGGCGGTGGCGACGGCCCGCGGCGGCAAGGCCCGCCTCAAGGACGTCATGCCCCTGGCCGCGTCGGTCACGGTGACCCACACGCTCGGCGTGGTCGCCCTGGGCCTGCTGGTCACGGCGGGTTCGGGGGCGGCGCCCTCGGTGATCACCTGGCTGGGCATCGCGAGCGGGGTGCTGGTGACGGGGGCCGGGCTGACCCTCGTACGACGGGCTTGGCACCACCGCAGGCACGCGCAGGGCCACGGGCACACGCACGGACACTCCCATGAGCATGACCACGGACACGAGCACGGGCACGACGACGGCGGGCACGGGCACGGGCACGACGGCGGGCACGGGCACGGGCACGACCATGCGCACGAACCCGCCCCGGCCCCCGCGCGCCAACTGGCCCTGGCCGCCGCGCACAGCCACCCCACCACCGACACTCCCGGCCACACGCACGACGACCCGCACCACTCGCACGACCACGGCCACGGCCACGACGAGCACCCGCACCCCCGTCCCCACGCCCCTTCGCACACCGTCGAGCACACCCACGGCGGCTTCACCCACACCCACTCCACCGCCCCCACCCTCCGCGGCACGATCCTCCTCGGCTTCGCCGGTGGCCTGGTCCCCAGCCCCTCCGCGGTCGTCGTCCTCGTCGGCGCCATGGCGCTCGGCCAGGCCTGGTTCGGCTTCCTCCTGGTCGTCGCGTACGGCGTCGGTCTCGCGCTCACTCTCACCGCGGCGGGGTTCGCCGTCGTGAAGCTGGGTACCGGGATGAATCGGCTGCTGGAGCGGCGTCCCCGCTGGACCACGCATCCGGTGACGGCGCTCGTCCGCAGGTCCGCACCCCTGATGTCGGCGCTCCTCGTCGTGACGCTCGGGGCCGGATTGGTGCTCAAGGGGGCGGCATCCGCACTTGGCTGAGCTACTTTTGGGGAGAAATGACGCGAAGTCACGCGGAATTGCGAATGGGGGACGCCCGTGTCCGAAGATCCGGGCAGTGAACGTCTGATCGCGGGCCGCTACCGCCTCCTGTCCCCGCTCGGCGAGGGCGGCATGGGAACCGTGTGGCGCGCCCGCGACGAGGTGCTGCACCGTGAGGTCGCGGTCAAGGAGGTGCGCGCGCCCTCGGGCCTCGCGGTCTCGGACGTCGAGCGGTTGTACGCCCGGCTGGAGCGCGAGGCGTGGGCCGCGGCCCGGGTCTCCAACCGCAACGTGGTGACGGTGTACGACGTGGCCACGCAGGACGGCCGCCCGTGGATCGTCATGGAGCTGGTCCGCGGTGTCTCACTGGCCGACGTCCTGGACGCGGAGGGCCCGTTGCCCCCGCAGCGGGCCGCGCACATCGGCGCCGAGGTCCTCTCCGCGCTGCGGGCCGCGCACGAGGCGGGGGTGCTGCACCGGGACGTGAAGCCGGCCAACGTGCTGCTGTCGAACGACGGCCGCGTGGTGCTCACCGACTTCGGCATCGCGCAGGTGGAGGGCAGCTCGGCGCTCACGATGACCGGCGAGGTCATCGGCTCGCCCGAATTCCTGGCGCCGGAACGGGCGTTGGGCCGTACCCCCGGCCCCGAGTCCGACCTGTGGTCACTGGGCGTGCTGCTGTACGCGGCGGTGGAGGGCAACTCGCCGTTCCGCCAGAACACCCCGCTGAGCACCCTGCGCGCGATCGTCGACGAGGAGCTGCCGACCCCGCACCGGGCCGGCCCGCTCACTCCTGTCATCGAGGGGCTGCTGCGCAAGGACCCGGCGGACCGGCTGCCGGCCGACCGTGCCGAGCAGGACCTGCGGCTCATCGCGGCGGGGGGCACCACGCGCGCCGAACCCGTCCCGCCGGTCCCGTACCCGCCGACGATCGCCGGCTACCGGGAGGAGCCGTCGACCACGCCCTTCCCGACGGCGCCCACATCCCCCACGCCGGCCGCTCCGACGACCAGGACGTCCTCCGGGCCTCCCGACCGCAACCGCCGTGCCGCGGTGGTTCTGATCGCGGGCCTCGCCGCTCTGGCGTTCGCGATCGCGGGGCTGACGTACGCACTGCTGAACCGCGACGACAACGGGGGCAAGCAGGGGAACAACGAGACGAGCCGGTCGACGGGTGAGAACACGCCGACCGAGACGGACGAGGACAGCGAGGAGCCGCCGCCTCCTTCCACCCCGGACAGGACCACGACGAGCGCTCCGCCGCCGGTGACCGTCAAGGCCACGCTCGCGGGGGCGAACACGGAGTACGCGGGGACCTGTCCGCCGCCGAACGCGGAGGCCCCCGCCTTCACGGCGACGATCACGGTGAGCCGGGTGCCTGCGGAGGTGCGCTACCGCTGGGTGTCGTCGGACGGCGATGTCATGGACAACGGCTGGAAGACGCTGTCGTTCCCGGCGGGCGGCGGCACCTCCAAGCAGGACAAGGTGGTCGCGACGACGAACAACGACAGCGGGACGTTCGAGAGCGACATCAGTGTCGAGGTCCAGGACCCGCAGCACGTGACGTCCAACTCGGTGCCGTTCTCGGTGACGTGCGAGACGGAGACCCCGACGGACGGGGCCTCCTCCCCTTCTCCTTCGCCTACCGAGTGACGGGTCAGGCCGCGCTGTTCAGTACGGGCAGATAGCCGCCGGACTGGCCGGCCGCGGTGGGGTGGTACGACTCGCCGATGTTGAGCCAGTTGAGGCTGTGCAGCCAGGAGCTGCCGGAGCAGAGCTCGTGGCCGGTGAAGGTGGAGCGGACGTCGCCCCAGGTGAAGCCGTGGTTCGCGGCGCGTTTCTGGATGGCGGCGTCGAGGTGGTCGGCGGCGTCGTTGATCGCCTTCCGCTTGGTCTCGGAGAGGCCGACGCAGGTGGTGCCGAGCTTGTAGAAGCGGGGGTAGCCGAGGACGACGACGTGGGCGTTCGGGGCGCGGGTGCTGATCGCCGCGTAGACGTTGTCCAGTTGGCCGGGCAGCGTCGCGTCGACGTAGGCCTTCGCGGTGTTGATGCGGGACAGGCAGGAGCTGTCGGACTGGAGCACACAGGTGGTCATGACGTCGGAGAAGCCGGCGTCGTTGCCGCCGATGCTGAGGGAGACCAGGGCGGTGGCACTGTTCAGCGGGGCCAGCTGGTTCGCCAGAACATCACCCGTTCGAGCGCCCGAGCAGGCCGTGAAGGCGAACGACGAGGGTGAGTTGGCGGCGGCCCAGAGGTAGGGGTGCGCCTTCGTGCTGCGCTTGCAGTCGCCGCTGGAGGAGATGTAGCTGCCGGCGCCCACTCCCGAGGAGTAGGAGTCGCCGAGGGCCACGTACGGGCCGACGGCGGCCTGCGCGGGGGTTGCCCCCGCGAGTGCGGCGCCGACGGCGAGGAGGAGCGTGGTGACGTAAGCGGCAAATCGGGAACGTCTCATGGAACCTCCCTTTAGCAGGATCTCTGCCTCAACCGTCGTAGCAACTACGCGTGTTGACGGGAAGTGTCCATGCCAAGACTTTTCCGTCCTTACTCAACGCACCCGCATATGTTCATGGCGTGTTTGATTGCGCGTACATGACAGATTTGTTGACAACCCCTCAACTCCCTTGATCTACCCCCGTAGATCACCCAGTCTTTACTCCAGCCCGGGACGGGAACGCGACGTTCCGGGTCGTGTGCGCGATCACGCGCGCACCCCCCACGGACGCGCGCCCCACACGAAACGCGCGTCGCCTAAGAGGAGGACTCCCTCGCATGGCACAACTGCGTAAGTTCCGGTTCGCCGCGATAACCAGCCTGGCGACCGCCGCCCTCATGGGCGGGCTCACCACCCTCCCCGCCGAGGCCGCTCCGGCCGAGGGCAAGGTCCTTGCCGCCGACTCCCCCACGGCGATCAAGGACAGCTACATCGTCACCCTGAAGAAGGGCTCCACCGGCTTCAAGTCGACCTCGGCCGCCGGAAAGAACCTCGTCAAGGAGTACGGCGGCGCCGTCAAGAAGACCTTCGGCACCGCCCTGAACGGCTACTCCGCCACCCTCTCCGCAGCCGAAGCGAAGAGACTCGCGGCGGACCCGGCCGTCGCCTCCGTCGAGCAGAACCAGCGCGTCCACGTGGACGCCACCCAGTCCAGCGCCCCCTGGGGCCTCGACCGCATCGACCAGGCCGCGCTTCCGCTTTCGGGGACCTACACCTACCCGGACACCGCGGGCGCCGGCGTGACGGCCTACGTCATCGACACCGGTGTGCGCATCACCCACGCGCAGATCAGCGGCCGCGCCTCGTACGGCTACGACGCGGTCGACGGCGACACCACCGCCTCCGACGGCAACGGTCACGGCACCCATGTGGCCACCACGATCGCGGGTTCCACCTACGGTGTCGCCAAGCAGGCGAAGATCGTGGCGGTCCGGGTGCTCGACAACGCCGGCTCCGGCACCACGGCGGGCGTGGTCGCGGGCATCGACTGGGTGACCGCCAACCACTCCGGTCCCTCGGTCGCCAACATGTCGCTCGGCGGCGGCGCCTCGACCGCCCTGGACACGGCTGTGCGCAACTCCATCGCCAGCGGCGTGACCTACGCCGTGGCGGCCGGCAACAGCAGCGCCAACGCCTCCTCGTACTCCCCGGCCCGGGTCACCGAGGCCATCACCGTCGGCGCCACCACCAGCACCGACGCCCGGGCCAGCTACTCGAACTACGGCTCGGTCCTGGACATCTTCGCGCCGGGCTCCTCGATCACGGCGGGCTGGTACACCAGCGACACCGCGACGAACACCATCTCCGGCACCTCGATGGCCACCCCGCACGTCGCGGGCGCGGCCGCCGTCTACCTGGCGGGCCACACCTCGTCCACCCCGGCCCAGGTCGCCACGGCCCTCACCGGCGGTGCCACCACCAACGTGGTCACCAGCCCGGGCACCGGTTCGCCGAACCGGCTCCTGAAGCTCGTCCCGTAACGCTCCCGGAGCACACCACCTGAACGGCCGTTCCCCGGAGGCGACTTCCGCCTCCGGGGAACACTTGTCTCATTGTCCGTACCAACCGTGATACGCGGCCCTTTTCGGTCTTGACGGCCGCGGCGCCCCTGCGCGACATTGAAGCCTCGCATCCGGCGCTTCGGGGGGCAAAGTCGCCAATGCAGACGATACGTGTCAAAGGATCTTCAACGGACAGCGAGCCCGCGCGGACAGGACCGGAGAGAGACCTCTCGCCGCTGCTCGCGGGCGCCGCGACGGCTGTCGGCGGGTTCGGCGCGATCCTCGCGCTCGTGGGCTCGGACTCACCGCTGCGCGGCCCGTTCACCCTGTTCTTCCTGCTGATGGCACCTGCCGTGGCGATCGGCGCCGCGCTGCGCGGGCTCGAACCGCTCGGCCGGGTGCTCGCCGCGCTCGCGGGCTCGGTCGTCGTCAACATGCTGGTGGCGCAGGGCATGCTCGCCACGCACCGCTGGTCGTGGCGCGGCGGGATCGTGGCCGTGACCGCGATCAGCTCCCTTCTTCTCCTGCTGGTCTGGGTGCGGCGGCGCGGCGGCCGTACGACGACGGGACGGACTCCCTGACGTGGACATCAGCGTGTACCGCCCCGGCGAGCTCACCGCCGCCGACCGGGCGGCGTGGACGTCGTTGCAGTCCAAGGCCCATCTGCAGGGCTCCCCGGAGCTGGCGAACCCGTTCCTGTCCCCCGAGTTCGCGCTCGCGGTGGGCCGGTACCGGCGGGGTGTGCGGATCGCGGTGGTGCGCGAGGGCGGGGAGCCCGCCGCGTTCTTCCCGTACCAGAGAAGCGTCACCGGAGTGGGCCGGGCCGTCGGACTCGGCGTCTCGGACGCCCAGGGTCTGGTGCACCGGCCCGGGTTCGCGTGGGACGCGCAGGAGCTGCTGCGCGCCTGTGGGCTCGCCGTATGGGAGTTCGACCACCTGGTGGAGGGCCAGGAGGCGTTCGCGGTCGGGGCCACCGGCGGCTTCCCGTCGCCGGTCATGGACGTCGACCAGGGTTACGAGGCCTATCTGGCCCATCTGCGCTCCCACGCGCCGAAGTTCACCAGGACCACGCTCGCCAAGGAGCGCAGGCTCGGCCGGGACGCCGGCGAGATGCGCTATGTGCACGACGAGCGCGATCCGGCGGCCCTGCGCACCCTGATGGGCTGGAAGTCCGCGCAGTACCGCAGGACCGGGCGCAGCGACCGCTTCGCGCACGAGTGGATCACCCATCTCGTGGAGCGGCTGTTCCACACCCGTTCCGATCCGTTCGCGGGGATCCTGTCGGTGCTGTACGCGGGCGGCAAGCCGATCGCGGCGCACTTCGGGCTGCGCACCGAACGGGTGCTGGCCTGCTGGTTCCCGGCGTACGACCCGGCGTTCTCGAAGTACTCGCCGGGCCTGGTCCTGCATCTGCGGATGGCGGAGGCGGCCGCCGCGGACGGCATCGCGTATCTGGATCTGGGGCGGGGACAGAAGGAGTACAAGGACTCCCTGAAGACACGGGAGATCACCGTGTCGGAGGGGTGGGTGACCCGGCGTCACCCGGTCGCACTCGGGCACAGGGCGCGCCGCGCCCCGGTCCGGGCGCTGCGCAACACCGTCCAGTCACGGCCGGAGCTCTTCGAGCCGGCGGACCGGATTCTCAAGAGGATGGGAAGGATCCGCTCGCGGAGCCAATAGGTTCCGTAACGGTCAAACCATCAAAAACGTGAGGCCTGGTTCCAGGTCTTGCCATACGGGTTCAATCATCAATACCGTCGTACATCTCACCCGCATCGGAACGTCACCCAGCGGTACTAGGGGAGGGCTCAAGGACCGCGACGGACCGGGGCGGGGCGCGGTAGGGGGGTGCCGTGCTCGGTGACAGCACTTGTGACCGAGTCGTGCCGCGCGACCGGCGGCCGTTTCGGTTGTCGGCCGGCTTTGCCAGCTCACCCGGGCGTGTTCGGAGATCCCTTTCGGCATGCCGTAGGTGAAACAAACCCCCCTTTCGAACCGGACAACAGCCGGGCCGCCCAGGGGCGGGCGGTCCAGCCGGACGAGAGGGAACCAGACTCATGAGCTCTGTTCTGCGCTCGGCGACCACGGGCCAGGATCTGTCCACGGCCGCGAAGTACCGGCCTGTCTCCACTCACCTGGCGATAGCGCCACCGGTGAGTGTCGTGATTCCCGCCATGAACGAGGCGGAGAATCTTCCGTACGTCTTCAAGACCCTGCCCGACTGGATCCACGAAGTGGTCCTGGTGGACGGGAACTCCACCGACGACACCGTCGAAGTGGCCCGTGGGCTGTGGCCCGAGGTCAAGGTCGTCAAGCAGCGCGGCAAGGGCAAGGGCGACGCGCTGATCACCGGGTTCGAGGCGTGCACCGGCGACATCATCGTGATGGTCGACGCGGACGGCTCGGCCGACGGCAACGAGATCCTCAGCTATGTCTCCGCCCTGCTCTCGGGCGCGGACTTCGCGAAGGGGTCCCGCTTCGCCAACGGCGGCGGCACGGACGACATGACCTTCATCCGCAAGCTCGGCAACTGGGCGCTGTGCACGATCGTCAACCGCAAGTTCGGCGCCCGCTACACGGATCTCTGCTACGGATACAACGCGTTCTGGCGGCACTGCCTCGGCAAGATCGACCTCGACTGCACGGGCTTCGAGATCGAGACCCTGATCAACATCCGGGTGGTCAAGGCGGGCCTGAAGGTCCAGGAGATACCCAGCCACGAGTACCTGCGCATCCACGGCACGAGCAATCTGCGTGCCGTGCGCGACGGGTTCCGGGTGCTCAAGGTGATCCTCGGCGAGCGCTCCAACCGGCGTGAGCTGCGCCGCCAGGCCCATCACTCCCCGATGCTCGACTCGGTCCGGGGAGAGGTGTCTTGAGCGATCCCGACATCTCCGTCGTGATCTGCGTCTACACCGAGGACCGCTGGGAGGACATCCTCGCGGCGGTCTCCTCGGTCGCGGCGCAGTCGTTTCCGGCACGGGAGACGCTGCTGGTCGTCGACCACAACGCGGCGCTCCTGGACCGGCTGGCCAAGGAGTACAAGGAAGCCGACACGGTGCGGGTGCTCGCCAACGCGGGTCCCCGCGGCCTGTCCGCGGGCCGCAACACCGGGATCGCCGCCTCGCGCGGCGAGGTGATCGCCTTCCTCGACGACGACGCCGTCGCCGAACGCGACTGGCTGCGCCACTTCGCCGCGGGGTACGCCGATCCGCGGGTGATGGCCGTGGGCGGTCGTACGGTGCCGATCTGGGCGTCGGGGTGCCGTCCTGCCTGGTTCCCCGAGGAGTTCGACTGGGTGGTGGGCTGCACGTACAGGGGTCTGCCGCCGGGTCTGGTCCGGGTCCGCAACGTACTCGGCGGCAACGCCTCGTTCCGCCGTACGGCGTTCGACGCGGCCGGCGGTTTCGCCACCGGTATCGGACGGGACGGCGACAAGCGGCCGCTGGGCTGCGAGGAGACCGAACTGTGCATCCGGCTCACCCGGGCCAGACCGGACGCGGTCCTGCTGATCGACGACCGGGCGGTGATCCACCACCGGGTGCCCGAGGCGCGTGAGCACTTCGGGTACTTCCGCACGCGTTCCTACGCCGAGGGACTGTCGAAGGCGCTGGTGGCGCGCAGTGTCGGCGCGGACAAGGGGCTCGAGTCCGAACGCCGGTACACCACCCGGGTGCTGCCCGCCGGGGTGGTGCGCGGGCTGCGCGACGCGGCGCTGGCCCGGCCGGGCGGCGCGGGCCGCGCGGGCGCGATCGTCGCGGGGGTGCTGACGGCCGCCGGTGGGTACGTGGTGGGCAGCGTCCGGGCCCGCAGGGGCGGCGCCACGTTCCAGGTGGCGCGGATCGAGGGGGACGCGCATGGGTGACGCACGTGTGCCGATTCTCATGTACCACGCGATCGCGGCCGACCCGAACGAGGCGACCCGCGAACTGTCCGTGTCCCCCGAGGCGTTCGCCCGGCAGATGGAGATCGTCGGCGACCTGGGGCACACCCCGATCACCACCGCGCAGCTGGCGGCGAGCTGGCGCTCGGGCCGTCCGCTGCCCGAGCGGCCCGTCCTGGTCACCTTCGACGACGGCTACGAGGGTGTGCACCGGCACGCCCTGCCCGTGCTCGCCAAGCACGGCTTCGCGGCCACGCTGTTCGTGTCCACGGGGTGGCTGCGCGGCCCGCACGACAACGGCCACGCCCTGGACACCATGCTGGACTGGCCGCAGGTCCGCGAACTCGCCGCGGAGGGCGTCGAGATCGGCGGGCACAGCCACACCCACCCGCAGCTCGACCAGCTCGACGACGACGCGCTGCGCCGTGAGCTGATCCTCTGCAAGGAGATCGTGACGGATCAACTCGGCACCGTCCCGGCCTCGTTCGCCTACCCGTACGGCTACTCCAGCCGCCGGGTGCGCGAGAAGGTCCGCGAGACGGGGTACGCCCAGGCCCTCGCCGTCGGCAACGGGCTCGCCCGCCGCCACCAGGGGCCGTACGCGCTGCTGCGGGTCACCGTGCGCCGCGGCACGGACGCCGAGGAGTTCCGTCGGCTGATCGAAGGCCGGGCCATCGCCCGGAACTTCGCCCGGGACCGCGCGTTCACCAAGGGGTACGCCATGGTCCGCAGAGCACGACAGGTCCGCCGGAAGGCCATCCGTTCCCGTGTCTGACACGACAACCACCCCTGAGGCCACCGAGCCCGCGACAAAGGCGCCCGAGCAGCCGGGGCGCCGCCTCCGGCTGCCCGGGCTCGGCCGGTCGCCGGGCGGCAGCCAGCTGTTCCGCAACGCCTACGCCCTGATGCTGAACACGGGGATCTCCGCCGTGCTCGGCCTCGGCTTCTGGCTGGCCGCGGCCCGCTACTACTCCGAGTCCGCGGTGGGCCAGGGCTCCGCCGCGATCGCCGCGATGAAGCTCCTCGCGGGGCTGACCGCGGTGACCCTGACCGGCGCCCTGGCCCGCTTCATCCCGGTCGCGGGCCGGGCCACCGGACGGCTCATCTTCCGTACCTACGCGGGCAGTTCGGTGGTCGTGGCGCTGGCCGCGGGCGCTTTCCTGCTCACGCTGGGCCTGTGGGGGCCGTCGTACGGATTCCTCAACGACCCCTCGCACGCCCTGTTCTTCGTGCTCGCGGTGGTCGCCTGGTCGGTGCTGACCCTTCAGGACGGGGTGCTGACCGGGCTGCGCAGCGCGTTGTGGGTGCCGGTCGGCAACACCGTGTTCTCCGCGGTGAAGCTGGTGCTGCTGGTCGCCTTCGCCACCGCGATCCCCACCATGGGTGTGTTCGTGTCGTGGGTCGCGGCCATCGCGGTGTCGGTGCTGCCGCTGGGCTGGCTGGTGTTCCGGCGGCTGGTGACCCGGCATGTGAAGGCGACCGAGAACCACGCGCGACCGCCGTCGGTGAAGGAGATCGGGCGCTTCCTCGCGGGCGACTACACCGGCTCCCTGTTCTCGCTAGCCGTGGTCTACCTCGTCCCGGTGATCGTCGCCGCGCAGGTCAGTTCCGAGGACAACGCGTACTTCTACATCACCACCACGATCGGCGGCACGGTCAACCTGCTCGCCATCAACATGGGCGCCTCCCTCACGGTCGAGGGCTCCCACGACCCGGGCCGGCTCGCCTCCAACACCCGCGCGGCGCTCAGGCGCATGGCCCGGATCATGCTGCCGGTGTGCGCGGTCCTGTTCTTCGGCGCGCCCTGGATCCTCGGTGTCTTCGGCTCGGGCTACGCCGACGCGGCGACCCCGCTGCTGCGCTGGTTCGCGATCGGCGCGGTGCTGCGGGTCGTCATGGAGACGTACTTCGCGGTGCTGCGCGCCCAGAGCCGTACCGCCGGACTGGCCTGGCTCCAGGGCCTGTTGTGCGCCCTGGTGCTCGGACTGACCCTGGTGCTGCTCCCCCGTATGGGGCTGACCGGCGCCGGTGTCGCGGAGATCTCCTCACTCGCGGTGATCGTGGCGATCGCCGCGCCCAAGCTGTACAAGATCCTCAAGGCCTCGCCGGCGGGGACCGTCCCCGAGGACGCGGCGCCCGACGGGGACCTCGCCGACCTGGGGGCGCGCGAGGCCACCGTCCCGCTGGGCGTCCGCAGGCGCGGGCCCGCCTGGGCGCTCGACCAGGACACGCTCGGCCTCGGCATCCACGTCGACTTCGACCACCTGGAACGCCGGCCCGACGTCCGGCCGGGTCCGGGCACACCGCCCACGGGTACGCCCGTGGTGCGTCCCCGGCCGCCTGCCGAGCCGCACCGGCCGACCTGGGCGAAGCTGCCCGAGGTGGGGCTGCCGGTGGAGGCGCGGGAACCGGGGTCCGAGGCGTCACTGGGACCGGTCCAGACGTCGTCCGGGGTGTCTTCCGAGACGTCGTCCGAGGTGGAGGTGGACGCACCGTTCGAGACCGCCCGTCCGGTCGTACGGGAGGAGCCACCCGTACGGGAAGAGGTGCCGGTGTCCGAGGAGCCGCCGCTCCTGTCGTGGCGCGAGCGCCTTCAGCCCAGCCGGGTCGGAGTCGTGCTCGGCTGCCTGCTGACCGCCGCGCTGCTGCTGTACTGGGTGCCCGCGCTGCGCCTCGGCGAGACGGACCTCGACGAGATGGGCGGGCTCGGTCTGATCTCCGTGCTGCCGCTGCCCACGCTGGTCGGCGCCGCGCTGCTGGCCGTGGCCTTCGCCTCGCTGCTGTGGCTGGCCCGTGAGCACAAGGCACTGTTGCTGATCACGCTGCTGGCGACGGTCGTGTCGCTGCACGCGCTGCCCGCGGTGATCGAGACGGAACCCCGGTTCGCGACCGCCTGGCAGCATCTGGGCTTCCTCGACTACATCGACCGGACCGGCTCCGCCGTGCCCGACCTGGACGCGCGCTGGAGCTGGCCGGGCTTCTTCGCGGCGGCCGCGTTCGTCGCCGAGGCCTGCGGGGTCACGGACTTCACCGAGGTGATCCGCTGGTGGCCGCTGGCCATCCAACTCCTCTACCTGGCCCCGATGTTCCTGCTGGTCCGCTCGATGCGGGCGAGCTGGCGGGCCAAGTGGACCGGCCTGTGGGTGTTCGTGCTCAGCGGCTGGGTCGGCCAGGACTACTTCTCCCCGCAGGGCTTCACGTATCTCCTCTATCTGGTGTTCGCGGCGCTCCTGCTGGTCTACTTCCGCGCCCCGCGCGTGATCTGGACGAAGAAGCGGCCCGGCGAGGCGGAGGTCGAGCCGACGAACCGGCGCCAGCGGGCTGTGCTGCTGATGGTCGTCATAGGGCTGTTCGCGGCGAGCGTCCCGGCCCACCAGCTCACCCCGTTCGTGATGCTGGGCCTGCTGGCGGCCCTCGTGATGATCGGCAAGTCCGAACTGCGCGGCCTGCCCATCCTGTTCGCCGTCATGGTGGCCGTGTGGGTGGGTTTCATGGCCGAGCCGTACTGGTCCGGGCACTTCGACGAACTGTTCGGCGGGGTCGGCGGCGTCGGCGGCAATGTGCAGTCGTCGGTGGGCGGCCGGATCGAGGGCGGCAGTTCGACGCACAAGCTCGTCCTCTACACACGCGTGCTGCTGGCCGGTGGTGTGATGGCGTTCGCCTGCTGGGGCTGGTGGCGCCGGCGCGACCACCACTACCGGGAGCGCTCGCTGCTCGTCCTGACCTTCGTGCCGTTCCTGGGCTTCGGCATGCAGTCCTACGGCGGTGAGATGGCGCTGCGGGTCTTCATGTTCGCGCTGCCCGGCGCCGCCCTGCTGATGGGGCTCGCCCTGTTCCCGCGCACCGGGATCACGGCGAAGGAACGCGACAAGGACCGGGTGAGCCTGGCCCCGCTGGCCGCCCTCATGGCGGGTCTGCTCCTCATGGGCGGCTTCCTGATCGCCCGTTGGGGCAACGAGCCGTTCGAGCGGATCCGGCCCGGCGAGGTCGCCGCCATGGAGTACGTGTACGCCCACGACGATCCGACGGTACGGCTGCTGTGGCTGAGCAACGACACGGTCGACAACGTGACGCCGGCGATGCCGTGGGGTGCCCGGGACATGGAGAGGGTCGAGTATGTGCCGACGCTGGCGCCGACCGACCCGGTGCTGGTGTCGAGCCTGGTCAAGGCACTCAGTGACGCGGGACCGAACTCGTATCTGATGATCAACCGCAGTCAGGTGACGTATCTGGAGCTGGACGTCGGCTACTCGAAGACGTGGGAGCCACGGCTGATCCGGAACCTGGACAAGCGGGCGGAGCTGAAGAAGGTCTTCGTCAACGCGGACGTGACCATGTACGCGCTGGCCAAGCAGCCCGCGGGCAAGGCGCCGAAGGCGGATCCGGGTCCGATCGGGCCGCAGGTGACGTGGACGCCCTGGTCGGTGGTCGGGGGCCTCGCGGCGCTGGCGCTGATCGTGCTGCTGACGGCACGCGAGGTGGTCCGGGTCGCGGTCCGGCCGAGCGTGCGGCAGTTGCGGTGGCTGCAGAGCAGCTTCTGGTTCTCGCTGCCGCTGCTGGCGGTGCTGCTGGCCTCGCTGGTGCAGCGGTTCGTGACGATGAAGTGAGGGCGGTTGCGGTGACGGTGGTCGAGTGGCTCAGTGAGTGAGCCACTCGACCTCTGCGTGGCTCAGCGGCTGAGCCACTTGACCTCGTAGGCCGCCATGTCGAACGTCTTCCCGTCCACCTTCGCGCTGATCTGCCGGTCGAGGGTGTTGACCACCAGGACCGTGTCGTCGGTCGCGAGGATCCGCACATTGGGCACGTCGTCCGCGGCCACGGACACGGTCTTGTACGACGTGCCCGGCGGGAACTCCTTGCTGAACCGGCTGACGAGATCGAACATCGGCAGCTTCTGGCCGCCGTCCTTGCCGCTGGTCGGCGTCCAGAGACAGCCCGCGCAGTCCGTGCCCTTCTCGTTCTCCGGGTTCCAGTAGAAGGCGGAGGTGGTGCCGCCCTTGGCCAGCGCGATCATCCCCGCCGCCTGCACGGCGACGCGACGGTTCTCCGACCAGCCCTCACGCTCGTCCCTGCTGTCGGAGGGTTCGACGTAGTACTCGGCCCACCACAGCGGCAGATCGCCGGTCTGCTCGCGCACCCACTTGCTGACCGCGGTGAACTTGTCGGTCGCCGCGAACTCGTCCGGCAGCAGCTCGTCGTCGTTGGTGTAGCTGGAGCCGTCCACGACCACGAAGTCGGCGCCGGCCTTGTTCTTGTTCCAGTAGTCGAAGGCGTCGAGGATCCGCTGGTCCATGGCGCCCCACGGGCCCTTGAAGGTCTTCGAGGCGTCCGCGGAGCGCGGGTCGAGACTATCCATCACGAGATACGGCCCGCCGACCATGATCTGCGGGTTGACCTTCTTCAACGCCTTGTAGACCAGGTTGTAGAGCTGGGTGTAGCCCTCGTAGTCCCAGCGGGCCTCGGCGTCGTTCCAGAAGCCCTTGAACTCGTTCCAGACGACGAAGTGCCGGACGTCCGGGTAGCGCTTGGCGACCGTGGCGGCGAGCGCGGCGTAGTCCTTGAAGTGCGCGGGCTCGGGCGCGGTCTCCAGCGAGGCCTGGCTCCAGTCGGTGTTGCCGACGCCGGACTCGCCGCCCTTCATCCAGTCCGGGGCGCAGCACAGCGTGACGACCGGGGTGGAGCCGGCGGCCCGGATGAAATCGATCCGGCGGTCCATGTCCTCGAAGTCGTAACGCCCCTTGACCGGCTCGGGGTTGTCGGCGCCCCAGCCCATGATGTGCTGGTTCTGCGGCAGCCCGCCGAGGTCCGTGAGCCGCCCCTCGACCCGCTCGATCGCGGTGGCGGCGCCCTCGTCGGCGCTGAACTGGGTGTGGGTGAAGCCCCACCCCACCTCAGGGGTCTCCGCGTCCGGCGTGCTGGTAGGAGTGCCGTGCGCCTTGCTGCCGTTGCGTGTGGTGCCGTCGGTGCTCGCGCCGTTCCCGGGAAGCGTGTTGAGGAGGGTCACGACCAGGGCCAGCGCCGCCGCACCCACTCCGAGCAGTGCGGTGAGCCGCCACCGCCGTGCCCCCGAATTCCACCCATGACGTCCCATCAAGGGCAACAGTAATCGGGGGGCCACAGCTACGGCAGAGCTTTGAGATGCACAGCTCTGTAACAGGACGGAGGCCCCGCAAACGGTCGCACCCGACACACCGGACGCAACGCGGAAACCGGATGCATGCGACGCCCCCGTGCCGGATCATGGCGGGCATGTCTGCCAACCCGCACGACGCACTGCCGATCCGGCTCAACGTCGACGACAGCGACTCGCCGTCCGACGTCGTCGACGCGCTGTTCCTCGGCCGCTTCGCGACGGGCGAGCAGCCGTACTCGCACGCGGCGAACATCGACCGTGTACGGTCCGGAGCGACCTTGCTCCCGGACAACGCCCGGGTGCTGCGCATCGCCCGCGACGACGACCGCAGCGCGACCCTGGCGGAGGGCGACGGGTGGACCCTGCTGGTCTCCCGCTGGAACCGCGGCGCGGACGTCACCGTCACGGCGACCAGCGCCGAGCTCGCGCAGAAGGTCCTCGACCAGGCCACCGAGGGCGCGTCGGACGAGCCCGAGCCCCAGCCCGAGAACGTGAACATGGGCTTCTGGTACTACTCGCCGCGCCGCGGCCCGCACCGCACGACCCGGCAGATCGCGGCCGGCACCTGGGACGAGGTGCGGGAGAACTACACGGCGCCGGTGGCGGAGGCGATGCACAGCCTGATGGGCACGACCCCGGAGGGCATCGCGGGCCGGCTGCTCCTGCTGCACGGTCCGCCGGGCACCGGCAAGACGTCGGCGCTGCGGACCCTGGCCCGGTCCTGGCGGGACTGGTGCCAGGTGGACTGCGTACTGGACCCCGAGCGGCTCTTCACCGACGTCGGCTATCTGATGGACATCGCGATCGGCGAGGACGACTCGACGGGCAAGGGCCGCTGGCGGCTGCTGCTCCTGGAGGACTGCGACGAACTGATCCGTGGCGAGGCCAAGCACACGGCGGGCCAGGCCCTGTCACGGCTGCTGAACCTGACCGACGGCCTGCTGGGCCAGGGCCGCAACGTCCTGGTCGGTGTCACCACCAACGAGGACCTGGAGCGGCTGCACCCTGCCGTCGTCCGCCCCGGCCGCTGTCTGGCCCGCATCGAGGTGGGCCCGCTGACCCGCCGCGAGGCGGTCGACTGGCTGGGCACGGAGGAGGGCGTGGGCCGCGAGGGGGCGACGCTGGCGGAGCTGTACGCGCTGCGCCGCGGCACGTCACCGACGACATTGCCGGAGCCAAGGGAGGGCGCAGACGCAGGGCTGTACCTATAGTCGCCGGTTCGCTGGAGCGCCCCATAGGGGCGCGGGGCTGTGTCAATCTGCGGCTCCGCCGCGCGGGCGCGACCAGCCCCAACGGCGCAGCAGACGAAACCGAACACTCACCCCTCGTAAGCCGCCCGCAGGGCATCCCGCACAGCCGCCAGCGCATCGGCCTCGGTCTGCCCCAACCTCCGGGCCCGCTCCACGTACACCTGCGCGGCCGACGCCAACTCCCGCTCGGCGGCCGAGCCGGCGGCAGCCACGAGCGTCCCGTTGCGCCCCCGTGTCTCGATCACGCCGTCGCTCTCCAGCGCCCGGTACGCCTTGGCGACCGTGTTCGGGGCGAGCCCCAGCGACTCGGCCAGTCCGCGTACTGTCGGCAGCCGGTACCCGACCGGCAGCACCCCCGATCGCGCCTGTTCGGAGATCTGCGCCCGCACCTGCTCGTACGGCGGTGCGCTGTCGTCGATGTGGATCTTCAAGGTCACGGGGTCGATTGTCCCGCACCCACCGGAAAATGAGAGGCAGCGGGACACATCCGCCCCGTAGCGTCCGACCACATGACTGTGATCGTGCGCGACCTGCGCCCCGACGTACGGGCCGACCTGGAGGGCTTCGTCCACGTCCGTGACCGCGCCCTCCCCTTCATGCTGTACACCTCGGACTCCGTCGCCTACGACATCGCCCACATGCACCCCGAGGCCCATTACCGCCCCCTCGTCGCCGAGGAGGACGGCAAGGTGATCGGCACGGCCCAGGTCGGCCTCGTGCACGACAGTCCGGAGCCCGGCCAGGGCTACGTCAACGTGTACGTCCACCCGGAGCGGACACGGCACGGTGCCGGCGCGCTGCTGGTCCGCGCCGCCGAGGAGCATCTGGCGGCCCACGGAGCGACGAAGCTGTTCGCCTGGGTCCTGGACGAGCCGGGCAACCGCGCCTTCGCCGAGCGGCACGGCTATCGCGCGAGCCGCTCCGCGCACTTCCTCCGCCTGGACCTGGCGAACGGCACACTGCCCCCGCTCCAGGACCCGCCGCCGGGCGTCGAGCTGCGCACCGGCGCCGACTTCGCGGACGATCCGCGCCCGCTGTTCGAGCTGGACTCGGAGACGCTGGCGGACGAACCGAGCGATGTCGACCACGAGTTCACGGACTACGAGGCGTGGCTCCGGGAGACCTGGCACCAGCCGCTGATGAGCCCCGAGCTGACCTCGGTCGCCGTGGTCGACGGCCGCCCCGCCGCCTTCAGCCTGGCCCGCACCGACGGCGGCACCCGCTACGGCACCGCCATGACCGGCACGGCCCGCGCCCACCGCGGCAAGGGCCTGGCCAAGCTCGCCAAGAACGACTCCCTGCACCGCGCCCGCGCCGCGGGGTTCACCCAGGCGTTCACCGGCAACGACGCCGGGAACGGCCCGATGATCGCCATCAACACATGGTTCGGATACGAGATCCGCGCCACGGAGGTTCGGTATGTCCGCGAACTCGGCTGAGACGACGGAGCAGTTGGACGTGGTGCTGGTCAAGGCAGGCCGCACGAAGATCCGTTACCCGGCCGAGCTGGTCGGCGACGACGGCAACCACATCACGGTCCGTGCCGCCTGGGCGGGCGAGGGCGTCCGTGACTTCGGCTTCGTCCGCTTCGAGCCCGGGGACGTCTTCACGGAGCACTACTGGCGGGACCGCTGGTACGCGGTGAAGGAGGTCCGCGCCGGCGACGGCACGCTCAAGGGCTGGTACTGCGATGTCACCCGCCCGGCCGCGCGCTCCGGCGCCGAACTCGTCGTGGAGGATCTCGACCTGGACCTGTGGCGCTCCGCCGACGGGACGGACGTACTGCGCCTGGACGAGGACGAGTTCGCCGAGAGCGGTCTGGCGGAGCGGGATCCCGAGGCGGCGGGGTCCGCCATGACGGCTCTGGACGAGCTGGAGGTGCTCGCCTCCGTCGACGGCGGTCTGGAGTCGCTGCTGGCCTAGACGGCCGCCACCACCGCGTACCGCTCGTCCGCCACGGCCCTGCCCCACAACAGGGGATCGCCGGACAGCCGCTCGACCCGCACTTGTGCGGCGACGGACTCCAGGAGGGCGGTCAGCCGCTCGGCCGGTATCCCGACCGGGCTGACCGCACCCCAGACGCCCTCGATCAGCACCAGCCGGCCGCCCGGCCGCAGCAGCTCGCGCCAGTGGCGCAGGGCGCGGCCGGGGTCCGGGAGCGCCCACAGCACATGCCGTACGAGAACGACGTCGAAGCGCTGCTCCCCCACCGGCGGTGTCGCAGCGTCACCGACCAGGAACGCCGCGTCGCGTCCGGCGAGCTTGGCGCGGGCGAGGTCCACCATCGCCGGGGAGCCGTCCACACCGGTGACGCGGTGTCCCTGCTCGGCCGCGAGGAGCGACAGGCTGCCGGTGCCGCAGCCCAGGTCGAGGATGTCGCAGGCGCGGCCGGGCAGCCAGGAGCGCAGCCGATCGGCCCAGGCGGCGCGCACCTCGGGGTCCCGCAGGCCGTGGTCCGGCTCGTCGTCGAAAGAAGCGGCTTCCGCGTCCCAATCCATGCCCTCGTCGGCGTCGAATTCCCTGTGATTCGCCATGGTCCACAGCGTGCCACCCGGCACTGACAATCAGACGGCGGTGGAACACCACTCGAAAGCCAGTCGAAATCGTGATGGTCACCACTGACAGATTCGCTCCGATGAGTAACTCTCCCCAAAAGGGTCTACCTCCGCGAGAACGCGGAACACGGTAGGCACTGAAGGAGGCAGCCATGCGCCGCGTAACCGTGCAGAAGCCCCTGAAGAAGTCGGACAGCCGTCGGATCCGCGAGGAGGCCGACGAGAGCTCCACCGGACGCCCCGAGGTGCGAAAGGACATCGCGCGCACCTGGTGGCCGGACGGCTGACGCCGACATGACCCGGCGCATGAGACGCCTCAGTCCAGTCGCTTGCGGTAGTGGACGCGGTCGTACGGCCCGTCCAC
This sequence comes from Streptomyces sp. NPDC002817, assembly GCF_053592055.1. Lineage (NCBI taxonomy): Bacteria > Bacillati > Actinomycetota > Actinomycetes > Kitasatosporales > Streptomycetaceae > Streptomyces > Streptomyces sp. NPDC002817. The sequence goes on from NZ_JBSFUY010000015.1 coordinate 133,175, forward strand.
TCGCCGTTCCACGACCTCGTATCCGTACCTCGGATAGATCTTCTGGTTCTCCCACATCATCGCGTTGGTGCAGAGCCTGACCTCGGCCAGTCCCCGCGCACGCGCGTGTGCGTCCACGAACCGCAGCAGCCGTCCGCCGACGCCCTTGCCGTGGGCGTCGGGGTGGACGGCGATGTTGTCGAGGTACAGATGATCCGCGTACTCCTCGACGACCACCAACCCGACCACGGGTTCCCCTGTCACGAACACCCGCCCCGCGGCCACGTTCGCCGCGTGATCCGCCTCCATGGGCTGCGGAACCACCCCGATGCGCTCGATGTAGTGGCGATACGCCGCATCGGTCACGCTCTTCACGGCCACCACGTCGGCGGCGACGGCCTGCCGGATCTCCTCGTCGGTCATGCCGCGACGGTACCTACCTGATCGCAGTCTGAGCACTCCCTTAACGGCACCATAAGGATCTCCGTCAGCCGCTCTCAGCAGGCGATTCCGCGGTTTCTTGGGGCTAGCTTGCTGATCGCCCCCACGCGATCCCCAAGAACCGCTGCGAGGAGTCTCCCCATGCCTGCACGCCGTAAGGTCGCCGTCGTCGCCACCCTCGGCCTGACCCCGCTCGCCCTCACCGCGCTGGCCACCGCGCCCGCGTCGGCGCACGGCACGATGGGTGACCCGGTCAGCCGGGTCGCGCAGTGCTACGCGGAGGGTCCCGAGAGCCCGAAGTCCGCCGCGTGCAAGGCGGCGGTCGCGGCCGGCGGCACGCAGGCGCTCTACGACTGGAACGGCATCCGCATCGGCGACGCGAACGGACAGCACCAGTCGCTGATCCCGGACGGCAAGCTGTGCAGCGCGAACAGCGAGGAGTTCAAGGGCCTCGACCTGGCCCGCGCGGACTGGCCGGCGACGAGCGTGAGCAGTGGCTCGTACACCTTCAAGTACCGCGTCACCGCCCCGCACAAGGGCACCTTCAAGGTGTACCTCACCAAGGAGGGCTACGACCCGAAGCAGCCGCTGGCCTGGGACGACCTGGACCTGGACAACCCGGTGGCGACGGCCACCGACCCGACCGCGACGGACGGCTACTACACGTTCTCCGGCACCCTCCCGAAGCGCTCCGGCGCACAGCTGCTGTACGGGATCTGGCAGCGCTCGGACAGCCCGGAGGCCTTCTACTCCTGCTCGGACGTGACGTTCGGCGGCAGTGGCGGCTCTTCCGGGGCCGGCTCGGAGAGCAGCGCGTCCCCGGCCCCGAGCGCCTCCGCCCCTTCCGAGGAGCAGATCGAGGAGGGCGAGGACGAGTCGACGGTCGAGCACCACGGCCACGGCGACCAGGACGCCGACACCTCGGCGGAGCCGACCGCGACGGTGCCGGAGACGACCGCCGCCGTGCCCGCGAACGAGGTGAAGGCGGCCGGTGCCACGGAGGACCTCGCCGAGACCGGTGGTGACAGCAGCACGGCGTATGTCGCCATGGGCGGCGCGGCCGTTCTCTCGGTGGGTGCGGCGATCCTCTTCGGGTCGGTCCGCCGGCGCGCGATGAGCGGTGGTCGGCACGGCCGCTGAGACCACCACGGGGGCGGGGGCTGTCCGGCGGCTCAGGCCGGACAGCCCCCGGTCATGCCTATCCGAGGACCGACGCACAGGTGGTCGGGGTGGCGTGCGCGGGGTCGAGGGCGTTGGTGACCTCGTGGAAGGCGATCAGGTCGAACAGTCCGATCGCCGCGTGTTCGGAGAGGTCGAGCGGGCACAGGTCCTGGATCACCACGTTGTTGACGCCGGATCCGCTGAGGAACTGGCTCCGGTACGGCGTGACGACCTCGTCGTACTTGGTGGCGAGGACCGTGTACTTCACACCGGGGACGGTGTCGCCGCCCTCGTTGAGCTTGGTGAGGAAGGGCGAGCCGGCGACCTGGTCGGCGAGGGCCGGGGTGCTCTGCGAGAGCAGGTCGCCGGCTCCGGGGAAGTAGTCCAGCAACTGGGTGAGGCCGCCCAGCGTGGTGCCGTGGTTGCTGGGCGCGATGCCGACGAGGGCGTCCACCTTCGCGGCTCCGCCGAGGAACTTGAGGTAGTAGCGGGGCATCATGCCGCCCTGCGAGTGGCCGACGAGGTCGGTCTCGGTGGCGCCGGTCGAGCCGAGCACCTTGTCGACGAAGGCGGACAGCTGCTCGGCCGACTTGTCGATGGGGCCGAGTCCGTAGAAGACGGGGACGCCGGACAGTTGGCCGTAGTCGAAGGAGTAGACGCAGTACCCGCGGTTCTTCAGGTACGGCGCGAGGGCCAGCCAGTTGTCGACGGAGTTGGCGAAGGTGCCGTGCACGAGGACGACGGGGTGGGGATGGGCGGCGGACGGCTTGCAGGAGAAGTCGTTCCAGCCTCGGCTGGGAGCGTCGGCGGCATGGGCGCTGGCGGCGGGGACGAGGGCGACCGATGCGGTCAGCAGCAGCGCGGTCAGGGGTCTGAGCAGTCGTTTCCAGGGCAGCATCGGGTGATCTCCTTGCGGCTCAAGGGAGTTGCGATGGCCTTACGCCCTGTGATCCGGATCACGAGGATGCTGTTCACTCGTCAAGTTACGAACGGGTAGTGCACTTGTGAAGTTACGCGTCAGTAAAAACTTCCAGTGCTAACCGGAGGCGAGCGCGACTCAAGTGCGTTCCCTGATGAACCATCACCAGGCAGGCCTGATGGGACCATAGGGTGCGATGCGCGCCAATTGATCACGCAACGCCCGCACTTCACCCTCACCGATCAGTTCGACCCACACCCGAACGGCCTCCGCGGCCGCCTCCTCCGCGGCCCGGGTGCACGCCCACCCCCGCTCGGTCAGCACGACGAGCCTGGCCCGCGCGTCGTCGGGATGCGGCCGCCGCTCGACGTACCCCTTCCGCACGAGGTCCTCGACGAGCTGGCTGGCGGCCTGCTTCGTCACTCCCAGATGGACGGCGAGGTCGGTGACCGTGGCCCCGTCCGGGGCGAGCCGGGTGAAGGCGAACCCGTACATGGGTCGCGCCTCGAACCCCCGCGCGACGACACCGTCGTTGATGCGATGCGTCAGTTCGCCCGCGGCGGCGAGCAGGACGGCGGACAGGGCCAGGGCTTCGGAGTTCTGCACGGATGCATTGAAACACCCTTGACAGGTTGGTCAAGCAGCTTGACCATAGAGTCACATAGTCAAGCAGCTTGACCAATTACCGATTGCCGATTCGGAGGCACTCCATGCCCGTCATCCGCTCGTCCGAAGCCGTCACGCACGAGATCCACGGAGCCCGCTTCGTCTCGTACGCCACGCCCCTCACCGGCAGCAAGGAGCTGTGCGCCTGGCGCGGCGAGATCCCGGCGGGGACGAAAGCCCCCGCTCACACGGTCAACCGCGAGGAGATCTTCCATCTCCTCGACGGCGAACTCCTGATCACCCTCGACGACGACACCCACCGCATCACGGCGGGTGACACCCTGATCATCAACCCCGGCGCGACCCTGAGCGTCGAGAACCCGACCGACCGGACCGCGGTCTCCTGGGTCACCACGTCCATCGGCCTGCAGGCGAAGCTGGCCGACGGCACGGTCATCACTCCCCCGTGGGCCAACTGAGCTCGGAGCGGACCAACTCCAGCAGCCGGCCGATCCAGTTGCGGCCGCCGCGGGAGCCGGCGTCCCGCCAGTAGGGGGACTCCTTGTGGCCGGTGTAACTGATCGTCGCGTCGCCGGTGGCAAGGAGGATCTCGGCGAGGTCGGGGTGCTGGGTGAACTTCGCGCGCAACAGGCCGGCCATGACGGCGAGGCGCACGTCGGGCCAGTCGTCGCCCTGGTGGCGCTCGGCCAGGTACCGGTAGCCGTCGTGCACGGAGGGATGGGTGGCCCCGGCGAAGTGGATCTCCGCGGGGTAGTTGTTGCGCAGCACGAAGAGGTCGAGCTCCTCGGGCCAGCCTCGGGGGTAGATCACATCGCGCAGGACGACGGGTGGCGGGACGGCCTCGGCCGGGTCGTCCGCGTACACCGGTCGCGGCCGCTCCGTGACTCCGTGGTCGTACTCGTCGAAGAACTCCAGAACGTCCCGGTGCATCTCCTCCGTCACCACCGGGCCGTCCCCGTCCACGGGCTCGCCCACGTCGGTGAGCAGGATCCGCAAGGGGCGGTCCTGGCGTTCCATGTCGCCCAGGATGTAGACGCGAAGGTGCGCCGGAATCGCCAGGTATGCCTGCCGAAGGGCCTCACGGCCGAGCTCGGTCGGCTCCTGCCGGTAGTGCCGGATCGCCTCGTGGCAGCGCTGGACCGTCGTCGGTCTGCCGCTCAACTCCTCGATACGGTCGGCCACTTCGAGGAGAAAGGTCTCCGGGGTGAGCGGCTCGGGGTACCGGGCGCCCCATCTGGACGGCGGCTCGGGAGACGGCGGCGCTCCGGGGTCCCGCACCGCGATGATCCCCTTGGCCAGCCTGCGCTCCAGCCCGGCCAGGTCGATGAGGTCGGTTCTCTCGCACTCGATCGCGCCGTCCGCGTACACGACGAGGTCGTGCACGTCGTACACGTCGTCCAACTGGTGCCGGCGCCACACATGGCACCAGACCCCGTCGACCTTCTCCCCGTCCACCGTCCGATACGTCGGCCCCCGCCATGTCATTCGGGCACCCTATGTCACGCCGCCAGCGATCCCGGCATCACCGCGTGCGGCCCGAACCTGGCTCGCACACGGTCCGCGACCTCCTCGATGCGGCGGAGCTTCTCGTCGGCGGGGTCGAAGGTGAGCTGATGGGAGGCCTGTTCGGCGGGGCCGAGGCTCTCGGCGCGCAGGGACAGCGAGCGGACCCGGGCACGCTGGAGGCCGAGTGCCTCGTACATCTCATAGGCCGTCCTGGTCAGCGCGGCCGAGTGTGCGGTGGGTTCCTTCAGGGTGCGGGTGCGGGTCGTCGCGGTGGGGGTCCCCCCGCTCGAGCCTGTTCGAGAGTGGGGGAGGTCGGCGTAGCGGACGGTGAGGGTGAGGGCGCCGCAGATCTTGTCCAGGGCGCGCAGTCGGGCGCCCAGTTCGTCGGCGGCGGAGAGCAGGGCGCGGCGGTGCCTGTCCGGGTCCAACTCGTCGCGGGTGAAGGGGCGTTCGGCGGCCAGGGAGCGGGAGATCGCGTTCGGGACCACCCGGCCGCGGTCGACTCCGCTCGCCTTCTCGCGCAGTTCGCGGCCGACCCGCGCACCCACCAGACGCTGGAGCGTGGACAGCGGTGCGGCGGCGACCAGGCCGAGGGTGTCGAGGCCGTACTCGCACAGGGTGCGGGCGGTGGCCGTACCGACGCCGGGGAGCGCGGCGACGGGCTTCCCGGCGAGGAAGTCCGCGCCCTCCTCCTCGGTCACCGCGCAGGTCAGCCCGGGCCGCGCGTCCTTCATCGCCATCCGGGCGAGCATCCGGCCCGGCCCCGCGCCGATCACGCAGTCGACCCCGTACAGCGCGAGGGCGCGGACCCGGATCACCGAGGCCAGCTCGACGGCGTCCCGCCCGAAGTACCGTTCGGCGCCCCGCAGATCGGCCAGCGCCGCGTCCGGTGGCAGCGCCTCGACGACCGGCGTGAACTCCTCCAGCAACCCGAGCAGACCCGACAGGGCCGCCTCGCCCGTCGGCGGCAGCTGGAAACGTACGCAGAGGATGGTCATCCCGCACTCCCCGGACTCTGGTGCCACAACTTCCGTACCTGTGAAGGCTCTTGACCCGCAGGTCGCAGATCCGCCCACGGATGCAGTTCGTATCCCGTCGGCATCTGGATGCGTCGGCCGCCGGTCGAATCACCGGCCCCTTCCGGCACGGGCTCCGCCAGCCGGGCGGAGACCGCGTCGAGGCCGTGCTCGGCGCGCAGTTCGACCAGCTCGGCGAGGTTCCAGGCGGCGGCGCCCACCACGCTGAGGCTGCGCGGGCCGCGGCGCTGCACCACCCCGCGCACCAGCAGCAGCCAGGAGTGGAAGACGGTGTGGGCGCAGGCGTCGTGCGAGTCGTCGAAGAAGGCGAGATCGACCAGGCCGGTGCCGTCGTCCAGGGTGCTGAAGATGACCCGCTTGCCGGACCGGATCGGCGGTGTCTGGGTGGCCGCCTTGGCGCCCGCGACGAGGACCGTCTCACCGTGCCGCGCGTCCCGCAGCCGGCGTGCGTCGACCACGCCCAACTCCCCCAGGAAGTCCCGGTGGTCGTCCATCAGGTTGCGCGAAGCGTCCATCGACAGCACACCCAGCTCGGCACTGAGCTTCTCGGTGGAGGACAGGTCCGGCAGCCCGGCGGGGGCGGTCCTCCGCCCGCCGGCCAGGGGCAGTTGCCCGCCGCCCGCACCTCGTGCTCCCCGGTGCAGCTCGGTCAGGTGCAGTTGCAGATCACGCCGGTTGGCGCCGAAGGAGTCCAACGCACCCACCTGGGCCAGCCTTTGGGCGAGCGGTCGGCTCGGGCGCGCCCGCTCCCAGAAGTCCAGCAGCGAGTCGTACGGCTGCCCGTCCGCGATCCGCGCCGCCTCGGCCTCGCTGATGCCGTACACGTCGGAGAGGGCGAGCCTCAGCCCCCACACCACAGGGGATTCAGACACCAGTTCGATACTGTGTGCGACCGCCGACCGGTTCACGTCCAACGACAGGATCGGCACCCCGCGCCGTCGCGCGTCCGCCAGCAGCAGCCTCTTCGGATACATCCCGGGGTCGTGCGTGAGCAGCCCCGCGTAGAAGGCCGCCGGGTGATGCGCCTTCAGCCACGCCGACTGGTACGTCGGTACGGCGAAGGCGACCGCGTGCGCCTTGCAGAAGCCGTACGAACCGAAGGCCTCGATGATCTCCCAGGTCCGCTGAATCGTTTCCGCGTCGTATCCGTTCACCGCCGCGTGCTGCGCGAACCAGAACCGGATCCGCCCCTGCGACTCCGGGTCGGACAGCCCGCGCCGCACCCGGTCCGCCTCGCCGCGGCCGCAGCCGGTCATGATGTCGACGATGTCGATGATCTGCTCGTGGAAGACGACGACCCCGTACGTCCCCTTCAGCGGCTCCTCCAGATCCGGGTGCGGATACCTGATGGGCGCCCGTCCGTGCCTCGCCTCGATGAACGGCCGCACCATGTCGGCGGCGACCGGGCCCGGCCTGAAGAGCGAGATGTCGACGACGAGGTCGTGGAAGGTGGCCGGCTGGAGCCGCCCGACCAGGTCCCGCTGGCCCGGCGACTCGATCTGGAAGCAGCCCAACGTCTCGGTGGAGCGGATGAGCCGGTACGTAGCCGGGTCGCCCGGTGGCACGGCGTCCAGGTCGATCCGGTCCCCCGTCGCCCGCTCCACCTCCGCGACCGCGTGCGCCATCGCCGACTGCATCCGCACTCCCAGCACATCGAGCTTGAGCAGCCCGAGGTCCTCGACGTCGTCCTTGTCGAACTGCGACATGGGAAAGCCCTCGCCACTGGTCGGCATGACCGGCGTACGGGCGAGAAGGGAGGCGTCGGAGAGGAGCACCCCGCACGGGTGCATGGCGACTCCGCGCGGGAGGGCGTCGAGGGCCTCGGTCAGCTCCCAGAGCCGTCCGTACCGCTCCTTCTCCCCTGCCAGAGCGCGCAGTTCGGGCAGCTCATCCAGTGCCGCGCGGGCGTCCCGGGCCCGGATGTGCGGGAACGACTTGGCGATGCGGTCGATGTCGGCGGGGTCCATGGACAGGGCCGCGCCCACGTCCCGGATCGCGTGCCGCACCCGGTACGTCTCCGGCATCGCGACCGTCGCCACCCGCTCGGTGCCGAACCGGCCGATGATCGCGCGGTAGACCTCCAGGCGACGGGCGGACTCCACGTCGATGTCGATGTCGGGCAGCACGAGCCGGCGTTTGGACAGGAACCGCTCCATCAGCAGCCCGTGTTCGACCGGGTCGGCGTGGGCGATGCCGAGGAGGTGGTTGACGAGGGAACCGGCACCGGAGCCGCGCGCGGCCACCCGGATGCCCATGTCCCGTACGTCGTCCACCACTTGAGCGACCGTCAGGAAGTAGGAGGCGTAGCCGTGGTGGGCGATGATGTCCAGCTCTCGGTGCATCCGCTCCCAGTAGGCGCGCTGACCGGCGTACCCCTTCAGCACCATCCCCGCCGCCGCCCGTGAGGCGAGCGTCCGCTGGGCGGTGCGGCGGCTCGCGCCGACGAGGCGCGGTTCGGGGAAGTGGACGGTGCCGATGCCGAGGTCGTCCTCGGGGTCGACCAGACACTCGGCGGCCGTCGCCCGGGTCTGCTCCAGCAGCCGGTGGGCGGTGTCGCGCCTGAAGCCCGCGGCCTCCACGATCCGCTCGGCCGCCGCCAGCATGGCGGACGGGTCCTTGAGCCAGGCCTCGCCGGAGTCCAGCTCCTTCGTCGGGTCGACGGGGACCAGGAGACGAGCGGCGTCCAGGACGTCGGCGACCGGGCCCTGGCCGGGGTCGGCGTAGCGGACGGCGTTGCTGAGCACGGGACGCACACGCTGTTCGGCGGCGAAGCCGACGGTACGGGCGGCGAGGCGCAGGGAGCCGGGGCCGGTGCCCTCGCGGCCGTGCCAGACGGCCTCCAGCCTGAGGGCGTCGCCGTAGGTCTCGCGCCAGGGGGCCAGGAGCCGGGCCGCCCGGTCGGGACGTCCGGCGGCGAGGGCGCGGCCGACGTCGGAGGCGGGGCCGAGCAGGACGGTCAGGCCGTCCCCTTTGTTCTCGGTCCAGGGCAGCAGGGGCGTGCCCTCCGCACCCTTGCCCCCCTTCTCGGAGTGTGCGGCCGTGACGAGCCGGCACAGGTCGGCCCAGCCGTGGGCGCCGTCCCGGGCGAGGAAGGTGACGCGGGGCGTCGACTCATCGATGAAGGCACCTCCGCGCACGGGCGCGCGGCGCTTCTCGGGTCGTACGGAATCACCCTGCCGTACGGGTTCCGGCGCGGGTTCCTCCACCGCCAGCTCCACACCGAACACCGGCCGCACCCCTGCCTTCGCGCAGGCCTTGGCGAAGCGGACCGCGCCCGCGAGGGTGTCGCGGTCGGTGAGGGCGAGGGCGTCCATGCCCCGCTCGAAGGCGCGCTCGGCCAGCCGCTCCGGGTGGGAGGCGCCGTAGCGCAGGGAGAACCCGGAGACGGTGTGCAGATGCGTGAACCCTGGCACCCGCGCCTCCATTTTCGAACATCAGTTCCCAACTGCCTCACCCCCACCATACCCCCAATCTCGAACATGTGTACGACAGCCATTCGGCCGCCTCCCACCTGCGGAAACGCCCCTCACCTCGGACTGTGAGGACATGACACAGAACAGCTTTCTCGCCGAGGTGAAGGACGCGGTCACCCCGCGGGCCACGCTGCTGGTCATCGGAGTGATCGCACTCCAGTTGCTGTTCATCGCCTCCTATGTGGGGGCGCTGCACGATCCGAAGGCGAAGGACGTGCCGTTCGCGGTGGCCGCGCCGCGGGCCGCCGCCGAGCAGGCGGTGGCCCGGATGGAGAAGCTGCCCGGCTCACCCCTGGACCCGCGCACGGTGGCCGACGAGGCGACGGCCCGGAAGCAGATCCTGAACCGGGACATCGACGGGGCGCTGGTCATCGACCCGGCCGGGACGACCGACACGCTCCTCGTCGCGAGCGGCGGCGGCACCGTCCTCGCCACGACCTTGGAGAAGTACCTCACCGCCCTGGAGGCCCCTCAGAAGCGGAGCATCAAGACGGTGGACGTGGCCCCGGCCTCGCCCCAGGACTTCGACGGCCTGTCGGCCTTCTACCTGGTCGTCGGCTGGTGCGTCGGCGGCTATCTGTGCGCCTCGATCCTGGCGATCAGCGCCGGCGCCCGGCCCGCCAACCCACGCCGCGCGGCGATCCGGCTGATCGTGATGGCGCTGGTGTCGATCGTCGGCGGACTGGGCGGCGCGGTGATCGTGGGGCCGATCCTGGGCGCGCTGCCGGGCAGCGTGCTCGCCCTCTGGGGGCTCGGCGCGCTGGTCACCTTCGCGGTGGGGGCGGCGACCCTCGCCCTCCAGGCGATCTTCGGGATCATCGGCATCGGCATCGCGATCCTGCTCGTGGTGATCGCGGGCAACCCGAGCGCGGGCGGGGCCTTCCCGCTGCCGATGCTGCCGCCGTTCTGGCAGGCGATCGGCCCGGCGCTGCCACCGGGCGCGGGGACCTGGGCGGCCCGCTCGATCGCCTACTTCAAGGGCAACGACATGACCGCCTCCCTGCTGGTGCTGTCGGCATGGGCGGCGGCCGGGATCGCGGTCACGCTGGGGGCGGCGGGACTGCGCAACAGACGCGAAGGCGAACCGCTGCCGGCTCGCGGCGGGACTGCGCAGGAAGTCTGAGGGCGAACTGCCGCCGACTCGGATGCCGCAGTACGCCTGGGCGGCCGCCGGTTACCGAACCCGCACCCGCCGCCGGCAGCGGACCGCCACGGTCGACCCGCATCCGCCGACGGCGCTCCGCCCCCACCAGGGCCACCCGCACCCGACCACGAAACCCGCACGGGCGGTGCGGGTGGAAACGAAAGTCCCGCCCCCCGAAGGGGCGGGACTCCGCACACCACGAACCGTCAGCCGATCGACGTCCCCGTGGCCGACAACGCCTCGGTCACCGGCTGGAAGAACGTCTCCCCACCGGAGGTGCAGTCACCGCTGCCACCCGAGGTGAGCCCGATCGCGCTGCTTCCGGAGAAGAGCGAGCCACCACTGTCCCCGGGCTCCGCGCAGACGTCCGTCTGGATCAGCCCGTTGACGATGTCACCGTTTCCGTAGTTCACGGTCGCGTCCAGCCCCGTGACCTTCCCGGAGTGCACCTGCGTCGTGGAGCCGCTGCGCGTGACCGACTGCCCGACCGTCGCCGCCGCGGCCCCCGTGATCGCCTGCGAGGACCCGTTGTAGAGGTTCACCTCGCTCGGGTGGTCGACCTCGGCGGTGTACTTGACCAGCCCGTAGTCGTTGTCCGGGAAGCTGGACACCTCGTTCGTGCCGATCTCGGTCCCGCTCGAGTCCGACCAGGTGGAGATGGACTCGGTGCAGTGCCCGGCGGTGAGGAAGTACGGCTCCCCGCCCTTGACCACGTTGAATCCGAGCGAGCACCGCCCGCTGCCACCGGTGATCGCGTCACCGCCGGCCACGAAGGGCTTGAACTCCCCCTTCGTGCGCTGGAGTTCGGCCTTGGCGCCGAGCCCGTCGACGACCTTCGTGAGCTTGGCCCACTCCGCGTCGGAGACCGTGCGGTCGGCGGTGACGACCACCTTGTTGGTGGTCGGGTCGGTCGCCCAGGACGTACCCGGGATCGTCGCGTCCTGCTTGAGCGTGCCGCGGGCGCTCTTCAGCTCGGCGAGGGAGTTCGCCACGACCCGCGCCTTGGCGCCGGCCGCCTCGACGGTGTCGGCCGCGGTCTCGCTGAGGACGTTCACGACGAGGTTCTTGGTCTTCGCGTCGTAATACGTTCCCGCCGCGGCGGTTCCGAGGTCCTGGCCGAGCGTCGAGGCGAGCTTTCCGGCCGCCGCGACCGACAGGGTCTCGGGTGCGGGGCTCTTCGTGGGCTCGCTGGCGTTCGCAGTCTGGAAGGTGATGCCCGCGGCGACCAGTGCGGTGATTCCCGCACCTGCCAGGGCTGCCCGCCGCTTGGGTATGCGTCGGTGCTTCAACTCGGGTCCTCCTGTGGGGGGTCGGCCCGGTCGGTTGTGGGGACCTCGCGGGCCGGAAGGCTGGTTGACGAGCCCTTACTCTTTCGAACCCGGCGGGGGGCGCACAAGGTTGAGTTCCGGACGCGCGTAGAACGCGGTTGCGCGCCCCTGCCGGATTGACCGTGCACAGTCACACCAGGCGGCTTCGCAGTGCAAACACTACGCGCGGGTAATCAATGAGCAGCCTGTGAGGTCTAGTCCTGTCTTGAATTCGACCCCTCGGAGCCCGGATCCAAACGAGGCTGGGGCGAAGGCAGTTGCTCCTGCACCGGTTGCTCCTCGACAGAACGCACTGGTTGCTGCGGTTGCTGCACCGGTCCGGGCACCGGCGCCGCCCTCTCCAGGAACCTCAGCAGCTCGACGGGGAAGGGCAGCACCAGCGTCGAGTTCTTCTCGGCCGCCACCGCCACCACCGTCTGCAGCAGCCGCAGTTGCAGCGCGGCCGGCTGCTCGGACATCTCCTTGGCCGCCTCGGCGAGCTTCTTCGACGCCTGGAGCTCGGCGTCGGCATTGATGACCCGGGCCCGCCGCTCCCGGTCGGCCTCGGCCTGCCGGGCCATGGACCGCTTCATGGTCTCGGGCAGGGAGACGTCCTTGATCTCGACCCGGTCGATGGTGACGCCCCACTCCACGGCGGGGCTGTCGATCATCAACTCCAGTCCCTGGTTGAGCTTCTCGCGGTCGGACAGCAGATCGTCCAGCTCGCTCTTGCCGATGATGGACCTGAGCGAGGTCTGGGCCATCTGCGCGACCGCGAACCGGTAGTCCTCCACCCGGACGATCGCCTCGGCCGGCGCCGTCACCTTGAAATAGACGACCGCGTCGACCCGCACCGTGACGTTGTCCCGGGTGATGCCCTCCTGCCCGGGCACCGGCATCGTCACGATCTGCATGTTGACCTTCCGGAGCTTGTCGATGCCCGGAACGATCATCGTGAACCCCGGCCCGCGCACTTCCGAGCGGAGCTTGCCGAGACGGAAGACCACGCCCCGCTCGTACTGTTTGACGACCCGTGCCGCCGCCATCACGTACACCGCTCCGGCGGAGGCGAGTGTCACGCCCGCTGCCACCAGCTCCTCGACCATGACGGCCCCCCAGGGTCCGAATCAGGCGCTCAAGGTGTGTACTTCGACGGTAACTCCGCGATGTACACGATGGGGAGACGGAGGACACAGGTGCTCGACGGCATACAGACGCGCGACGGCAGGTGGCTGACGGTCGAGGAGTACGGCGACCGGGACGGCACACCGGTGGTGCTGCTGCACGGCACCCCGGGCTGCCGGTCCGGGGTCGTGCCCGACGACGTCGTCAAGGCGCACCCATGGGTGCGGTTCATCGCCTACGACCGTCCCGGCTACGCGGACTCGGACCGGCACCCGGGACGCCGGGTCGCCGACGCGGCCCACGACGTGGCCGATCTGGCCGACGCCCTCGGGCTGGAGAAGTTCTCCGTCCTCGGACGGTCGGGCGGTGCCCCGCACGCCCTGGCCTGTGCGGCGCTGATGCCCGCGCGGATACGGCGGGCGGCGGCGCTGGTGTCCCTCGCGCCACCGGACGCGGAGGGGCTGAGCTGGTTCGACGGCATGGCGGCCTCCAATGTCGAGGACTACACCCTGGCGCTGACCGACACACTCGCCTTCGCGGAGCGGCTCGCCTCCCGCGCCGCCGCCATCCGCCAGGACCCCGCCCAGCTGCTCGTGACCATCCGCGACGGGCTCACCGACGCCGACCGGCGGATCGTCTCCCAGCCGGCCGTCAGCGACATGCTGCTGCGCAACTACCGCGAGGCACTGCGCACTTCGGCGTACGGCTGGCTCGACGACGCCCTCGCGCTGCTGAGCCACTGGGGCTTCGACCCGGCGGACATCACGCGGCCGGTCCTGCTGTGGCACGGCGCCCAGGACCGGTTCTCCCCGGTGGGCCACTTCGAGTGGCTCCTGGACCGCGTCCCCCGCGCCCGTCCCGTCCTGGACCCGGACGCCGGTCACTTCGGGGCGATCGAGGCGCTGCCCGCCGTACTGGACTGGCTGTGCCCGGCGTCATGATCCGGGGCGCACGGGCCCTCCGGGGCGCACGGGCCCTCCGGGGCGCTCCATCCGGGCGCCACGCATCAGGTCCATGACCCGCTCATGGCTGTCACCCACGGCGTCGGTGACACGCAGCCGCATGCGCAGCTGGTCGATCTCGTCCACGAACCGCTGACCGTACGTCCCCGCCCGCATGCCACCCGTGCCCAGCGGGAAGCCGGCGCCGGTCAGCCACAGGTAGTAGTCCTTGCCCGCCACGAGCCCCCGGCCGGCGAGTGCCCGGAGCAGTCCGTCGTGGTCGGTCCACTCGGTGGGTTCCCCGTCGCACGGCACGAAGCAGAAGTCCCGCTGTTCCACCACCGCGTGCTGCGAGCCGCCGTTCACCACCTCCACCCGCCAGCCCGGCTCGTCCGGGCCGAGGTCGCCGACCGTCCAGGAGGAGCTCCAGCCCAGCACGGGCTGGACCGTCCGCGCGTACTGGGCTCTCCCGAAGACCGCGGCGAGCGCCACCGCGAGCAGCGCGCCCAGCGGGTTCATGTCCATGAGCCGTAGCCGCCAGGGCCACTGCCGGGCCAGGTCGCCGGTGATGTTCGACCGCACGATCTCCCACAGCAGCACCAGCGTCAGCAGGATCAGCAGCACCAGCGGCGCCACGAACAGCAACGGGCTGCGCCGTATCCGCCGTTGCCGGTCGTCGAACTCCAACTCCGCTTCCTCTCCCCCGTCTTGGCGCAGACGATAGCGAGCCCCCGCACGGCAGGCGCGTGCGGGGGCTCACCAGGTGCAGGCTGCGATTCAGGCCGTACAGGCGCAGCTGACCGGTCGGGACTAGTAGACGCTGACGCCGTAGGCGCTCAGGGCCTCCGTGACCGGCTGGAAGAAGGTCGTGCCACCGGAGGTGCAGTTGCCGCTGCCGCCGGAGGTGAGACCGTACGCGGTGCCGTTGCTGCCGTAGAGCGAGCCTCCGGAGTCGCCGGGCTCGGCGCAGACGGTGGTCTGGATCAGACCGCCGACGACATCGCCGCCGCCGTAGTTGACGCTCACGTTGAGGGCGGTGACCCGGCCGCTGTGGGTGCCGGTGGTGGAGCCGTCGCGGATGACGGTGGTGCCCACGGCCGGCGTGGCGGCGCGGGTGATGTCCACCCCGTTCGCGGTGCCGGGCCGGCTGACGGACCCGGAGTAGCGCACGATGCCGTAGTCGTTGCCCGGGAAGCTGGAGCCGGCGGTCGAGCCGATGACCGTGGTGCGCCCGGAGTTGGAGTACCAGGTGCCCGCGCCGTCGGTGCAGTGACCGGCGGTCAGGAAGTACTGGGTGCCGCTGCTGTCCTGGACGTTGAAGCCGAGCGAGCAGCGCCAGCTACTCGCATAGATGGCGTCGCCGCCTTGGATGAACTTGCTGAACGTGCCGTTCGTCCGCTTGATCGTCAGCGCGTCGGCGTTGGCGCCGGCTTGCCGCTTGATCTTCGCGATCTCCGCCTTGGAGACCGTGCTGTCGACGGTGACGACGACACGGTTGGTCTTGCTGTCGACGGCCCAGGCGGTGCCCGGGACATCGGCCTTGAGCACCGAACTGTTGGCGCTCTTCAACTCGTTGGCGCTGAAGGGGGTCGCGTCCGGGGCGGCGTTCGCGTTGGGGATCGCGATCGCGGCGGCGGCCACGAGTCCGGAGGATACGGCGATCAGCCGGGTCCGTCTCGTAATGCCGCTGCGGGGGGTGGTGCGCTTGATCCTCACTTTTCGTTCCCTCCCAGGGAGGTTGGGGGCCCGCGTGGGGTCGGGGCCCGTGAGGCGCAGCCAGAGGCCCGAATGTCCGGATTCCGAACACGCCGTGCCCCTGACAAGCGCTGAGGGGGAGTATTCGGCCGAACGACCGGTAGCCGCAAGGGCGCCTTTCGGCCGTCAACCTTTGAACCACCCATACGTTCCCCGTGAGCCGACCGCTCCTCGGAGCAGGGTGCGCTCCCCCGCCTCGATGGCGATGCCCAGCGTATTCCCCGGCGGCGGGAAGGGGCAGATGAAGTGGTCGGCGAATGCGCACGGCGGAAGCAGAGCGCGGTTGAAGTCGACCGTCGTGCGCCCCTCGGCGTCGGGTGCGGTTGGCCGCAGGAACCGGAAGCGGTGGCTGCCGGACCCGCTCGTCGCGTCGCCGAAAACCGCCCACAGCGATCCGTCCGCCTCGACCGTCACCTGGAGCGTGAGCTCCTGTCCGTCGAGGGTGAACGCCAGTTCTCCGCCCAGCCCGAGGCCGCGCGGCCGTCCGTCCGCGTTCTCCACGCGGACGCTGTGCGGTTCGTCGTACGGCGTGAAGCGCCCCGGCACCGACCAGCGCGGCTCATGGGGCGTGGCCGCGATACCGCGGAACGCGCGCCGCGCTTCGGAGGCCGGGTCGAAGTCCCGTACGGCCCACACCCCCTCGCGCACCAGCACGACCAGCCGCCGCTCGCCGTACGCGACCCGGCTCGCGCCCACCGGTCCGGGGTCGGCGCCGAGCCGTACCGCACCGTCGAGGGGCCGGCCGTCGACGGTCAGCCCGTCCTCCTCGACGGCTCTGAGCAGCACCGCGTCGCCGTCGGCCGACCAGGTCCCGGGAGCATCCGGAAGCCGTCCGTCCAGATAGTCCTCCAGCCAGTACGTACCGGTGAGCGAGAGCGGTCCGTAGGGCGCGGAGACCGTCTCGACACGGTGTTCGTGCCACTTCTTCCACTCGTCGGACGCGTCCGAAGTCATGTGATCAACCCTTCCATACCGGTTCGGAAAGCCCGAGGTGGGAGCGGAGCGTGGTGCCCTTGTACTCGGTACGGAACACCCCGCGCTCCTGGAGCAGCGGCACCACCCGGTCCACGAACTCGTCGAGTCCGGCCGGGGTGAGATGCGGTACGAGGATGAAGCCGTCGGCGGCATCGCGCTGCACGAACTCGTCGAGCTCGGCGGCGACCGCCTGCGGGGTCCCCACGAAGGACTGCCGGCCGCCCGCCTCGATGACGGTCTCCCGGATGGACAGCCCCTTCTCCTTCGACATTGCCCGCCACTTCTCGGCGATCTCGAGGGTGTTCCCGCGCCGGGTCCGGCCCTGGGTGAGTGTCGGCTCGGCCACCGGGTCGATGTCGGGGAGCGGGCCGTCCGGGTCGTACGAGGAGAGGTCGACACCCCAGATCTGCTCCAGCGTGAGGATCGCGGTCTGCGGGGAGGTCTGCTGCCGGCGGATCTCGGCGGCCTTCTCCTGCGCCTCCGCGGCGGTGTCGCCGAGGACGACACTGACCCCGGGCATGATCTTCAGGTCCTCGAAGGTACGGCTGTACTTCGCGAGGCGCCCCTTCACATCGGCGTAGAAGGCGCGACCGCCCTCCAGCGAGCTCTGCCGGGTGAAGACCACATCGGCCGTGGCGGCGGCGAACTCCCGCCCCTCGTCCGAGTCCCCGGCCTGGATGACGACCGGATGCCCCTGCGGCGAGCGCGGCACGGTGAACTCGCCCGCGATGTCGAAGTGCCGCCCGCGGTGGGCGAACGGCCGGGACAGTCCGTCCGGTGTCCAGGAGTCCCACAACTCCCGTGCGGTGGCGACGAATTCGGCCGCCCGTGTGTACCGTTCGGCCCGGTCGAGGAAGCCGCCGCGCCGGAAGTTCTCCCCGGTGAAGGCGTCGGAGGAGGTCACCACGTTCCAGGCGGCCCGGCCCCCGCTGAGATGGTCCAACGTGGCGAGCCTGCGGGCGAGTTCGTACGGTTCGTTGAAGGTCGCGTTGACGGTGGCGGCGAGCCCCAGGTGCTCCGTGACGGCGGCGAGCGCGTTGAGCACGGTGATCGACTCCGGGCGCCCCACCACGTCCAGGTCGTGGATACGGCCCTTGTGTTCGCGCAGCCGCAGCCCCTCGGCGAGGAAGAAGAAGTCGAACAGACCGCGCTCGGCCGTGCGGGCCAGATGCTCGAAGGAGGAGAACTCGATCTGGGACCGCGAGCGCGGGTCGGCCCAGACGGTGGCGTTGTTGACGCCCGGGAAGTGCGCCGCGAGACGGATCTGTTTGAGCGGTCGTACGGTCATGACGCTTCCCCCGCGTACTGGTTGGCGGGCCGGGCCAGACCCAGGTGCTCCCGGAGCGTGCTGCCCGGGTAGAAGGTGCGGAACAGTCCGCGGTGCTGGAGGAGCGCCACCGTGCCGTTGACGAGCCGCTCCAGGTCACGGCGTGGCTCGGCGGGCGTGAGGTGGAAGCCGTCGACGGCGCCCTCCCCGTGCCAGGAGGCGATCAGGTCCGCGAGGTCGACGGGGCCGCCGCGGTACAGCGGGCCCTGCGCGGTCTGCCGGGGGCCGCCCCCGCCGTGGCCCGGCTCGGCCGCGTGCTCCCCGTCGCCGAGGTCGACGACGAGGCCGGCGAGGACCCGCAGTCCGTCGGGATCGCGCCCGAACCTCACTGCGGCGGCGCGCAGTTGATCCCGCACGGCACGGGTGTGCGCGGCGCTCACGGACCGTACGAGGGCCACGTCCGCGTACCGGGCGGCGGTGTCCCGGGCCTGCCCCTCGGAGGCGTCGACCACCCGGACCGGGTGGCCCTGCGGAGGGCGCGGCACGATCGAGGGGCCCCGCACCGAGAACTCCGTGCCCTCGAAGTCGACGTGGTGCAGCTTGTCCCGGTCGATGAAACGGCCGGTCGGCTCGTCCCGTATCTCGGCGTCGTCCTCCCAGCTGTCCCACAACTTCGCGGCCACGTCGGCCACTTCACCGGCCTCCTGCCACAGCGCGTCGGCGGGGGCGGCGTGCCGGCGGCCGAAGAGACGGGCCTCCCCCTCGGTGGTCGACACGTCGAGCCGCCAGCCGGCCCGGCCCCGGCTGACCCAGTCGAGGGTCGCGACGGCCGCCTGGACGTGGAAGGGCTCGGTGTGGGTGGTCGTGACGGTCGGCACGAGACCGATCCGGCGGGTGGCCGGGGCCACCCGGGACAGGACGGCGAGCGCGTCGAGCCCGGGGCGGGCGAAGGTGTCGTCCAGCGTCACGAAGTCGAGGACACCGTCTTCCGCGAGCCGGGCCAGTTCGACGTAGGAGTCGGCGTCCTGGGCCGACGGCTGATCGACAGCGGCGGAGAGATGCAACATCACAGCACCTTCGAGAGAAAGCTCTTGTGGACGGATCCGATGTCGGCCATGACGCTCATCGCGGGAAATCCTCGGAGTAGGGGGTGTCTTGAGTGGCCGGCGGGGTCTCAGGCGGCCGCGCGCCCGGCGAGGGCGGCGAGGAACTCCAGTGCCGCCCTGGCCGTCGCGTCGTTCTGCCGGAACGCCGGGCCGCCGGTGCGGGGCCGGGTGAAGGCGCCGGGGGTACGGCCGTCGGTGAAGGGGCCGAGCGCGAAGCGCCGGGGATGCGGCCGGCCGGCCCGGTCCAGGATCCGCCCGTCGCCGGGGTCCACCCGGAGCAGCCCCTCCGGGGTCTCGGCGGCCCCGTCCTCCCGGAGCTCGCGCAGCAGGGCGTCGCGGGCCCGCCCGACCGTGGGCTCGGGCAACCGCGCCTCGACCAGCGCGCGTGTCTCGACGGAGAACCCGGGCAGACTCGCGCTCGCGGCCCGGAAGACACCGTCCTCCGCCGCCACCGAGACGTCAGCGCCGAGAAACCTGACGACACCCGCCCGCGAGAGAGCCTGCAGCTGTCGCAGCCGGGGTCCGGGCGGCCCCGAGGCCAGATAGCTGAAGAAGCCGTGCCACCAGGGCCCGGTGCCCCCGAGCCGGACCAACTGGCCGTAGACGGACAGCAACCCGAGGAAGACCGACAGGTCCTGGCTGTACGCAGGGTCGTGCCGTCTGCTCAGATCCCGCTCGACATACCCCCGCAGCCCCTCCTGGAGCTCCTCGAACGACCCGTACCGCACCCCTTCCAGCGGCCGGTCCAGCGTGCCCAGGTCCAGCCGGTCGGCCGGGTCGGGCACGGCGGCCTCCACGAGGGCCTCGACATCCGCGCGGTCGCCGACCGCGTACTTCTCCTCGAAGTCGGCCCAGGACATCGCGGTCCGCTCCCCGTGCACCGTGAACAACCGGTGGTAGTGCGCGAACCCCAACTCCTTCTCCACCAGCGGCCACACGTCCCGCCGGAAGTCGAACCCCGCCGGCCGGGCAAGCAGTTCGTCGACCTCGGCGGGCCCGAAGAACCGGGGCAGCGGCGGCCGTTCACCGGTCCAGTCGTAGCCGATCTTCGAGTGGTACGGCACTCCGCGCCGCGACCCGACGTACAGCACCGGCTCGCGTCCGGACGGCACATAGGTGTCGCCCTCGTACCGCCCGCCCCGTCCCTCGGTCAGCAGCACCATCAGATCGACGAAGGCGAGCCCGAAGCCGCGGACGAGGACCTGCGAGCCGGGCGTGAGCGCGGACAGGTCGCTGTCGGCGGTGAAGTCGGGCGGGAGGTGGACGAGACCGTGCTCTGCCGCGTAGGCCGCCAACGCCCTTTGCTCGTCGTCGAGTTCGGCGTCGACATGACCGAGCGCGAGGACGACCAGGTCGGCGAGGAGCGGGCGCGGGCGGCCCTCCAGCCACACCTGCTGGCGCCCCTCGCGCGGCCCGCTGACCCGCAGGGCGCGCCGCGGATGGTGGTGCACCCGCACCGACGCAGGCAGCTCGGCCACCGCCCGCTCGTGCACCCATCGCAGATATCCGCCCTGGAGCTGCCGGTCCGCGAAGGTGGTGCCGTCGATGCCGGCCCACTCGTGCAGCGTGGGTCCGGGACGCACCGGTCCGGCCATGTCCACCGTCTCGTCGGTGAACATCGTGACGTCCTCGGCGTGCGAGTTCATCCACAGCAGCGGCGACTGCGCCTCGCGCCAGATGCGCCCGGCACCCGGCATGTGCGGGTCGACGAGATGGATGTCGAAGCCCGAGCCGTCGTACAGCTCGGGCGCGTTGGCCGCGATCCGTTCGATCAGACCGGCCCCCCGCGGCCCGGCGCCGACGATCACCAGAGAGTGCCGGGTCATCGGAGGAGCTCTTGGGGGTGTCGGTCAGCCTGGCCCCGGAGGGCGGCGGGTTCGGCGAGGGTGTCGGAGGGCATGTGAAGGCTCCGTGGCAGCGAGTCGTTCGAACTCGGACGGGTGCCTTCACACAAGCGCGCCGCGCGGCGCGGATCGCGGCCGAGCCCCTCAGCAGGGCCGCTCCTTGAGACTACGGGGGCGTTTCCCCTCACTGTCAAGGCTGTCCATACTGTGAGCCGTACGTCTCAAGTCGGTTGACGCACAACCGGATGCCTGTTCCACTTACCCCATGCATCCACAGCAGTGGCTGGTCAAGCGCTCCCACATCGACTTCGGTCGCGTGTGGTCCTGTTCCTGTTGAGCTGACCCCCTGCGCGCCCTGATTCCCGGGCGCCCTTTCACGTTCTCCTTCCCCGCCTTCACACGCGCCTCCCCTCACCTCGCGCTTCCGTACAGCCCCCTTTGTCCTCCATCGCCGACGGCCCAGCACCCACCTGAAGGGGCGCGGGACTGTATCGATTTGCGGCTGTCTCCTCGTGGGCGCGACCAGCCACGCCGGACCCGCAGCCGCCGAACAACCCACGCCCCTGCGGCGAATCAGCAGCCGCAGTCACACCCGCAGTCGCACCCGTCACAGCAGTTCCCGCAGCAATCGCCGCACTCGCAACAGTCACAGCAATCGCCGCAGTCGCACTGACTGCACAGTCCCTCCCGACGCTGCCGCGTCCACGGGTCCTCGAACTCCCCGCAACACATCTGGCACGTACAGGCCAGCCCCATCCACACCGCACACCCCGCGAGCAGCCCGCGCCGGTCCCGGCGAGGCGGCTCCGGGGGCGGCGGAACACCCGGACCACCCGGTCCGGGAGGCGCGTAAGGGTGCGACAACCCGGCCGGCCCGGCCCCGTGCCCACAGGACGTCGCGCCGAAGACCCGGTCCACGGACGTCCGCAGCTCATGCACGAGCAGCACATGTGCCAGCTTCTGATCGCCGAACTCGGCTTCCCGCAGCGCGAGCCGTATCCCGTGCACCGCGTCATCCGCGAGCCGCCGCGCCTCACCCAGGGACGTCCCGGTGGCCGTCAGCGGGTTCCACGCCCCCGACGCGGCGTCGGTCTCCCGGTCCTCCACGGCGTCCAGCAGATGCGCGAGCCGCCCGAAGAGCCGCCCCGCCTCGGCGAGCGGCTCGGCGTTGCCCGGCCGCCCGGCGAGGACCGCGGTGTGCGCGAAGGCCGCCGCGGTGGCCGTCTCGGTCGGCTCGGTGACGGTCAGGATCGGCGTCCCGGGCCCGGCCAGGGTCTCGATGCCGAGCTGCCGGTCCACGGCATCGACGAGCACGGCGGTGTCGAACCCGACCGCGGACCCGCTACGGGCCCCCGCCGCACCCCAGCTCGACGCGACCCGGCGGGCGGCGAGCGCCACCGGCTTGCGGGCCAGCAGTCCGTCCCCGTCGGCGACATGGTCACGGACCTTGGCGGAGGCGAGCACGAGCGAGACGGCGGCCGAGAGCCGTGCGCCCTCGCCGTCGGCGACGGAGGCGGTGCGCATTCCGCGCAACGGGCACGGGCCCGCCGTACGACGCCCTGAAGCCCCCCGCTCGGCCTGAGCCTCCGTCAGAACCGATATGAGCAGGCCGTCGTAGTTGGTGACGATGCGCGCGAACTGCCCGTGGTCCTTGCGCAGCGCGAGACACAGCCCGCACAAATGCGCCATCCACTGGGTCTTGAGATTTTCACCGAGCCGATGGCGGCAGGGCCTGACGATTCCGAACACGACGATCCCCCGTGGTCAATGCGACATTGAGCGGCGGCATCGTATCGACCCTGTCGTTCACCCGTACGCCCCGACCGTCACCCATACGCCGCGAAGAATCATATTTCACTCACAGTCAGCAGCCGTATGGGGAACGGCCCTTGTGAATGCCGGGCTCTCGACGAATGCGCTGTGCACCAGTACCGTCACAAACCCCCCGCGCGGCGTCTATCCACATGGCGCGTCATCCGCATCATGGATGACCATAGGGATACGTAAAGCGAGAAAGACCGCTGTGAGAGGAGGCGTCCATGGGATCGGTGCGCAAGGCGAGTGCCTGGCTGGGCCTCGTTGACGACAACGATGACGAGCGTTACTACGACGACGACGGCTACTCCGAAGGAACCGAGCCCGGGGATGCCTGGGTCACCGACCCGCGGGTCAAGGTGGCCACGGATGTCGCCGAGGAGAAGGGCCGTCGCATCGGCACGGTCACTCCGGACAGCTTCCGGGACGCGCGCGCCATCGGCGAGCTCTTCCGGGACGGGGTGCCCGTCATCATGAACCTCACCGCGATGGAGGCCGGCGACGCCAAGCGGGTCGTCGACTTCGCTGCCGGCCTGATCTTCGGGCTGCGCGGTTCGATCGAGCGCGTGTCCACACGCGTGTTCCTGCTGACCCCCGCCAACACGGAGATCGTGAACGGCGACCCGGCCGCGCACCGCACGGACGGCTTCTTCAACCAGAGCTGAGGCAGGGCCGCTCACCGGCCCTGCCCCCGCGCAGGGTTTTCACCGGAAGGCGTCGAGCCCGGTGAGCGCCTTGCCCAGTACCAGCTGATGCATCTCGACGGTGCCCTCGTAGGTGAGCACCGACTCGAGGTTGGTCGCGTGCCGCATGACGGGGTATTCGAGGGAGATCCCGTTGGCCCCGAGGATGGTGCGCGACGTACGACAGATCTCGATCGCCTCCCGTACGTTGTTCAGCTTGCCGAAGCTGACCTGTTCGGGACGCAGACGCCCGGCGTCCATCCGCCGCCCCAGATGGTGGGCGAGCAAAATCCCCTTGTGCAGTTCGACCGCCATGTCGGCGAGCTTGGCCTGGGTGAGCTGGAAGCCGCCGATGGGCCGCCCGAACTGCTCCCGAGACTTCGCGTAGTCGACGGCCGCCTCGAAGCAGGACCGCGCCGCCCCCATCGCACCCCAGACGATGCCGTAGCGGGCGTGCGACAGACAGCTCAGCGGGCCCTTGAGCCCGACGACCTCCGGCAGTACCGCGTCCGCGGGCAACCGCACGTCGTCGAGGACGAGTTCGCTGGTGACGGAGGCGCGCAGCGACCACTTGTGCTTGATCTCGGGTGCCGAGAAGCCGGTCACGTCGGTCGGTACGACGAACCCGCGGATCCCCTCGTCGGTCTGTGCCCACACGACGGCGACCCCGGCGACGGACCCGTTGGTGATCCACATCTTGCGCCCGTTGAGCACCCAGTCCGTGCCGTCCCGCTTGGCGAAGGTCCGCATCGCCGCGGGGTCGGACCCGTGGTCGGGCTCGGTCAGCCCGAAGCATCCGATGACCTCGCCGGCGGCCATCCGCGGCAGCCAGGTCTGCTTCTGTTCCTCGGAGCCGAACCGGTGGATGGCGTACATGGCGAGGGAGCCCTGCACGGAGACGAGGGAGCGGATCCCGGAGTCGGCGGCCTCCAGCTCCAGACAGGCGAGCCCGTACTGCACGGCACTGGCCCCGGCGCACCCGTACCCGTCGAGCGACATCCCGAGCGCCCCGATCCCGCCGAGCTCACGGGCGAGTTCGCGGATGCCGGGCAGCTCGCCGCTCTCGTACCACTCGGCGACGTGGGGCAGCACCCGGTCCGCCGCCCACGACCGCACAGTGTCCCGGATGGCGAGGTCCTCCGGGTCCAGCAGGTCGTCGAGGCCGAGCGGGTCGGTCGGATCGAACGGGGGCAGCTTCACGGACGCGGACATGGGGCACCCTCCGGCAACTGAAAACTAGCAGTGCTAGTTACGACTCTCCGGCCGACGTTACGGGTGCAGTGTCGCGCACGTCCAGTACCTCAGGCGGAGACGCGGGCCTCGGCGACTTCCCGGGGCGCGGGCACCTCGACCGCCATCGGCTCGCACTGCATGGCCCGCGGCAGCCGCAGCGCCATCGCCGCGCCGAGCAGCAGCAGACCCGCGCTGACCAGCAGCGTCACATGCAGCCCGTGCACGAAGCAGTCCCGCGCGGTACGGCGCAGGGCCTCCCCGGCCGACCCGCCGAGCCGCTCGGCGATCTCATAGGCCTCGC
Source organism: Streptomyces sp. NPDC002817 (assembly GCF_053592055.1). Taxonomy (NCBI): domain Bacteria; kingdom Bacillati; phylum Actinomycetota; class Actinomycetes; order Kitasatosporales; family Streptomycetaceae; genus Streptomyces; species Streptomyces sp. NPDC002817. The sequence goes on from NZ_JBSFUY010000015.1 coordinate 157,814, forward strand.
CCAGCGAATGCCCCGCCGCGGCCGAGTCCGACGCCGGGACACCCGGCACCGACGAAAGGCCGGGCGCGTACGCCGCGTTCATCACGCTGCCGAGGAGAGCGATGCCGATACCGGCGCCCAGCTGGTACGAGGTCTCGCCGATCGCCGCGGCCCCGCCCGCCTGCTCCGGCGGTGCCTCGCTCAGCATCGACTCGTACGCCCCGAAGAGCGTGGTCTCCAGGCCGAAGCCCAGCAGGAGGAAGCCGAAGAGCAGCAACGGCGCGTTGTCCTCGCCGCCCATCGCCATGAGGGTCAGTACGGCGACCGCCGTCAGGACGAAGCCGAAGCAGACCATCCGACGCGGTCCGAAGCGCCGCAGCATCCGGGCGCCGGCGAGTCCGGAGGCCATCGCCGCGATGGTGAGCGGCAGCAGTCGCAGCCCGGTCTCCAGCGGGGAGAGCCCCAGCACCAACTGCAGATACTGCGCCGCGATCAGCTCCAGGCCCACCAGCGCGAGCATGGCCAGCACGATGCAGCCGACGGACGTGCTGAAGGCAGGGCGCGAGAACATCCGCAGGTCGACGAGCGGATGGGTACGGCGCCGCTGCCGTCGCACGAAGAGAACCAGCAGCACGGCGCCCACGACCAGCGGCAGCAGCGTGATCCCGTCGAGTTCCCCGCTGCCGAGCCGCTTCACGCCGAGGACCAGGCCGAACAGTGCGGCCGCGGCCATCAGCGCGCCGACCACGTCCCAGGGACCGTCGGCGGTGCCCTTCGACTCGGGCAGCAGGAGGCGGCCCACCGGCAGACTGACCAGCATCAGCGGGATGTTGACGAGGAAGACCGAGCCCCACCAGAAGTGCTCGAGGAGGAAGCCGCCGAGCAGCGGCCCGACCGCGGCGCCCACGGCGGCCACGGCGCTCCAGATGCCGATGGCGAGGGCGCGTTCACGCCGGTCGGGGAAGACCTGGCGGAGGATCGAGAGCGTGGCGGGCATGATCATCGCGCCGCCGACGCCGAGCAGGGCCCGCGCCACGATCAGCACCTGGGCGCTGTCGGCGAGGGCGGCCATGCCGGAGGCGACGCCGAACAGGGCGTAGCCGAGAAGGAGGACCCGTCTGCGGCCGACACGGTCGCCGAGCGTGCCGAACAGGATCAGCAGCGAGGCGCAGACGAGGGGGTAGACGTCGACGATCCAGAGCAGTTCTATCGCGCCGGGCTTGAGGTCCTCGGTGACGGCGGGGACCGCCACGTGCAGCACGGTCGCGTCGACCGCGACCAGCAGCAGGCTCACGCAGAGGACGACGAGGACGACCCAGCGGTTTGCACCGGCCCCGGCCGCCCGACGGCGCAGCGCAGCGGCGGCCGTGGTCGTCCCGGACATGCACGTACCTCCCAGATGTTCCCTCGCGGTCGGCGGGCACACGGGGTGGGGACTCCCCGTGATCTCGGCCGGAGAGGAGCGGTGATCTCCGGCCCGCGCAACGAAGGCGAGTGACACGTCAGCGTACGCGAGTTCACGCGTCGGCCAAGTGGTGGACCTCTCACACTCCGCGGAGAACACGTGTGGCGTACACCACTCCCCCTCCCCTCCCTACACGCCCCGGTGGGCGGTGCGGTTCGGCGGGCGGTCGATAATCGGACCCGTGACCGATCTTGAGACGCGCCCGGCGCCACCCGAGAGCGCGTTGCGCCGTGCCGCCCCGGCCCTCCTCGGGTACGCGGCCGTCCGTGCCCTGGGCCTGCTCGCCCTGGTCCTGTGGAGCGCCGCGCGCGACAAGAGCGCGTACACGCTGCTGACGGCCCGCTGGGACTCCCTCTGGTACACGAGGGTCGCCGAGCTGGGGTACGGCTACGAGGTGCGGCTGCCCAACGGGGACGTCCACTCGAACCTGGCCTTCTTCCCGCTGCTGCCGTGGCTGGAGCGGGGCATCGCGGCGGTGACGCCCCTGTCCCACGCCGACGCGGGCTTCGGCGTCAGCCTGCTCGCCTCGCTCGCGGCGGCCTGGGGCGTCTTCGCGGTGGCGGACCATGTGCACGGCCGCAGGGCCGGGGTCTGCGCGGTGCTGGTCTGGGCGGTGCTGCCGGTCGGGATCGTGCAGTCGATGGCGTACAGCGAGTCGCTGTTCACCGCCCTCGCCGCGTGGTCGCTGTACGCGGTGCTGACGGGCCGCTGGGTGACGGCGGGCGTTCTCGCTTCCCTCGCGGGTCTGACCCGGCCGGTGGGACTCGCGGTGGTCGCGGCGGTGTGGGTGGCGGCGATCGTCGCGTTCAGGCGGGACCGGGCAGTCGCGGGCGGTCCCCCGTCCGAGCGGGAGCGAAGCGCGGCACGGAAGAGCGGCGCGGACACCGGGGAACGCGCCCCGGAACCGGCGGCCGAGGTCACGGACGGGCGCGACCCGGGAACGGACGACACCCAACACCCGCCGCGCGCCCCGGGCGTGCGGGCAGCGGCCGGCGCACACCCCCTCCCCCGCGCCCTGGCCCTGCTCATCGCCCCCCTCGGTGCCGCCGCCTACGTCCTCTGGGTCGGCCATCACACCGGCAAGGGCCCTCTCGGGTATCTCGACGTCCAGGCCGGCTGGCGCAACGGGTTCGACGGGGGCTACGCCTTCGCCCGGTTCGTCGGCGAGAAGTTCACGTCGTTCCCGTCGGCGCTCGCCGGAGTGGGACTGATCGTCGGGGTCGGGCTCGTGGTGTGGCTGTACGTCGTCGGCGTACGGCAGCGTCAGCCGTTGCCGCTTCTGGTGTACACGGGTGTCGTCACCACGCTCGCCCTGTGCGCGTCGAGCTACTTCGGCTCGAAACCGCGCCTGCTGCTGCCCGCCTTCCCCCTTCTGTTCCCCCTCGCCCTGGCCCTCGCCAGGCTGCGGACGTCGAGGTCCGTGCTGGTGGTGTGCGGTATCGCCCTCGCGTCGGCCGTGTACGGGGCGTTCTGGCTGAACGGCTCAGGACCGCCATGATCGACTCGCGGGTCCGATGAGCACCGGGAGAATTCCGCCCCATGATTCGGTGAACGAATTCATAAGCGGCCATAAACCGGAACCCGGAACGATCAAAGGAATTGAAGGGGGCAACCGGGCCGGATAGTGGATTCCTCGGAAATAAACGTCTCCCTGAGAGGAATCCCACATCACATCGTCATCACAAAGCCGTGGATTCGACGGGCATCGGACCTCACTCGCTGTAACGTCGATTGGGTGCGTACCGAACGAAACCTCACCCGTCTGGACCGGGTGTTCGCGAGGCTGGACCGTGAGCCGGAACGACCGGCTCACATTGACGTGCCCAGGATGTCCCGGCACCGGGTCGCCCTGATCGCCGGAGGCCTCGCCTTCTATCTGGCGATCGTGTGGCTCGTGGTCGACACATCGTGGCTGGTCCGCCTGGACTGGCAGGTCATGTTCTTCCGGCCGTACCAGCAGTGGGCGGAGATCCACTGGTTCGTGGACTACTACGTGGTGCTCGGCCAGCGCGGCCCGACCGCGGTGATGGTCGCGGCCTGGCTGGGCTGGCGCTCCTGGCGGCAGCACACCCTGCGCCCGCTGCTCACCCTGGGGGCCGTGCTGCTCCTGCTGAACATCACCGTGGGCGCCGCCAAGCTCGGCATGGGCCGGCTCGGCCCGCACTACGCGACCACCATCGGCGCGAACGAGATGGGTCTGGGCGGCGATATATTTCCCAGCGGCCACACCGCGAACGCCGTGGTGACCTGGGGCATCCTGGCCTATCTGGCCTCCACCCCGAGAGCCCGCAGATGGCTGTCCGCCGTCTCCGCGGTGACCTCGCTCGGCGTCGGCCTCGCCACCGTCTACCTCGGTACGCACTGGCTGAGCGACGTCGTTCTCGGCTGGGTCGCGGGGCTGCTGGTCCTGCTGGCGCTGCCGTGGTGCGAGCCGCTGATCGCCCGTACCGAGACCGCCATCTTCGACCTGCGCGACCGCTGGCGGACCCGCCGCAGCGCACCGGCGTCCGTCAAGCCCGTCGAGGTCCCGATGCCGCTCAAGCCGCGCACCCCCGCCACCCAGAGCGAGCCCGCGGCCCGCTCGGCCCGGGCGCCCGCCTATCTGGCACCGGGCCCGCACACGACCCGCTCGGAGCGCACCCCGGTCACCCCGGTCGGCCCTCGCCGGCCACCCCACCCGGACCGCGTCGCACGCGGCACGACCTCGGCGGCCCGCCCCCTGACAGGCGGCTAGCCGGCGGACAGCGGGGACGGTACGCACCCACCCACCCCGCAACGACGGCCCCGGTTCCTTCTCAGGAGCCGGGGCCGTCGTCGTGTTCCAGGACGGGTGTCAGCCCTTCCAGGCGCGGGCCACGCGGCCGTCCTTCACCTCGAAGTTCAGCCGCCCCGCGCGGTACTCCATCGTGATGATCGCCCCCGGTGGCAGCGAGCGCACGCTCGGCCAGCCCTTCTCGCGGGCGAGTCGCTCAGCCCTGGCGGACTCCAGACCCACGTACGCGTCGGGGCTGTCGTGGGGTTCGGCGGGTGGTGTCGGTATCGGTGCCATACCGCCACGCTAGGCCCTGTCCGTGGGGTGGGGCCAGGAACCAGGACACTGTGGGTCACTGATCCCTCTCCGGTCACGCTTCTGTCACAGGATGCCGACAGCCGTTTCCGTCGAACTCCGTCACACGTACGGGCGGTTCCGTAGGCCTTCCGCGCGCAATCAAACGGAATTCCCGCGTGTCGGAGCGGCTCTTCGAATAACCGGACGGAAAGTGCCGGAAGACATGCCGCCGGAGCCTTTGCATTCCGATTCGGTGTGGGGTCACGGGAGCTGACACCGCGTAGGAAAAACACGGATCCGACACAGAATCCCCGTACGCCCCCTGTCGCTGTACGCGACGACGCGAGCATCATGACGGCGGACCCGGGACGCGACGAGCGAAGGGGCGAGCGAGCGATGGGGACCGAGACCGTGCAGACGACGGTGCGACCCGTGCGGAGCAAGAGCCACGGCCGGGTGATCGTCGACTGGCTGACCACCACCGACCACAAGAAGATCGGCCATCTCTACCTGATCACGTCGTTCGTGTTCTTCCTGGCCGGTGGTCTCATGGCGCTGCTGATGCGCGCCGAGCTCGCCCGGCCCGGGATGCAGATCATCGACAACCAGCAGTTCAACCAGATGTTCACGATGCACGGCACGATCATGCTGCTGCTCTTCGCGACCCCGAGCTTCGCGGGCTTCGCCAACGAGCTGATGCCGTTGCAGATCGGCGCTCCCGACGTGGCCTTCCCCCGGCTGAACATGCTGTCCTACTGGCTGTTCCTCTTCGGCGGTCTGATCGTGCTGGGCTCGCTGCTCGTGCCGTCCGGGCCCGCGGCCTTCGGCTGGTTCGCCTACGCGCCGCTCAACAGCATGGAGCGCTCGCCCGGCATCGGCGCGGACCTGTGGATCATGGGTCTCGCACTGGCCGGCTTCGGCACGATCCTCGGTGCGGTCAACTTCATCACCACCATCATCGGGATGCGCGCCCCCGGCATGACGATGTTCCGGATGCCGATCTTCACCTGGAACACGCTGTTCACGTCGATCCTGATCCTGATGGCGTTCCCGGTGCTCGCGGCCGCCCTGCTCTGTCTGGAGGCGGACCGCCGGTTCGGCTCCCAGGTGTTCGCCTCGGCCAACGGCGGGGCGCTGCTGTGGCAGCACCTGTTCTGGTTCTTCGGCCATCCCGAGGTGTACATCATCGCGCTGCCGTTCTTCGGCATCATCACGGAGATCCTCCCGGTCTTCAGCCGCAAGCCGCTCTTCGGCTATCTGACGCTGGTCGGGGCGACGATGGCGATCACCGGGCTGTCCGTGGTCGTGTGGGCGCACCACATGTTCGTGACCGGGGCGGTGCTGCTCCCCTTCTTCTCGTTCATGAGCTTCCTGATCGCGGTGCCGACCGGCGTGAAGTTCTTCAACTGGACCGGGACCATGCTCAAGGGCTCGCTGTCCTTCGAGACCCCGATGCTGTGGGCCACCGGCTTCCTGGTGACGTTCCTGTTCGGCGGTCTGACCGGGGTGATCCTGGCCTCGCCGCCGCTGGACTTCCATGTCTCCGACTCGTACTTCGTCGTCGCGCACTTCCACTACGTCGTGTTCGGCACCGTCGTGTTCGCGATCTTCGGCGGCTTCTACTTCTGGTGGCCCAAGTTCACCGGCAAGATGCTCGACGAGCGGCTCGGCAAGATCCAGTTCTGGACGCTGTTCATCGGCTTCCACACCACGTTCCTGGTGCAGCACTGGCTGGGCGCGGAGGGCATGCCGCGCCGGTACGCCGACTATCTCGCCGCCGACGGGTTCACCGCGCTCAACACGATCTCGACGATCGGCGCGTTCGTGCTGGGCATCTCCACGCTGCCGTTCCTCTACAACGTCTGGAAGACCGCCAAGTACGGCGAGAAGGTCGAGGTCGACGACCCCTGGGGCTACGGCCGTTCCCTGGAGTGGGCGACCTCCTGCCCGCCCCCGCGGCACAACTTCACGACGCTGCCGCGGATCCGCTCCGAGTCTCCGGCGTTCGATCTGCACCATCCCGAGTACGCGGCGCTGACGTCTCAGCCCGAGCCAAAGAGCGAGCAAGCCGGTCCCGAGCCGTCCTGATCGCCTCGGTCAGCTCGGCGGGCTCCAGCACCTCGAACTCGAAGCCCATCAGCATCACGTGGATCACCATCACGTCGAGGCTCGCGGCCCCGGTGCGCAGGATGCAGGCGTCCGGCCCGTCGGCCTCCAGCTGCCCGGCGGAGGGCGAGACGCGCCCGATGGCCTCCTCCAGGGGCACCAGGAGCCGTACGACGGCGTGCGCCGCGTACGCGCGCGTGGAAACGCCCCGGGAGACGAACGCGGCCAGATCCTCCGCCGGGGGTGTGCGCGGGGTGAAGCGGGGGCCGTGCGGCGGCCTGGGGGTGATGCGGTCGACGCGGAAGGTCCGCCAGTCGTCGCGGTCGAGGTCCCAGGCGACCAGGTACCAGCGCCGCTCGGTGCACACCAGACGGTGCGGCTCGACGGTGCGGCGGGTGGAGTCGCCGTTGTGGCTGCGGTACGCGAAGCGCAGGCGCTCGGCGTCCCGGCAGAGGTTGGCGAGCTCGGTCAGCACGGCCGGGTCCACCGCGGAGGGCTGCGGGCCGCGCAGCATCGGCACGGTGAAGGCGTTCAGGGCGCCCACGCGACGGCGCAGCCGGCTCGGCAGGACCTGCTCCAGCTTGGCGAGGGCGCGCACCGAGGTCTCGCCGATGCCCTCGATGCCCTGCCCGGCGGCCGTGCGCAGCCCTACGGCGACGGCGACCGCCTCGTCGTCGTCCAGGAGCAGCGGCGGCAGCTCGGCGCCCGCGCCCAGCTGGTAGCCGCCACCGGTGCCGGGGCTGGCGTTGACCGGGTAGCCCAGCTCGCGCAGCCGGTCGACGTCCCGGCGCACGGTGCGCGGGGTGACGCCGAGGCGTTCGGCGAGGTCGGCGCCGGACCAGTCGCGGTGGGCCTGGAGCAGCGAGAGCAGGCGCAGGAGTCGTGCCGAGGTCTCCAACATGAATCCGAGTCTGGCAGGCATTGCGGACAGTCGCTGTCCGCAAGGGTTCCTACCTTGGACTCATGGCAGACAACAGCGTGCACAGCTACCGGATCGACATCCCCCAGGCCCGGCTCGACGAGCTGCACACCCGCCTGGACCTGACCCGCTGGCCGGACGAACTGCCGGACGCGGGCTGGGAGTACGGCGCCTCACTGCCGTATCTCCGCGACCTCGCGGCCTACTGGCGGGGCGCCTACGACTGGCGCAAACACGAGGCGGCCCTCAACGAGATCCCGCAGTACGTCACGGAGATCGACGGCGCCCAGGTGCACTTCCTGCACATCCGCTCGTCCGCTCCGGACGCCCTGCCGCTGATCCTGACGCACGGCTGGCCGGGCTCGATCGTGGAGTTCCTCGGCGTGATCGACCGGCTGAGCGAGGACCACCACCTGGTCATCCCCGCCATCCCGGGCTTCGGCTTCTCCGGCCCCACCCGCGAGAAGGGCTGGAACGTCAACCGGGTCGCCCGCGCCTGGGCCGAGCTGATGCGCCGGCTCGGCTACGAGCGGTACGGCGCGCAGGGCGGCGACCTGGGCGCGCTGATCTCCCCCGCGCTGGCCCGCATCGCCCCCGAGTCGGTGGTCGGCGTCCATGTGAACGCAGCGTCGGTCGGCTTCATCCCGCTCGGCCCGGTGAGCGAGGAGGAGCGGGCGGGGCTCACCGACCGCGAGGTGCGGAGCCTGGCGAGCATCGCCGAGTTCACCACCGACGGCTTCGGCTACAACGCGCTCCAGTCCACCCGCCCGCAGACCCTCTCCTACGCCCTCACCGACTCCCCCGTCGGCCAACTCGCCTGGATCATGGAGAAGTTCCAGGCCTGGACGCACTCCTCGGCCGCGCTGCCCGAGGACGCGATCGGCCGGGACACCCTGCTCACCAACGTGATGCTGTACTGGCTGACGGGTACGGCCGGTTCGGCGGCGCGCATGTACTACGAGAACAGCCACGTCGGCGACTGGTTCCCGGTCACGAACTCCGGTGTGCCCACGGCGGTGGCGAACTTCGGCGAGGACGTGGCGATCCGCCGCTGGGCCGAGCAGGCCAACACCCTCGCCCGCTGGACCGAGTTCGACCGCGGCGGCCACTTCGCCGCCCTGGAGGTCCCGGATCTGCTGGCCGGCGACGTCAGGGAGTTCTTCGACTCGCTGCGGTGAGCGCGACGGGTCAGTAGGGCAGTTGCGGCACGTCGAAGCAGGTGTCGTCCATGTCGCCCTGCGACACCCACCCCTTGCCGTCCTGCCACCGGGCCACCGACAGACACGTCCTGCGGGTCGTCGGTGGCCCGGCCGACCGCTCGAACCGGACGGGAACCAGCAGCCCGTCGGCGGTGTAGTCCTCCCTGCGGTTCATGAACTCGTCCACGCACGCGCGCGTGACACCACCGCCGCTCTCCGCACAGGACTCGGCGGCCTGCGTGAACCACATCGCGGCCGCCCAGCCCTCCAACTGCCACTGGGAGTGCGTCTCCAGACCCTTCGTGGCGTCCCGGAACTCCCGTACGGCCTTCTGGTCCGTGTCCTCGTAGTTGCGGCTGGACCCGGTGGCCCACAGGGCGTTGCGGCAGCGCGGGGAGTCCTTGTAGTCGTCGGGGACGGTGGAGCTCCAGTTCTGCACATTGGTGACCTTGGCGGTGACCCGCACACCGACGTCGTCCATCGCCTCGCACAGCTGGGCGTTGCCATGGGAGTCGATGGCGTCGAAGACCAGGTCCGCCCCCTGCTCCTTCAGATCGGCCGCGACGGCACGGAAGTTGGGCAGCGCGAAGTCGACCTGCTCGCTCACCACCTCGTAGCCCTCGGCCTCCAGCCCCCGCTCGACGAGCCGGGCGTAGGCGGCCGAGGCGGCCTGGTTGTACGAGACGACGGCGGCCGTACGTGCCCCGTGCTCCCGCTTGAAGTAGCGGTAGACCTCCGTGCCGCCGTACTGCTTGCCGTTCCACCCCTTGGTGCCGTCGCGGGGCGCGAGGCTGCCGTAGATGCCGTACAGGTGCGGATAGGTGTCGTAGGCGGCCCCGATGGGCTGGCCGCCGATGTCGGGCACCCGCGCGTGGGAGACGCGGGAGGCGCCCGCGTAGTCGAGGGCGGTGGTGGCGACCAGGGCCACCACCTCGTCCTCGTCGATCAGCTGGTGCACACAGGTGTTGTTGCCGACGCCGCTGCCACCGTCGTCGCACTCACGGACCTCGACGCGGCGCCCGTCGATGCCTCCGCGCGCGTTGAGCCGGTCGAACCAGGCCTTGGCGCCGTCGCGGGGGCCGACGAAGGTGTCGCCGCCGACCGGGCTGGTGGCGCTGGTGATGACGCCGACGCGGATCGGCGTGCCGTCCGGCGCGGGACCGGCCCGCTCCCCGTGCTCGAAGTCGCTCTCCGGCAGCCGGCTGCCGCAGGCCGCGCTGAGGGCGAGCAGCAGCACCGCGGCCGCGGCCTCAACAGCCCGGAAGGGCCGACGCCGACGCATTGCCGCTCAGTTGGACCAGAGCGCACAGCGTGCTGACGGACACCTTCCAGGTGCCGTCGTCCTCGACCGCCGTCCCGGAGGTGTCCGGCAGGGCGGTGGCGCCGTTCATGAGGAGTGTGTACGTCACGGTCGCCTTGGTCGGTGAGGTGAACTCCACCTCGGTGACCTGCGCCTCCACCTGTCCGCCGCGCTCGTCACCGCTGAAGGCGGCCATGACCGGGCCCATCGCCTCGCCGTTCTCCAGGACGGCCTGTTTCTCCTTCGTGGAGGTCTTCGGGTCGAAGAACTTCTCCCAGTTCTCCTTGACCTCCTTCTCGGCCGCCGCCTGGTCGGCGGGCCCACTGGCCGGTGCGCTCGTCTGCGGCGCGCTGGTCGTCGTCTCCGGGGTCGGGGGCACGGACGGCGACTCGGTCCCGCCGCTGTCGTCGCTGCACGCCGTGAGGCCCGCGGCGAGGACGAACACCACCGCCACCAGCCCTCGGCTGCCGTTCTCCCACTTGCGGTCGCTCCCGAGAACCATCTGGCTCACCACCGGGTGTCGGTCCGGGCCATGTGCGCCCGGTGCTTTCAGGGTCAGCTTCCAGAAGGCATAGTGCAAGCCATTGGCTGACATGGACAGACACATGACACGTGGGAGCCAGAGATGCGGACAGGCCGACTGCGGACCGTGCACCCCGTTCTGTGGGCCGGCTGGGCCGCGCTCGCCGCGGGTGCGGTGCTCTGCGTCATCGGCTGGTACGGCGTCTCCGGTGAGCGCTACGCCGAACGTCAGCTGCCCTACCTGGCCTCCTGCACGGTCCCCGGCGCCGCACTGATCATCGCCGGAGCGGTGCTGCTCGCGCACGGCCGCGACACGATCGCCGCGCTGCGCGTGGAGGAGCTGTACGGCCTCCTGGTCGCCACGGAACCCGCGGACGCCGAGGAGCCCGGCCGGGCCACGGCGCCGATCGCCGTGAGCGGGGACCTGCTGATGGTGCCGGGCGGCACCCTGTGGCACCGCGCGGACTGCCCGCTGGTCTCCGGAAAGGCGGAGGCCGTGCCGGTGGACGCCAAGCCGGCGGCGAGCGGCGAGTTGGGCCCCTGTCCCATCTGCGAGCCCGCCGAAGAAACCGACTGATGTCGTCCCTCACGTACGACCTGACACTCGCCGGCCTCTCGGTCGGCAGCGCCGCCGCACTCACCGGAATCGGCCTGATCGTGACGTACCGCGCGACGGGGGTGCTGAATTTCGCGCACGGGGCGATCGCGATGGTGTGCGCGTTCGTGCTGCGGCAGTGCGTGGTGGAGTGGGGCTGGCCCCTGTGGGCGGGCGCCACGCTGACGCTGCTGGTCCTGGCGCCGGGCCTTGGCGTGGTGCTGGAGCGTTTCGTCTTCCGTCCGCTGTCGGTCCTGGGCGGCGACCCGGCGCAGACACTGGTCGCGTCCATCGGGGTGTTCGTGCTGCTGGTGGGCGGGGCGGCGCTGGTGTGGGGGCAGGGGGCGCGGGACGACGCTCCGGAGCTGGTGTCGGCGGACCCGTGGGGGCAGCTCGCCGTGGTGCTGGTGCTGGCCGTGGGAGTGGGGGCGGTGATCCGCTGGACGCGCTTCGGGCGGGAGCTGCGGGCCGTGGTGGACGACCGGCAACTGGCCGTGCTGGGCGGGATCGACGCGGACCGGGTGGCCGCGGCGGGCTGGGCGTTCGGCTCGTTCACGGCGGGCCTGACGGGCGTGCTGCTGGCGCCGTTCGTACGTCTGGACCCGTACGGGCTGCCGCTGTTGGTCATGGAGGTCGTGGCGGTCGCGGTGGCGGCGCGGATGCGCAGTCTGCCGGTCGCCGTGGTGGTCGCGCTGGGCATCGGAGTGGCGCAGAGCCAGCTGACACGACTGCATCCGTCGGGCTGGGGCGAGCCGTTGCTGCAGGCGGTGGGAGCGAACCTGTTCGTGGTGGCGCTGCTGGTCGCGGCGCTCGTGCTGCCGCGGATCGGCACCCGCGACGCCCTCCCGCGCACGGCCACCGCGCGCGTGGCGACTCCGCCGGGCGCGTGGATCGTGGCGGTGGTGCTGTTCTTGTTGCCGCTGGGCTTCGCGGGCTCGGATCTGCAGACGTCGGTGCAGGTGCCGGCGCTGGGCGTGGTGCTGCTGTCGCTGGTGGTGGTCACGGGCCGCGGCGGTCAGATCTCGCTGGGGCAGGCGGCGTACGCCGGACTGGGCGCCCTGTTCACGGCGCTGCTGGCGGCGGGCCGCTTCCCCGGACTGCCTCGCCTGCCCGAGCTGGCGGCGCTCGCGGTGGCCGTCGTGCTGGTGGCGCCCCTGGGCCTGCTGACGGGCTGGCCGGCGATCAACCGCCGGGGCCTGGCGCTGGCCCTGGCCACCTTCGCGGTGGGCGTGGGGGTGAGCCGTTTCGTCTTCGCCCAGCCGTACGCCACGTCGGGGCTGTCGCTGGGCCGCCCGTCGGGCTTCGACGGCGACCGGGCGTACTACGTCCTGGAGTTGGCGCTGCTGGCCGGAGCCCTGCTGGCGACACGGCTCCTCCGCAGGGGCCGCACGGGCCGGGCCCTCGCGGCGATGCGGGACCACGAGGCGGGCGCCTCGGCAGCCGGCGTCCGGGTCCCGTCCCTCAAACTCCTGGCGTTCGTGGCGGGCGCCGCGCTGGCCGCCCTAGGCGGCGGCATGCTCGGCATGGGCCTGCGCGCCTTCGACCCCGGCGCCTACGACCCCGTCCGCGGGCTGCTGTGGTTCGCGGCCGTGGTGGTCCTGGGCGCCGACAGCACCCTGGGCGCACTGCTGGCAGCGGCACTCCTGGTGGGACTGGACGCGGGCGCCCGGGGCGGGATGGCGGCGGCCCTGATCGGCGTACTCGCGGTACTGGTCGGCCGCTTCCCGGGCGGCCCGTACGAGGCGTTGCGAACGGCGGCGGGAAGACTGCGGTTGCGGCGGCGAGCGGCGCTGACACCGCTCGGGGAGCGGGTGCGGGGAAGGCTGCGGCCGGTGGAGCAACGCCCCGCGCGTGCAGCGGTGTTGTCCGGAGCGGCGAGCGGGGCACAGGCAGGACGACCGTCGGCCGCCGCCATGCATGTCGCAGCCGCCGGTGGCGCTCCACCCCCACAGGGGCCATCCGCACCCACGCTCAGAGCCCGCAACCTCGAAGCCCGCTACGGCAGTTTCACCGCCCTGGACGGGGTCGACCTGGACATCGCACCAGGCAGTGTCACCGCGATCATCGGCCCCAACGGCGCAGGCAAGAGCACCCTGTTCCACTGCCTGGCCGGAACGCTCCGCCCCACCAGCGGCAGGATCCTCCTCGGCACTCGCACCATCACCCGCCTCCCCGCCCACGCCCGCACCCGCCTCGGCATCGCCCGCACCTTCCAGCAACTCGCGGTCTTCCCCTCGTTGACCGTCGCCGAAAACGTTCACGTGGGCGCCGAACAGGGCCGCCTCCCCGACCCGGCCGCCGCAGAGCGAACCCTCAGGCTCCTCGCCCTGGACGGCCCGCTCCGAGACCTCCCCGCCGCAGACCTCCCCACCGGCACCCTGCGGCGCGTGGAACTCGCCAGAGCCCTCGCCGGCAGCCCCCGGGTCCTCCTCCTGGACGAACCCGCCGCCGGCCTGGACACGGCTGAAGTGACCGCCCTGACCCGTGTGCTGAAGGCCCTCGCCGCCGACGGCACGGCCCTCCTCGTCGTGGAACACGACCTCGACCTGGTCGCCGGCCTCGCCGACGTCGTGCACGTCATGTCGGCGGGCCGCATCGTCGCCTCGGGCCCGCCCGACCATGTCCTGGACACCGCCCGGACAGCCGCCCCATGACCATCTCCCTGCGCCACGCGCGCGTGCGCTACGGCCCTCTGGAGGCCCTCCACGGCATCACCCTCGCCGCCCCGGGCCCCGGCCTCACCGTCCTGCTGGGCCGCAACGGCAGCGGCCGTACGACCGCCCTGCGCGCCTTCGCCGGCACCGTGCCGCTGTCCGGCGGCGCCGTGGTGTGGGACGGCACCGATGTGACCCGCGTGCCCGCCCACGAGCGCGCCCGGCACGGCCTGTGCCTGGTCCCCGAGCGGCAGGCGGTGTTCGGCTCGCTCACGGTGCGCGAGAACCTGGCGCTGGCCGCACCGTCGTACGACCGGGCCCTCGACGCCTATCCCCAGCTCGCCGCGCTGCTCCCGCGCCGCGCGGGCACCCTCTCCGGCGGCGAGCAGCGCATGCTGGCCCTTTCGCGCGCCCTGCTGGCACGCGCGCGCGTGGTGCTCGTCGACGAACCGACGCAGGGCATGTCGCCGACGGTCGCGGCCCGCACGTACGACCTGTTGAGCGGGCTCGACGCCTGCGTGGTCGTCGCCGAGCAGCGGCTGCCGCCCGTCCTGCACGGCCGGAGGGCCGTCGTGTACGAACTGCGCCGCGGCACGGTCGTGTTCAGCGGAGAGGCGGCCGAACTGGGCCCGCCGACAGGGGCGGACCGAACACGGCCGAGTCCCGGGTAGCACTCTTCGATTCCTTCGGGACGACCAGCAGCGTGCCCACGTTCAGCCGGTCCGGGTAGTCGCCGATCATCTCCTTGTTGGCCTGGTGGAGCGCCCGCCAGCCGCCCTGGACGCCGTACTTGCGGGCGATCGCCGAGAGCGTGTCGCCGGGTTTCACCGTGTGCATACGGCCCTTGAGCCCGTACCGCTTCGAACAGACCGGCCAGGCCTCCCAGCCCTGCACGGCCAGCACCTCCTGGGCGACGGCGATCTGCTGCTCACGGGTGGCGAGATCCGCGCGCGGGGCGTACGTCAGGCCGCCGAACTCCTCCCAGGTGGGCTGCCAGAACTGCAGTCCGCCGTAGAAGCCGTTGCCGGTGTCGGCGTCCCAGCGCCCGCTGCTCTCGCACAGCGCGACACAGCTCCAGGGCCACCCGTCGCGGGCACAGTCGTACGGCACGGAGACGGGCGACGGACCGGGGGCCGGGGGCGGTGGTGCCGCGTACGCCGGGGTGGGCGCCGCTCCGGCGAACAGACAGGCGGCGGCGAGGAGGAGCTTGATCGGCGTGCGGTACATCGGCCCACGCTAAGCAGTGCCGCGCGGACGGCCGTCGATACGCGGCGGAAGACCCCAGGGGCCCCACCCGGTCGGCGCACCGAACGGGCGGGGCCCCGTGCCCGGAAAGGGGGGAGCAGCTCAGATCTCGAGACGCTGCCCGGGCACGATCATGTTCGGATCACCGCCGATGACGGCCTTGTTGGCGGCGTGGATCCGCTGCCAGGTGGTCCCGTGCCGGGCGGCGATACCGCTCAGCGTGTCGCCCTTGCGGACGGTGTAGTCGCCACGGGACGCGCTGCGGCCCGAGTGGCTCTGGGAACGTGCCGGCGCCTTCGACGGCTTGGACGGAGCGGCCTTCGTGGTGGCCGAACCGGAGGAGACCGAGGGGGCACTGCCGGAGGCCCCGGCCCGGGCGGAACAGGTGGGCCAGGCGCCCCATCCCTGGGCGCGCTGGACCTTGGTGGCCACGGCGATCTGCTGGGACTTGCTCGCCCTGTCCGCCGTCGCCGCGTAGGCGCTGCCGCCGTACGCGCGCCAGGTGGAAGGAGAGAACTGCAGGCCGCCGTAGTAGCCGTTGCCGGTGTTGATGTGCCAGTTGCCGCCGCTCTCGCACTGGGCGATGCGGTCCCACACTCCGCCGTCCGCCGCCGCGGCGTTGCCGGTCGCGGCCAGCAGTCCGAGAGGGGCGAGCAGGGCCGCCCCGGCGAGAACCGCTGTCGTACGCGTCTTACGAACGTTGTCGCGAGTGGTATCGGCACATTCGGACATGTAATTCCCTCTCGAAGGACCCGGGGTCCCCCCAAGCGGGGCGCGCTCCCTGCGCAGGGGCAGGGTCGTCGCGCTCCGCCCCGTCCGCCGGAGGCTGGTGCTGCGAGCTGGCTTTGGTACGGCCGGCGGACGAACCCGAGCGGTGCTCGTTGCACACGGCCGAGGAATCTAGGGAGGGCGACCGCCCGGTATCAACCAATCGCTTGTCACTCCAGGCCAGTTCGCCGTTACCGCAGGTAGTAACTTTTTTCGGCCACCCACTTCATTCCCTGATTTCCTGATTTGTCGACCAGTCGCGCTGGTGATCTGTGACCCACTTCACGCAACCAACTTCCTTGGATTTCCCAGGAATTGACGTTGAGTGCCCGATTCCGGACCCGACGTGACCCTGTGCGCCGGATGGTTCGATTCCGTTCGCTCTGGAGCGTGACTCCCGCCACAGATCGCCCGTTGTCTTCTTCATGAGCCCGGGACCCACCCGGGCACCGCTTCCTGAGGGAGTCACCCGTGCCGCGCATGCTCGACGTCAGCGACGAGGTTCGCGCCGAGATCGGCGACGATGAGGCCAACCGGCTGCTCGCCGGAGAGAACGCCCCCGGCAGTTACGACTGCACGTCCTGCCGCACCCCGGGCGACTCCGAAGCGGAGCGCACCAGCACCGTCCTGTTCATCGGCGACGAGACCGCCGTCCTCGCCTTCGCCCACGCCACCTGTCTGCCCTCGCAGATCGTCCAGGTCACCGAGGAGCAGCTCCAGGGAGCCGTGCGCTCCATCAACGGCGACCATGTCGAGCCGAACCCCGAGAAGGCCGTACCCGAGCAGGCGGTGCTCGGCGTCACCAGCGGACTCGTGCTGATCGCCGGGGAGTTGCACCCGGCGCTCGTGGTCGAACCGACGGCCCCCATCGTGCGCCCCGGCGCGACCGACGTCGGCGACGACTTCCTGCCGCTCCTCATCGAGCAGGGGTTCATGCCGGTGACGCAGCTGACGGAGGTGCCGCCGGTGCTGCACGGGTGGTCGGTGCTGCTGGCGATGGGCCAGCTGCACGCGGTCCTTCAGCCGGGACCGACCGGTGGGCAGCCGGTCGCGTGGTGGCAGGCGCATCAGCCGCTCCAGGTCACGGAGAGCTGGCGGGCCGCCGCGAACAAGCATCAGCAGGTGCTGATGTTCGCGGCGCCGGTGGGATCGATCGGGCGTCAGCCCCGTGAGGACCTGCTGCGGGACGCGATCGACAAGGCTGCGGCGAACGGGAAGCTGGTCGCTTCCGCGATGCCTCTCGCCGGGACCTGAGGACGCCTGCGGTCCCGCGCCCCTGAGAGCGGCCGCATCTCCTGATGCTCAGGGTCGTTTGGACATACGTGCACACCTACGACGTTCCCCGCCGCCAGTCCTACCAGTCGATCCCGTCCTCGCGGCCGACTCCGGACCCGCTGTGCGGCCCATCGGCCACGCCGATCTACGACGCGCTCTACGCCGAGTACGTCAAGTCGTTCCGCTCGCTGCCGGGTGACCGCAGTGGCGAGGAGGAGCTGGGGTTCACCGCGTTCGGGAACCTTCCGCAGGACGCGTACGGCGGCCACCGGCCGGGGTCGTTCAGCAGCTCGTACAGCGCCTACAGCGCGGGCGCGCACAGTGCCCGCGTCGGGCAGCAGCAGTCGCAGTGGCAGCGCGTCGGGCAGATCGGGCAGCACGGCACGATGGTGCAGCATGTGCCGGCGCTGCCGCCCGGCCAACGCCGCGGCTTCTGACGCAGCAGGAAGGGCGGCCCCTGTCGGGGCCGCCCTTCCTGCGTTTCCGCGCTTACTTCTTCTTGGCGCCGCGCTTCTCGCGCACCCGCACCGAGATATGGATCGGCGTGCCGTCGAAGCTGAACTCCTCACGCAGCCGGCGCTCGATGAAGCGCCGGTAGCCCGCCTCGATGAAGCCGGAGGCGAAGAGGACGAACCGCGGGGGCTTGGTGCCGGCCTGGGTGCCGAAGAGGATGCGGGGCTGCTTGCCGCCGCGGACCGGGTGCGGGTGGGCGGCCACCAGTTCGCCGAGGAAGGCGTTCAGGCGGCCCGTCGGAACACGCGTCTCCCAGCCTGCCAGGGCTGTCTCGATCGCCGGGACCAGCTTCTCCATGTGACGGCCGGTGCGCGCCGAGACATTGACCCGGGGCGCCCAGGCGACCTGGGCGAGCTCGGTCTCGATCTCCCGCTCCAGGTAGTAGCGGCGCTCCTCGTCGAGGGTGTCCCACTTGTTGTAGGCGATGACGATCGCGCGGCCCGCGTCCACCGCCATGGTGACGATGCGCTGGTCCTGCACCGAGATGGACTCGGAGGCGTCGATCAGGATGACCGCGACCTCGGCCTTCTCGACAGCGGCCGCGGTGCGCAGCGAGGCGTAGTAGTCGGCGCCCTGCTGGAGGTGGACGCGCTTGCGGATGCCCGCCGTGTCGACGAACTTCCAGGTCACACCGCCGAGTTCGATGAGTTCGTCGACCGGGTCACGGGTGGTGCCCGCGAGTTCGTTGACGACGACGCGCTCCTCGTTGGCCACCTTGTTCAGGAGGGAGGACTTGCCGACGTTCGGGCGGCCGATGAGAGCGATGCGGCGCGGACCGCCGACAGCGGTGCCGAAGGACTGCTCAGGCGCCTCCGGCAGGGCCTCCAGGACGGCGTCCAGCATGTCGCCGGTGCCGCGGCCGTGCAGCGAGGAGACCGGGTGCGGCTCGCCGATGCCGAGGGACCACAGAGCGGTGGCGTCGGCCTCGCCGCTCTGGCCGTCGACCTTGTTGGCGCAGAGCACCACGGGCTTGTTGGCCTTGCGGAGCAGCCGGACGACGGCCTCGTCGGTGTCGGTGACGCCGACCTTGGCGTCGACGACGAAGACGACCGCGTCGGCGGCCTCGATCGCGTACTCGGCCTGCGCGGCCACGGAGGCGTCGATGCCGAGGACGTCCTGCTCCCAGCCACCGGTGTCGACGACCTTGAAGCGGCGGCCCGCCCACTCGGCCTCGTAGGTCACGCGGTCGCGGGTGACGCCGGGCTTGTCCTCGACGACGGCCTCGCGGCGGCCGATGATGCGGTTCACCAGAGTCGACTTGCCGACGTTCGGGCGGCCGACGACGGCGAGCACGGGCAGCGGCCCGTGACCGGCCTCCTCGATCGCGCCCTCGACGTCCTCGAGATCGAAGCCCTCTTCCGCGGCGAGCTCCATGAACTCCGCGTACTCGGCATCGCCAAGCGCTCCGTGGTCGTGCTGCTCGCCCGAGCCGTCGGAGTGGATGTGGTCGTTCATGAAGTCCGTACCTCGTCGTTCATCGTGGTGATCGGTGGACCACCCGGTTTCTCCGGTTTGATCCACTACTTAGTGTCGCTCAGCGCCCGGTCAGGCGCCTGGCGTTTTCCAGGTGCGCGGTGAGCTGCTTCTGGATGCGCTCGGTCGCCTCGTCGAGCGCCTTACGGGTACGCCGCCCGCTGCCGTCGCCCGCCTCGAACGGGTCACCGAAGACCACGTCGACACGGCTGCGCAACGGAGGCAGCGCCTTTATCAACCGTCCGGGACGGTCGGAACTTCCCAGCACGGCGACCGGGACGATCGCGGCGCCGGTGCGTACGGCGAAGTACGCGAGCCCGGCGCGCAGCGCGGCGAAGTCACCCTCGCCACGGGTGCCCTCCGGGAAGATCCCGAGGACACCGCCGGCCGAGAGCACGTCCAGGGCCTGGGTGATGGCCGTGCGGTCGGTGCCCGACCGGTCGACCTTGACCTGCCCGATGGCGAGCAGGAACGGATCGAGGGGGCCGATGAACGCTTCCTTCTTGATCAGGAAGTGCGTCGGCCGGGGCGCCACGCCCATGACCATCGGGCCGTCGATGGCGTGGGAGTGGTTGACGGCGTAGATCACCGGGCCGGTCGCGGGCACCTTCCAGGCGCCCAGCACGCGCGGCTTCCACAGCCCGTACATCAGGCCGACGCCGATGCGCCGCCCGACCTCGGCACCCCGCTCCGAAGGCACGGTCACTTCCCGGCCCGCTTCTCCTCGACGAGGGTGACGACGCACTCGATGACCTGCGTCAGCGTGAGCTCGGTGGTGTCCACCTCGACCGCGTCGCCTGCCTTGGCGAGCGGCGAGGTCTTCCGGCTGGAGTCGGCCGCGTCCCGCTTGACCAGGGCCTCGCGGGTGGCGTTGACGTCCGCGCCCTTCAGCTCACCGCTGCGGCGGGCGGCACGCGCCTCCGGGGAGGCGGTGAGGAAGATCTTGAGGTCGGCGTCGGGCAGCACGGTCGTACCGATGTCGCGGCCCTCGACGACGATGCCCTGCTCCGCCGAGGCGGCGATCGAGCGCTGCAGCTCGGTGATCCGCGCCCGCACCTCCGGCACCGCGCTCACCGCACTGACCTTGGAGGTGACCTCCTGGGTGCGGATCGGCCCCGCGACGTCGGTGCCGTCGACGGTGATCGTCGGGTCGGCCGGGTCGGTGCCGGAGATGATCTCCGCCTTGCCCGCCACGGCGGCGATCGCGGTCGGGTCCTCGATGTCGATCCCGTTGGTCACCATCCACCACGTGATCGCCCGGTACTGGGCGCCGGTGTCCAGGTAGCTCAGACCGAGCTGCGCCGCGACAGCCTTCGACGTGCTCGACTTGCCGGTGCCGGAGGGACCGTCGATAGCGACGATCACGGGCTGGGCGGCGCCGTTTTCCACGGGAGGACACCTTCCTGGTGCGGTGTGGTGGGGAGTGCGGGGCGCGATGGGGCCCCGCACAAGGGTACTGGCTCGCCGACGGCCTCTTTACTGGCGGATGGCCCAGCCACGCTCCCGCAGTGCCGCCGTCAGGACCGGCGCCGTCTGCGGCTCCACCATCAGCTGCACCAGACCCGCCTGCTGTCCGGTCGCGTGCTCGATGCGCACGTCCTCGATGTTGACCCCGGCCCGTCCCGCGTCCGCGAAGATACGGGCCAGCTGACCGGGCTGGTCGTCGATGAGGACGGCCACGACCTCGTAGGTGCGCGGGGCGGACCCGTGCTTGCCGGGTACCCGCACCTGGCCCGCGTTCCCGCGCCGCAGCACGTCCTCGATGCCCACGGCTCCCTCACCGCGCTTGGCCTCGTCGGAGGACTGCAGGGACCGCAGCGCCTGCACCGTCTCCTCGATGTCGGCGGCGACGTCGGTGAGCAGGTCGGCGACCGGTCCCGGGTTCGCGGAGAGGATGTCGATCCACATCCGGGGGTCGGACGCGGCGATCCGGGTCACATCACGGATGCCCTGGCCGCACAGTCGTACGGCGGCCTCCTCGGCGCTCTCCAGCCGCGCGGCGACCATGCTCGACACCAGGTGGGGCATGTGGGAGACCAGCGCGACGGCACGGTCGTGGGCGTCGGCGTCCATCACGACCGGTACGGCACGGCAGTGCGAGACCAGTTCCAGGGCGAGGTTCAGCACCTCGGTGTCGGTGTCCCGGGTCGGCGTCAGCACCCAGGGGCGGCCCTCGAAGAGGTCGCCGGTCGCGGCCAGCGGGCCGGACTTCTCACGGCCGGACATCGGGTGCGTGCCGATGTACGAGGCGAGGTCGACGCCGAGCGCCTCCAGCTCGCGGCGCGGTCCGCCCTTGACGCTCGCCACGTCGATGTAGCCGCGGGCCACGCCCCGGCGCATGGCGTCGGCGAGCACCGCGGCCACATGGGCGGGCGGGGCGGCGACGATCGCGAGGTCGACGGGTCCCTCGGGCTCCTCGTCGGTGCCGGCGCCGAGCGCGGCGGCGGTGCGGGCCTGCTCGGGGTCGTGGTCGGCCAGGTGGACGTGGACGCCCCGGCTGACCAGCGCCAGCGCGGCGGACGTGCCGATGAGGCCGGTGCCGATGACGAGTGCGGTTCTCACTGGGCGATGTCCTTGCGCAGGGCGGCCGCGGTGCCCAGGTAGACGTGGTTGATCTCGGTACGGGACCGGTCGGACTCTATGTGCGCGAGGATCCGCACGACGCGGGGCATGGCGCCCTCGATGTCGAGCTCCTGGGCGCAGATCAGCGGGACGTCCACGATGCCGAGCTTGCGGGCCGCGGCCGCCGGGAAGTCGCTGTGCAGATCCGGTGTGGCCGTGAACCAGATGCTGATCAGGTCGTCCGCGGTGAGGTCGTTCCGCTCCAGGACGGCGGTGAGCAGCGCTCCGACCTGCTCGTCCATGTGACCGGCTTCGTCCCGTTCGAGTTGGACGGCGCCCCGGACAGCTCGTACCGCCACGGCTCTGCTCCTTGCTGATGTACGGCTCTTGGTACATCCAGCCTAGTCAGCCCGCGTCGGGCCGGTGTGCGCCGCCCGCCCGCTGAGACACCTACAGATTCTGCTGCCTGGCGAGCTCTTCGAGGCTGGCCGGCACCTGTCCGTCCGGCGTCAGTCTGTCCACGACCCGCGGCAGCACCTGGGCCAGCTCGTCCGCGGCCTTGTCCGTGGAGACGCCCGTCTCCTCGGCGACCTGCTGGAGGGTCTCGTCGGGCAGTGCATGCTGGATCTGCGCGCCGGTCACGGACTGGTTGGCGCCGGTGCCGACCCAGGAGTCCTTCTGTTCGGCGAGGCCGGACCTGGCGAGGGTGTCGAGCAGTCCGCCCAGCGGGTTGTTGCCGTTGCCGCCCTGTTTGCCGAGCGCGGAGAGCAGCGCGCCAAGGATGTTGCTCCCGCTGGAACCGTTGCCCGAGCCGAGGAGTCCTCCCAGAAGACTGCCGAGGTCGTTACCCGCCATGGTCGTGCCTTTCGCGAGGTCGGCCGAGCCCGGGGGAACCCGGCGCCGAACTCTGCCAATGTCACCCAGATTGCCCTATTCCGCTACTTGTGGTGAGAACGCGCCCGTGCGCCTCTGGACTCAAGGCCCCGGGTCCGCTCTCATGGCAGGAAGCTCGCCTCGGGGGAGGCCCGTATGAAGCGCTCCGGACCGCTGCTCACCCTTCTCGCGGGTCTGCTGGTAGGCCTGTTCATGCTGTCGCTGAACGCGACGACGGGCGAGAAGACCACGTCGTCGTCGGTGCAGGAGTCGCCGAGCACGAAGGCGTCACCGAGCCCGACTCCCACCCGGACGACCCCGTCTCCGTCACCCTCGCCGTCGAAGGTGCCCGTCCCGAACGCCGACTACGCGGGCCGCACCGACGACGACTCCTCCGCGATCGCCGTGTCCCTGCGCGACGGCCGGGCGATCGCGTACTTCTGCGACGGCCGCGACAAGGAGTCGTGGCTCAAGGGCGACGTCGAGGACGACGGCACCATGAAACTCACCGCCAAGGACGGCTCGAAGCTGAACGGCACCCTCAAGGAGGGCAAGCGGATCAGCGGCACGGTCGACATCGGCGGCGGGCACTACACCTTCACCGCCGACAAGGCGATCAAGCCGTCCGGCCTGTACCGGGCGACGGCCACCGTGCGCGACGCGAAGTTCGACGGCGGCTGGATCGTGCTGAAGGACGGCAGCCAGGTCGGCATCCTCAAGAAGGACGGCAAGCCCTCCCCCGCGCCCGAGATCGACCCGGAGACCGGCGTGGTGACGGTCGACGGACAGCAGCTCACTGCCCGCCCCGTCACCCCCTGAACTCCAGTCCGTACGAGGGAGCCGACATGACCGTCGACCCGAACGCCGCCACCCAGGGATTCCCCTCTCCCCAGCCCTCCGAGCCGCGGCCGAGCCCGGCGCGCTATCTGGTCCCCGCGCTGGTCGCCGCCGCGGTGGCGGTCGCCCTCGGCGTGTACGGCAAGGTCCACGACCCGGCGGGGACCGCCTTCAACCTCGCCGGTTTCAGCAGCACGGGCGCGGTGAAGTCCTGGATGGCGACGGTCGCGATCTTCTTCGCCGTCGTCCAGTTCTTCTCCGCGCTGATGATGTACGGCAGGCTGCCGGGCCCGAGCTGGTCAGGGGTGCTGCACCGCTGGTCGGGCCGGGTGGCGTTCCTGGTGTCGGTGCCGGTGGCGGTGCACTGTCTGTACGCGCTGGGCTATCAGACGTACGAAACGCGCGTTTTCTGGCACTCCCTCCTGGGTTGCTTCTTCTTCGGAGTGTTCAGTGCCAAGATGCTGCTGCTCCGCTCGGAGCGACTCCCCAACTGGCTGCTGCCGATCGTCGGCGGGCTCGTCTTCACCGCGCTCACGATCGTCTGGCTGACCTCCGCCCTCTGGTTCTTCCGCACCTTCGGAGTGACTACATGACGACTCACGGCCCGACGCGACGTACGGTCCTCCTCTCGACGGGGGCCGCGGCGTTCACCGTCGGCTGCGGCGAGTACGGCAACGAAGGCGACAGCGACTCCGGGTCCGACACCGTCGAGGCCTCCGCCGGTCAGGTACTGGCGAAGACCAGTGAGATCCCGGTCGGCGGCGGCAAGATCTTCAAGGACGAGCAGGTCGTCGTCACCCAGCCGAAGGAAGGCGAGTTCAAGGCCTTCACCAACATCTGCACCCACCAGCAGTGCCCGGTGGCCAACGTCGACGGCGGCACCATCAACTGCACCTGCCACGGAAGCAAGTTCAGCATCACGGACGGCTCGGTGGAGAACCCGCCGGCGACCCAGCCGCTGGCCGAGAAGAAGATCGCGGTGCAGGGCGACTCGATCCAGCTGGCCTAGTCCCAGAGGGCGCCGAGCGTCGCCAACTCGCTCTGGTACTCGATCCGGTCCGCCCACTCGGTGGGCCATACGTCGGCCCCGTGGTACGCCCCCGCGAAGGCCCCCGCCAGACAGGCGATCGAGTCGGAGTCCCCGGCGGTGCAGGCGGCCCGCCGCAGGGCCGTCACCGGCTCGTCGACGAACAGCAGGAAGCACAGCAGCCCGGTCGCCAGCGCCTCCTCGGCGATCCACCCCTCGCCGGTGGCCAGACACGGATCGGTCTCCGGGGACACCGAACGGACCGCCTCCTGAAGGCGCGCGAGAATCTCCAGGCACTCGTCCCAGCCGCGCGCGATGAAGTGCTCGGGCGTCGGGTCCTGGCTGCGGGTCCACAGGTCGCCGAGCCAGCGGTCGTGGTAACGGGTGCGGTTCTCGACGGCGTACGACCGCAGCAGCCCGACCAGTCCGGTCGGCTCGGCCCCCTGGGCGAGCAGCCGCACGGCGTGCGCGGTGAGGTCGGACGCGGCGAGCGCGGTCGGGTGCCCATGGGTGAGCGCGGACTGCAACTGGGCGGCGCCGGAGCGCTGTTCGTCGCTCAGACCGGGGACCAGGCCGACGGGGGCGACGCGCATGTTGGCGCCGCAGCCCTTGGAGTGGATCTGGCTGGCGTCCTGCCACAGCCGTCCTTCGGTCTTCAGCAGATTGCACGCGACGAGACAGGTCCGGCCCGGCGCGCGGTTGTTCTCCGGCGACTGGTACCAGTCCACGAACTCCTCGCGCACCGGACGCTCCATCCGCTTGGGCGCGAGCAGCCCGCGGTCCATGGCCGTCCGCAGCCCTCGTCCCAGCGCCAGCGTCATCTGCGTGTCGTCCGTGACGATCGCCGGCCTCGGCAGCTCCATCTCCCGCCACGGCCCGCACTTGGCGAGGATCGACGGCACGTCGTTGAACTCGGTCGGGAAGCCCAGCGCGTCACCCAGGGCTAGCCCCAGCAGGGCCCCCGTGGCGGCACGCTTCCTGACGGTCGTGGCGGTCATGCGGGACGTCCTTCCCGAGGCGTTCGGAGCAGAGGCGGATGGAGCGTCGTGGCCGTGCCCGCACGGTAGAGCGCGGCCGGTTTGCCGCGGCCGCCGGTCAGTCGCGCGGCGCCCGGGACCGGTTCGACGAAGCCGGGCGTGGCGAGCACCTTGCGCCGGAAGTTGGGGCGGTCGAGGGCGGTGCCCCACACGGTCTCGTAGACCTGTTGCAGCTCGCCGAGCGTGAACTCGGACGGGCAGAAGGCGGTGGCGAGGCAGGTGTACTCGAGTTTGGCGCCGACGCGTTCCTGGGCGTCGGCCAGGATCCGGTCGTGGTCGAAGGCGAGCGGTCGCGCTGTGCCGTACGGCACCCAGCGGGCGTCCGCGGCGTCGCTGCCGCCGTGCGGCTCGGGCGGGTCCGGCAGCAGCGCGGCGAAGGCTACGGACACGACGCGCATCCGGGGGTCGCGGTCGGGCTCGCTGTAGGTGCGCAGCTGTTCCAGGTACAGCCCGGAGACGTCCGACAGCCCGGTCTCCTCGGCGAGTTCACGCCGGGCGGCCGTCTCGGCGGACTCGTCGGGCTGCACGAAGCCGCCGGGCAACGCCCAGCGCCCGGCGTACGGCTCCTGTCCGCGCTCCACGAGCAGGACGTGCAGAGCGCCCTCGGTGACGGTGAGGACGGCGAGATCGACGGTGACGGCGAAGGGCTCGTAGGCGTACTTGTCGTATGCGGCCACGTGCACCCACCCCTTTAATGGTCAGTAGGACTATAAAGTCGCCGGATGGGATCGCGCAACCCGGGTAACCGCACCGAATGAGCGAGATCCTGGTGGGCACGTGTTCGTGGACGGACCGGGCGTTGACCGGCAGCGGCTGGTATCCGCCGGGGCGACGAGACGCCGAGGGACGGTTGCGGCACTACGCCGAGCGGTTCCCGGTCGTCGAGGTCGACTCGGCGTACTACGCGTTGCCCGACGCCCGCACCAGCCGGCAGTGGGCCGAGCGGACGCCACCGGGCTTCGTCTTCGACGTGAAGGCGTTCTCGCTGCTCACCGGGCATCCGACACGGATTTCCGCGATGCCGGGCGGGCTGCCCGCCGAACCCGGGAACCCTGCGGTGCTGGACGAGGTGTGGGCGCGGTTCACCGAGGGGATCGAGCCGCTCCGGGCGGCCGGCCGGCTCGGCAGCGTGCTGTTCCAGTTCCCGCCGTGGTTCCGGCCCGGACAGCGGGCCGGGGAGTTCCTGCGGGATTGCGCCGAGCGGACCGCCGGGTGGCCGATCGCCGTGGAGTTCCGGCATCCCGGCTGGTGGCGCAGGGAGTGGGCGGACGTGACCTGCGCGCTGCTCGCCCGGTACGGCATGACCGCCGTGGCCGTCGACATGGCCCAGACACTCCCCTCCTCGATCCCGCCCGTCGCTCCCGTCACCTCACCGCGGCTGTCCGTCGTCCGCTTCCACGGTCGCAGCGCCGCCTGGGGACCGGAGAGCAAGGAGGACCGCTTCCGGTACGAGTACGGCGAGGACGAACTCGCCGAGTGGCTGCCCCGGTTGCGCTCGCTCGCCGGACGGGTCGAGCAGCTCCACGTCCTGTTCGACAACTGCTGCGGCACCGCGTCCGTCCGTGCCGCGGAGACGATGCGGCGCCTGCTGGCCGGCGCCGGTCGCTCCTGGGCGCTCGACGACGGTGAGCCCGCCCGGACGGGCGATGCGCATGCCGCACCGACCGCCGTCACCTGGAGCGCGGCCCCGCGGCCGTCGGGGAAGGCGGCCCGGGAGTCCTAGCCGCCGAAGAACCCACCGGACTCATCCCGGGAAGGAATCGCGCCGCCCCAGGAAGGCCAGGAGCCGGGCGTCGGGCGGCGCACAGGGCGGAACGGCGACCGGCTCCGCGAACCGCACCCCGCGGTCCTCCTCGGTGACCACGCACCGCGCGATGGGCAGCAACTCGGCCGCGAGCGCGACCGGGAAGGGCCGCGACCGCCCACTGGCCTGCGCCACGTCCCAGCCGTGCACGGCGATCTCGACAGCGCCGACCGCGCCCAACACCCTTACGTCCAGCGGCCGTTCTCCGACCAGGACCGGATCACGAGGGCCGGCCGCCCAGGCACCGAGCACCGCACACGCGCGCGTACGGAAGCCGCACACGCGGTCGCTCTGCGGCAGCAGTCCGATCCGACCGCCGGTCAGCCCCTCGTGCAACGCGTCCAGGGAATCGTCGAGATGCTCGAGCAACTCCCCCAGATCCCACGCCGCACAGGGCGTCGCCCGGCCCGGTCCGGCATCCCCCACCACGGCCACGCTCCCCAGCGCATACGCGAGCGAACGCTCCAGCAGCTCCCCCGGGTTCATGACCGCACCTCGGGCAGCCCGACGCGGGCGAACAGCCCCGCACCCGCCGCAGGGGCCCTCAGTGGCTCCTCAGGCGCCTCTGACGGCCCGCCGAGCCCGGAGGGCACCGGACGCCGCGCGCGGCTCCCCAGGTCCGTCAGACACGTGCCGGCGGCGATCCGGTGCGGCCCGGTCCGTGAGGGCGCCCGGCCCTCGTCCCCGTCGTGGCCCCGCCGGGCCCTCAGATCCGTCGTCGCGGTCATGCCCGCTCCCTTCGTCCGTGTGGGACAGAGACCGGCGGGAGCGCGAAACCGAATCGGCCGGCCCCGGAGAAGAATCCGGAACCGGCCGTCGTACGGACGAGACGGCGAGGCCTAGAGGTCGACTTCCTTCATCAGCATCCCGACCTCCGTGTTGGACAGCCGCCGCAGCCAGCCCGACTTCTGGTCGCCCAGGGTGATCGGGCCGAAGGCGACCCGCACCAGCTTGTCGACCGGGAAGCCGGCTTCCGCCAGCATGCGGCGCACGATGTGCTTGCGGCCCTCGTGCAGGGTGACCTCGACGAGGTAGTTCTTGCCGGTCTGCTCGACGACCCGGAAGTGGTCCGCCTTCGCGTACCCGTCCTCCAGCTGGATGCCGTCCTTCAGACGCTTGCCCAGGTCCCGCGGGATCGGACCCACGATGTGCGCGAGGTAGACCTTCTTCACGCCGTACTTGGGGTGGGTCAGGCGGTGCGCCAGCTCGCCGTGGTTGGTGAGCAGGATGACACCCTCGGTCTCGGTGTCGAGCCGACCGACGTGGAAGAGCCGCGTCTCACGGTTGGTGACGTAGTCGCCGAGGCACTGACGGCCCTCGTTGTCCTCCATCGTGGAGACCACACCGGCCGGCTTGTTCAGCGAGAAGAACTGGTACGACTGCGTCGCGACCGTCAGGCCGTCGACCTTGACCTCGTCCCTCTCCGGGTCGACACGCTTGCCCTGCTCCAGGACGATCTCGCCGTTGACCTCGACCCGTGCCTGCTCGATGAGCTCCTCGCAGGACCGCCGGGAGCCGTAGCCCGCGCGCGCGAGGATCTTCTGCAGCCGCTCGCCCTCCTGCTCGGCGCCCGGGAAGGTCTTGGGCAGCTTGACGTCCTTCTTGTTCGCGTACCGCTCGCGGTTGCGCTCCTCGGCCCGCGCCTCGTACTCGCGGGAGGTCGCGGGGACCCAGCGGCCGCGCCCGGTGCCCTGGCCCTGCTTGGGCCCGCCCTTGGCACCGCCGCGCGCGGAGGTGCCGCGCCCGGACTTCGGTCCCTCATGGGTCCCGCCCGGCCCTACGTCATAGCGGCGCTCCTCGGGACGGGGCTTGCCCTCGCGCTTCGGCTTGTCGTCGCGCCCTCCCCCGCCCTTCGGCTGGGAGCCGCCGCGTCCACCCGTCCCGCGGGGGTTGCCGCCCCCACCGGTTCCCCGGGGCTTGCCGCGCCCGCTGTTGTTGCCACTGCCGCTGCCACTGCTTCGCATCAAAGTTCCGTCGTCGTCGTGTCGTCTGCATCTGCATCCGGTGCGTCCGGATCGAACGACGGGACCCCTTCCAGCGTCTCGGCCTCGATCGCCTCCGCCTCGGGGAGAAAGGGCGCGAGCTCCGGGAGCTCGTCCAGGCCTCGCAGGCCCATCCGCTCCAGAAAGTAGTTCGTCGTCACGTACAGGATCGCACCTGTTTCGGGTTCCGCGCCCGCCTCCTGGACCAGACCGCGCTGGAGGAGGGTCCGCATGACCCCGTCACAGTTGACTCCTCGTACGGCCGAGACCCTGCTGCGGCTCACCGGCTGACGGTAGGCGACGACGGCCAGGGTCTCCAGGGCCGCCTGGGTGAGCCGGGCCTGCTGGCCGTCCAGCACGAAGCCCTCGACGGCCGCCGCGAACTCGGGCCGGCTGTAGAAACGCCAGCCGCCGGCGATCAGCCGCAGCTCGAAACCGCGCCCCTGGACGGTGTACTCGTCCGCCAGTGCCCGCAGCGCGTCCGCGATCTGCCGTCTGGGCCGCTGGAGGATCTTCGAAAGGTGTTCCTCGGTGGCGGGCTCGTCCACGACCATGAGGACGGCCTCCAGAGCGGGCTTGAGATCGAGGTCGGCGACGGTGCGCTGCCCGGCCGGGACGTCGGTGGTCTCCTCGCTCACGCCTTGTCCTCCTTGGGCGGCTCGGGGGGTCGGTCGAACTCGTCGGTCACCATCGGCTCGGCGTCGCCCTCCCCGCCGGTCCACCGCACGATGAGGTCACCGAGGGCCGTCTCCTGGTCCAGCGCGACGGCCTTCTCCCGGTACAGCTCCAGCAGCGCGAGGAATCGCGCCACGACGGTGAGGGTGTCGTCGACGTCCTCGACCAGCGTCCGGAAGCTGGCCTCGCCGAGCTCCTTCAGCCGGGCCACCACGATCCCGGCCTGCTCCTGCACGCTGACCAGCGGCGCGTGGATGTGGTCGACGTACACCTGCGGCTTGGGCTTGGGCTGCATCGCCTTCACGGCGAGCTTCGCGAACCCCTCCGGGCCGATGCTGATGACGACCTCGGGCAGCAGTTCGGCGTGGTGCGGTTCGAGGCCGACGGTACGGGGGTAGCGGCGGGCCTCCTCGTCGAGGCGATGGTTGAAGATGTCGGCGATCTGCTTGTACGCGCGGTACTGGAGCAGCCGCGCGAACAGCAGGTCCCGTGCTTCGAGGAGCGCGAGGTCGGCCTCGTCCTCGACCTCGGCGGAGGGCAGCAGACGGGCCGCCTTGAGATCGAGGAGCGTGGCGGCGACCACGAGGAACTCGGTCGTCTGATCCAGGTCCCAGTCCGGCCCCATCGCCCTGATGTGCGCCATGAACTCGTCGGTCACCTTGGACAGGGCGACCTCGGTCACATCCAGCTTGTGCTTGGAGATCAGCTGGAGGAGGAGATCGAAGGGACCTTCGAAGTTGGAGAGACGGACCTTGAAGACACCGTCGTCGGGCTCCTGGGGTTCGGCGGGGGTCTCACGGGGCGGGGCTACGGGCTCCGGCTCGGGTTCCGGTACGACGGCCTCGGGCTCCGCGGCCTCCGGCTCCGGTTCCGCCGCCACCGGCACGGGTGGGCACCACGGCCCACCGGCCTCGGCCGGAGACTCGGCCTCAGCCACCGACTCGCTCTCCGGCTCAACCCGCAGAGCGCCCCGCCCCAGCACACGCCGACGACCGGCAGGTGCGCCGGGGGCGGGAACGTCGTTCGAGGTCATGGCCCCCGCAGGCTACCGCTACCGCCCGCGCAGTCGGCGTACGAGGATGCTCGCGTCTCCCCGGGACTCCAGATCGGCCAGCACCACGGCGACCGCCTCGCGGACGATACGCCCGCGGTCGACGGCCAGCCCGTGCTCGCCGCGGAGCACCAGACGGGCATGCTCCAGATCCATGAGCTCCTCGGCGGAGACGTACACGGTGATCTTCTCGTCGTGCCGCTCACGCCCGCTGGGCCGGCGTGAGGCCGCCCGACCACCGCCACGCTGCTTGCGCGGCGCGGCAGAACCTTCCTGCGCGTCCTGACGTCGCCCGGAGCGCTCCGCGTCCCGGCTGCGGGACTCGCCGGCCGCGGCCGGTTCCGTGGCCACATGCTCCGCCCCGTCGCCGTCACCGCCCTGCGCGGGCACCGACTGCGGCGCGTCCTCGGACGACCCGGCCGCGGCCCCGTCGCTCTCCCCCGCGGGTGCGGGCACCCGGGCTTCGCCGTTGGCCCCCCGCCGCGGAGTGGACGGCTGGAGCGCCATTCCCCCTGTCGTACGGAAGAGTTCGTCGGCCCCCGGCAGACTCACTCGGCGTGACACCGGGCGAGCACCTCCCTGGCGAGCTGGCGGTAGGCGGCGGCGCCGACGGAGTTGGAGGCGTACGTGGTGATCGGCTCACCGGCGACCGTGGTCTCCGGGAAGCGGACCGTGCGCCCGATGACCGTGTGGTAGACGTGGTCGTCGAACGCCTCGACGACACGCGCGAGCACCTCACGGCTGTGCACGGTGCGCGAGTCGTACATCGTGGCGAGGATCCCGTCGAGCTCCAGCTCCGGGTTGAGCCGCTCCTGGACCTTCTCGATGGTCTCCGTCAGCAGGGCGACACCACGGAGGGCGAAGAACTCACACTCCAGTGGCACTATCACCTTGTGCGCGGCCGTCAGGGCGTTGACCGTGAGCAGACCCAGTGAAGGCTGACAGTCGATCACGATGTAGTCGTAGTCGGCCATGAGCGGCTTCAGGGCCCGCTGCAATGTCGACTCGCGCGCGACCTCGGAGACCAGCTGGACCTCCGCCGCCGACAAGTCGATATTGCTCGGCAGCAGGTCCATGTTGGGAACCGCGGTCTTCAGCAGGACCTCGTCGGCCGCCATGCCCCGCTCCATGAGCAGGTTGTAGACGGTGAGGTCGAGCTCCATCGGGTTGACACCGAGGCCCACCGACAGCGCGCCCTGCGGGTCGAAGTCCACGAGCAGCACGCGACGTCCGTACTCCGCGAGCGCGGCACCCAGGTTGATGGTCGACGTCGTCTTGCCGACGCCGCCCTTCTGGTTGCACATCGCGATGATCTTCGCGGGTCCGTGATCGGTCAGCGGACCCGGGATCGGGAAGTACGGCAGCGGGCGACCGGTCGGGCCGATGCGCTCACGGCGCTGGCGGGCAGCGTCGGGAGCGAGCGTGGCCGCGTACTCCGGGTCGGGCTCGTATTCGGCGTCGGGGTCGTAGAAGTGCCCCTCGGGCAGTTCGTCGTAGTCGGCGAACTGGCTGTGGGGCGCGCCACTTCCGTCGCCGGCCATGGCGTTCACGTGATGGCCATCCATGCTCTGGTGTGCTGACAGAGTCACCCTTCGGTTCAGGTGGCTCTGGTGGGCTGCGAAGGTGCGCACCGCGACGGAGCCGACAGCCTCGAACCCCGCGGGGCCCTCAGCCCGTGCAGGCGTTCCTGGTTGACCACCTCCGGGAGTAAATGTCGACTCATTCACAAGTCGTCTTACCTCCTTGGTGACCAGGAAACTTCTAGACAAGGTCAGCGTGGCACCATGCCGACGGTTGGCGACTCTATGGCGTGTCGGGTGTTCACAGCAACACAATCCGCCGGACCCGGCAGGATGTGTCGGCAATCAAACATCGCGCTGTCAAGGGCGTACGGCCGTCGCACAGCAGGTTTCACCGGTGTGCGAATCGACCAAAGGGTTACGTTCGAGGCGAGTTGACCGAGCGTCGCAAAGTGACCATACACACATGTGGCCGGACCTTGTCGGGCAAGGTCCGGCCGCCTGTGAGTGGTTGACGCGCCTTGTTGACGTATCGCCTTTACGAAAAGGTGACTTAGCCGATCAGTGCCTCGAGCTCCACGTGCTCCAGGCCGTGCGCCTCGGCGACCTCCTTGTAAACGACCTTGCCGTCATGGGTGTTGAGACCCTTGGCGAGCGCGGCGTCGCGGCGCAGCGCCTCGACCCAGCCGTGGTCGGCGAGTTCGACGATGTACGGCAGCGTCGCGTTGGTGAGCGCGTAGGTGGAGGTGTTGGGCACCGCGCCGGGCATGTTGGCGACGCAGTAGAAGACCGAGTCGTGGACCTTGAAGGTCGGCTCGGCGTGGGTGGTCGGCCGGGAGTCCTCGAAGCAGCCGCCCTGGTCGATCGCGATGTCGACAAGGACACTTCCGGGCTTCATCCGTGCCACGAGCTCGTTGGTGACCAGTTTCGGGGCCTTGGCGCCCGGGATGAGCACCGCGCCGATGACGAGGTCCGCGTCCAGGACGGCCTTCTCCAGTTCGAAGGTGTTGGACATGATCGCCCGGACCTTGGTGCCGAAGACCTTGTCCGCCTCGCGCAGCTTGTTGATGTCGCGGTCGAGCAGCGTGACGTGGAAGCCCATGCCGACGGCGATCTGCGTGGCGTTCCAGCCGGAGACACCGCCACCGATGACGACGGCCCGCGCCGGCTGGGTGCCGGGCACGCCACCGGGGAGCACCCCACGGCCGCCGACCGAGCGCATCAGGTGGTAGGCGCCGACCTGCGGGGCGAGCCGGCCCGCGACCTCGGACATCGGGGCGAGGAGCGGCAGCGCGCGCGAGGGCAGCTCGACCGTCTCGTAGGCGATCGCCGTGGTGCCGGACTCGATGAGCGCGTCGGTGCACTCCTTGGAGGCGGCCAGGTGCAGGTAGGTGAAGAGCGTCTGGTCCTTGCGGAGGCGGTGGTACTCCTCGGCGATGGGCTCCTTGACCTTGAGCAGCAGGTCGGCGGTGGCCCACACCTCGTCGGCCGTGGCAAGGATCTGCGCGCCCGCGGCGACGTACTCCGCGTCCGGGATCGACGAGCCGAGACCGGCGTTCTGCTCGACGAGGACCTGGTGGCCGTGGCGCACCAGCTCGTGGACGCCGGCGGGGGTGATGGCCACCCGGAACTCGTTGTTCTTGACCTCGCGGGGGATGCCGACCTTCACGTCGATCACGGTCCTTGGCTCAGAGGGTGTGGGGCAATACAACACATACCCGGGCACGCATGAGCACACCGGGATGCACCGCAGGAGAAGGTGCGGCAGAGCCAGTCTAATGAAGGTGTTCCCGCTGTCTAGCCTTTCATTGCATCAATCTTCAGTGGATGTACTACGGATTTCGCAGGCATCAGAGTCTTGTTTCGCAGGATCAGGCTGTTCCGGTTCCGGTTCCGCCTCCGAAAGTTCCTCTCCCAGCAGCCGCTCGGCGGCCCCTCGGTGCAGCCCCGCCGCGGCCGGATCGCCCAGGTGTTCCAGCGTGTCGGCGAGCCTCAACTGGAGCGCGGCCTGCAGCCGTGCGTCCTCGGCGCGCCGCGCCCACTCGACGGCCTCCTGGCAGGTGCGCAGCGACTCCTCGGGCCGCCCCGCGTACTCCTGGACGCGTGCGAGTTCGCTCAACGCCCGTGCGTGGGCGGCCACATCGCCGTTCTTGCGGTGCCCGGCGACCGCGGCCCGCCACCCGCGCATCGCCTCGCCGTAGCGGCCCGCGTAGGTGTGCGCCGCGGCGATACGGCCGTACAGCCGCGCGGCGTCCGCACGCTCGTCCCGGGCCAGCCGCTGGGCGAGGGCGCGACCGAACCAGTCGGCGGCCCGGTCGTAGTCCGCGAGCTCCAGATGCGCACCGCCTACGGATTCCATCGCGCGACCGGTCGCATACGGGTCATTCGCCTCGCGCCCGGCGTCCAGCGCGGCCCGGTACCGGGTCAGCGCCTCCTGCGTGCGACCGGTCTGCGCGTCCAGGTCGCCGAGGTTCAGCAGCGCCGCCGCCTTCTCCCGGGGCAGCTCCCGGCGCTCGGCCACATCCAGGACGAGCCGGTGCAGGCCGTACAGGTCGGCTGCCGCGGCCTGGGTGCCGAAGTGCGCGACCAGCGCCCTGACCAGCTGGGACATCAGACGGCGGGCGAGGGTGTCGAGCTCCCCGTCGGCGACGGCCAGGCGGGCCGAGGCCAGCAGCGCGGACCTGCGGATGCGCAGCCAGTCCTCGGCGGCCCGTGGGCTGGGGAAGCGCAGGGAGCGGGACATGCCCTGGAGCTTCTCGCGGGCCTCGGGGCTGTCGGTCTCGGTGATCGCGCGGGACGACTGCAGCAGCCGCACGGTCCGCTCCAGCATGCGGGCGCGGGCCAGCTGGATCTCGCCGGGGCGGTCCTGGGTCTCGGTGAGCGCCTTGAGCAGGGGGTGCAGACAGCCCGGCACCACGTACTGCGGCAGCGGCGACTCCACGGCGTGCAGCAGACCGAGGCCGACGAAGTCGTCCAGGGTGGTGCGGGCACCGCCCACGGAGCAGCCGGCGAGGGCGGAGGCGGTGTGCGGGTCGACCAGGCCCGCCGGGGCGAGGGAGAGCAGCCGCAGTATCCGGGCGGCGGGGCTGGGCAGGGCGGAGTAGGCGAACCGGAAGACGCGGCTGAGCGGGGTTCCCTCGTCACCCTCCGTGCGCAGCTGCTTGGCGAGGTCGGCGACGGCGGCCTTGGGGCGGGCGGCGAGCCAGCCGCCTGCGAGCATCATGGCGGCGGGCTGGGCCTGGCAGACCTCGACGAGGCCCTCCGCGGCCACCGGGTCGACGGTGATGCGGACCGAGCCGGTGGAGCGGCTCAGCAGCTCCAGGGCGGACTTGGTGTCGAGGCCGCCGAGCGTGCAGGGCCGGACGTCGGAGATACCGGTGAGCGGACCGCTGGAAACGGCCACGACCAGGCACTCCGGGGTCTCCGGCAGCAGGGCGTCGACCTGGTCCGCGCTCACCGCGTCGTCGAGCAGAAGCAGGGCGCGCCGGTCGGCGAGGGCGTCGCGGAGGGCTGCCGTCAGGTCGTCCTCGCAAGCGCCGGCCGGCGTCGGAAGGTCCAGGGCGGTGAGCAGTTCGCGGGCGGTGTGCTCGACGGGGACGGGGGTGCCGTCGGGTTCGCTGAGCCGGGCGCGCAGCACTCCGTCGTCGTAACGCTCCGCGACCTGCCCTACGAGTTCCTCGGCGAGCGCGGTGCGGCCGGAGCCGGGTCTGCCCGCGATGAGCAGCACGCGCGCGCGGGGGGCCTTCTTCCCGGAGAGGGTGTCGAGGCCCGCTCGCTCGATGTCGGCGAGCAGCTCCTTCAACTCCCGTGTCCGGCCCAGGAAATGACCCTCGACCGACAGCTGAACGCCGTCCGTGTCCACCGCCTGATCCGTCACGGGCCACACTCCCGTCCCACCGCACGCGCAAGCCCGCCGGGACCCCGGTCCGGGCAGTTTCAGAGCCTAGTTCACGCTCTGCAACGTTCCGTGAGGAGCGCGGCGGTGACGGACGGAGACTCCCCCGATCGGATCAACGGATCATAGGACCGACGGTTTTCGCAACGCCGCTCAGGGGCGCGGGGAACCGCGCGACCAGCCACGGCGGACCCGCGGCCGAAAACGGTCCGGCACTACGCCTCGAAGGGGCGGGCAGGCCACTCCGCGTCTGCCGGGCGCAGCATGTCCAAACCGCCGGAGGCCTGCGCGGCGATCAGTGAAAGCACGCCCACGACCAGGCAGTTGTTGTGCAGCTCACCGGCGAGCACACCCCGTACGAGCTCGTCGACGGGCACGCGCGCGTACTCCAGGTCGATCTCCTCGTGTTCGACCTCGAAGCGCTCGCCCTCGGCCTCCGACAGATCGCGGGCGAGGAAGATCCGCACGGCCTCGTCGCAGCCGCCCGCCGTGGTGTAGACGTCGGTCAGCACCCGCCAGTCCTCGGCCTTGACGTGCGCCTCCTCGTACAACTCGCGCTGCGCGGCGTGCAGCGGGTTCTCGCCGGGCACATCGAGCAGACCGGCCGGGATCTCCCACAGCTTCTGGCGTACGGGGTGGCGGTACTGCCTGATCAGCAGGACCCGGCCCTCGTCGTCCAGGGCGAGGACACCGACCGAACCCGGATGGACCTGGTAGTCGCGGCGGACGACCTTGCCGTCGGGCATGACCACGTCGTCCGTGCGGACGGAGGTCTTGTTGCCCACGAAGGGGGTCTCCGTCGCCCGGACCTCCCATTCCTCGGGGCTGTCCTTGATCGTCATGCCCTGCCCTTCCACACGTTCAAGAAAAAACCGGGGTGCGACCTTGAAGGTACGCACCCCGGCAACCGTACAAGCTGGTGTGTTACTTGGAATTCTTCCGCTCGACCGAGGCCTTCACGAGCCCGGCGAACAGCGCGTGCGGTCGCGTCGGACGCGAGCGCAGCTCGGGGTGCGCCTGCGTGGCCACCAGGTAGGGGTGGACGTCGCGCGGGTACTCGACGTACTCGACGAGCTTGCCGTCCGGCGAGGTGCCGGAGAACAGGATGCCCGCCTTCTTCTCGAGCTCCGCGCGGTAGGCGTTGTTCACCTCGTAGCGGTGACGGTGCCGCTCCTCGACGTACTCCTTGCCCTCGTACACCTCGCGCACGATCGAGCCCTCGGCCAGCTTGGCCGGGTACATGCCCAGGCGCATGGTGCCGCCCATGTCGCCCTCGCCGGCGACGATGTCGAGCTGCTCGGCCATGGTGGAGATGACCGGGTGCGAGGTCGCCGAGTCGAACTCGGTGGAGTTGGCGTCCGGGATGTCGGCCAGATTGCGCGCGGCCTCGATCACGATGCACTGCAGGCCCAGGCAGAGACCGAGCAGCGGGATCTTGTTCTCGCGGGCGTACTTGATCGCGCCGACCTTGCCGAGCACACCGCGGTCGCCGAAGCCGCCCGGGATGCAGATGCCGTCGACGTCACCGAGCTGCGCCGCGGCGCCGGCCGCGGTCTTGCAGTCGTCGGAGGTGACCCACTTGATCTTCACGCGGGCCTTGTTGGCGAAGCCGCCCGCGCGCAGCGCCTCGGTGACCGAGAGGTAGGCGTCGGGCAGGTCGATGTACTTGCCGACCAGGGCGAGGGTGATCTCGTGGTCGGGGTTGTGGACGCGGTCGAGCAGGTCGTCCCACGTCGTCCAGTCCACGTCGCGGAACGGCAGGTCCAGCTTGCGGACGACGTAGGCGTCCAGGCCCTCGCCGTGCACGGTCTTCGGGATGTCGTAGATCGACTTGGCGTCGGGGCAGGCGACCACGGCCGCCTCGTCGACGTCGCACATCAGCGAGATCTTGCGCTTGATCGCGGTGGGGACCTCACGGTCGCAGCGCAGCACGATCGCGTCCGGCTGGATACCGATGTTCCGCAGCGCCGCAACCGAGTGCTGGGTCGGCTTCGTCTTCAGCTCCCCCGACGGGCCGATGTACGGCAGGAGGGAAATGTGGACGACGAAGACGTTGTCACGGCCGACCTCGTGGCGGACCTGACGGACGGTCTCCAGGAACGGCAGGGACTCGATGTCACCCACGGTGCCGCCGACCTCGGTGATGACGACATCGACCTCGTCGGTCGCCATACGCCGGATGCGGTGCTTGATCTCGTTGGTGATGTGCGGGATGACCTGCACGGTGTCGCCCAGGTACTCGCCGCGCCGCTCCTTGGCGATGACCGTCGAGTACACCTGGCCTGTAGTGACATTGGCACTGCCGTCCAAGTCGCGGTCCAGGAAACGCTCGTAGTGTCCGATGTCCAGGTCGGTTTCGGCACCGTCGTTGGTGACGAACACCTCACCGTGCTGGAAGGGGTTCATCGTGCCCGGGTCGACGTTGAGGTACGGGTCGAGCTTCTGCATCACGACGCGCAGGCCGCGCGCCTTGAGCAGCATGCCGAGGCTGGAGGCCGTCAGGCCCTTGCCGAGAGAGGAGGCGACACCCCCGGTGACGAAGATGTGCTTGGTCGTCGTAGATTTCGGCGGCATGGCCAAGACGGGGCTCCCGTGGTCGCGATCTGGGGTGCGTGGCGGCGCTTCGACCGGAGATCTCCGGAGTCGCCGTCGCTGCGGTCGGGGGTTTTATCCACCACCGGTCCACGGGCTACCAGGGTATCAGCGCCTCAGCGAGATGGCTTCCGGCCACGCTCTGCGCACGCGTCGACACAGACGCGTACACGTCTCATGGTTCTCACCCGTTGCTCACCCGATCGGCCCATCCGCGTTGCCCGGAGCGGCACACAGATCATCTACGTGCGTCGTATCCTGCTCGGACATTCGCTGCCGAGCCCGGCCGGCCACACGGCACCACCCCCCGCCCGTAAGCACCGGAACAACGTGAGCTCGTCAGTTCGTTGAGTAAAGATTGTCGTTTTGCCTCGCAGCCCAACGGCTGCTTTGCTTCACCGCTCAACGACGCATTACAACGACCCCTTGACCGCAAGAGCGACAGCCCCCTTTTTTCCTCGGGGGCGACGTGGCCGTTCGACTGGAGTTGCACGTGGCCGGGCGCATCGAAGACTACGCACTCATCGGAGACATGCAGACCGCGGCTTTGGTCTGCCGGGACGGCACGGTGGACTGGCTCTGCCTGCCCCGCTTCGATTCCCACGCCATCTTCGCCGGTCTGCTGGGCACCGAGGAACACGGCTTCTGGAGACTGGGT
Source organism: Streptomyces sp. NPDC002817 (assembly GCF_053592055.1). Lineage (NCBI taxonomy): Bacteria > Bacillati > Actinomycetota > Actinomycetes > Kitasatosporales > Streptomycetaceae > Streptomyces > Streptomyces sp. NPDC002817. The sequence goes on from NZ_JBSFUY010000015.1 coordinate 197,389, forward strand.
CCCGCGCACGCGGCCGACGCTGAGCCGCCCACCGCGGCCCGGCGCACCTACCGCGGCGACTCGCTGATCCTGGAGTCCGAGTGGGACACCCCGCGCGGCACGGTCCGGGTCACCGACTTCATGCCCCCGCGTGACGGCGCCCCGCAGCTGATCCGGATCGTGGAAGGCGTCTCGGGCCGCGTCCCGATGCGGTCCGCGCTCAGGATGCGTTTCTCCTACGGCCGGGTCGTGCCGTGGGTGCACAAGCACGACGGTCGTACGGTCGCCGTCGCGGGCCCGGACTCGGTCTGGTACGACACCGAGTGCGAGACCTACGGCAAGTCGCTGACCACGTACTCGGACTTCACGGTCGCCCCGGGTGACCGGATCGCGTTCACCATCTCGTGGGAGCCCTCGCACAAGCAGCCGCCGCCGCTTCCGGAGCCGGAGCAGTCGCTGGAGGCGACCGAGGAGTTCTGGCGGGACTGGGTCGATCACTGTACGTACCACGGCCCCTACCGCGAGGCCGTCGTCCGCTCCCTGATCACGCTCAAGGCCCTCACGTACGCGCCGACCGGCGGCATCGTCGCCGCCCCCACCACCTCGCTGCCCGAGGACATCGGCGGTGTCCGCAACTGGGACTACCGCTACACCTGGCTGCGCGACGCCGCGATCACGCTGTCCTCGCTGCTGCGCACCGGCTACCGCGAGGAGGCTCGCGCCTGGCGCGAGTGGCTGCTGCGCGCGGTCGCGGGCGACCCCGAGAACCTGCAGATCATGTACGGCATCGCGGGCGAGCGGGAGTTGGGCGAGGCCGAGCTGGACTGGCTGCCCGGCTACGAGAACTCCGCCCCGGTCCGGGTCGGCAACGGCGCCGCCCACCAGCTCCAGCTGGACGTGTACGGCGAGGTCACCGAGGCCCTGCACCTGGCCCACATGACGGGCCTGGCCCGCAACGACTACGCGTCCCTGCTCCAGCTCAAGCTCATCCGCTACCTGGAGGACCACTGGGACGAGCCGGACGAGGGCATCTGGGAGGTGCGCGGGCCGCGCCGGCACTTCGTGCACTCCAAGGTGATGGCCTGGGTCGCCGTCGACCGCACCATCAAGCTCATCGAGTCCGGCGACGCGGACGGCCCACTGGAGCGCTGGCGCGAGCTGCGCGACGACATCCACCGGGACGTGTGCGAGAAGGGCTACGACAAGGAGCGCAACACGTTCACACAGTCGTACGGCTCGAAGGAGCTGGACGCCTCCCTGCTGCTGATCCCGCAGATGGGCTTCCTGCCGCCGGACGACAAGCGGGTGATCGGCACCATCGAGGCGATCCAGCGCGAGCTGTCCACGTCGGACGGCTTCATCCTGCGCTACCCGACCGAGGGCGAGAGCGAGGGCGTCGACGGTCTGCCGGGTGACGAAGGGGCCTTCCTGGCCTGTTCGTTCTGGATGGCGGACGACCTCGCGATGATCGGCCGCGTGGACGAGGCCCGCAAGCTCTTCGAGAAGCTGCTGGCCCTGCGCAACGACCTCGGGCTGCTCGCGGAGGAGTGGGACCCGGTCCTTCAGCGCCAGGTCGGCAACTTCCCGCAGGCCTTCAGCCACGTTCCGCTCATCGACACCGCGCTGCGGCTGACGGCGTCCGGAGCGTACGGAGGCTGAGCGCGCTGTGCGAGCCGAGCCCGCCTAGGCTGGGACCAATAGCCCCTGCGAGAAAGGGGGCGCCCCATGGCATCCCCGTCGAAGGCGGGCACGGCACTCGCCGCGCTCCGCGAAGACCTGGTCGGCGACGTGTTCGCCCCGGGGGATCCGGGCTACGACGAGAACCGGACCGTCTACAACTCGATGATCGACCGCCGACCCGCGGCGATCGCGCAGTGCGTGTCCGAGGAAGACGTCGTACGGTCCGTGCGCTTCGCCCGTGACCTGGATCTGCCGATCGCGGTACGCGGCGGCGGACACAGCGTGGCCGGCATGGCGCTGAACGACGGCGGTCTGGTCGTCGATCTACGTCATATGCGCGGAGTCACCGTCGATCCGGCCGCCGCGGCGGTACGGGTCGCGGGCGGCGCCACGATGAGCGACCTGGACCGCGCCTGCCAGCCGTACGGTCTGGCCACCACCGGCGGACGTGCCTCGACCACCGGGGTGGGCGGCTTCGTGCTGGGCGGTGGCAGCGGCTGGCTGGAGCGCTGCTGGGGACTCGCCGTCGACAACCTCCTCGGCGTGGAGCTGGTCACCGCCGACGGCTCGCAGGTCCATGCGAGCGCCGACGAGAACCCGGAGCTCTTCTGGGGCCTGCACGGCGGCAGCAGCAACTTCGGCATCGCCACCGCGCTCACCCTGAAGCTGCACGAGCTGCCGGCGTTCTCCATCGCCCTGCTGCTGTATCTCCCGGAGTTCGGCCCTGAAGCCGTGCGCACCTACCGCGACATCATCGAGTCCGGCCCCCTGGAGGCGGGCGGCGCCGTCATCTATCTCACCGGCCAGGCCGAGGAGTTCATGCCGCCCCAGCTGGTGGGCACGATGCTGTGCGGTGCGCTGCTGACGTACGCCGGCACCGAGGAGGACATGCGCAAACTCGCCGAGCCGCTGCTGGCCCTGCCGCACGAGGTGGAGATCGTCGGCCAGATGCCCTACGCCGACGTCCAGTGCATGCTCGACGATCCGCCCGGCCTGCGGAACTACTGGTCGGCGGAGTATCTGACGGGCCTGCCCGACGACTACGTGGACGTCTTCTGCGCCCGCGCCGACTCCATGCCGGTCCCGAGCGGCACGCTGCACGTGCTGTTCCCGGAGGGCGGCGCGGTCGCCGACGGCCCGTCGGACTACCCCGTGCCGTACCGGGGCGCGCCGTGGGGCGTGCACCCCTTCGCGGCCTGGGAGGACCCGGCGGACGACGACCGGTGCGTGGAGTGGGTGCGCGAGGTCCGCGCGGACGCCCGCCCGTGGAGCACCGGTGACGTCTACCTCAACTTCATCGGCGACGAGGGCACGGAGCGGGTGGTGGCCGGGCTGGGGGCCGAGAACACCGGGCGGCTGGCGGCGCTCAAACGGGAGTACGACCCGGACAACGTCTTCCGGTTCAACCACAACATCAGACCGGCATGAGGTCCGGAGCCTGCGGAGGGTGGCCGGTCAGCGGCGGCCGGGGGCGAGCGCCGTCAGTGTCCGCCGCCCTCCCGGGTCGCCCGCGGTCGCCGGGACCAGGGCGATCTCGTCGAGCCCGGCCTCGGCGTACGCGTCGACACGCGCGCGTACGGCGTCCAGGTCGCCGACCAGACCGACCGTGGCGGCAGCCTCCGGCGGGAGGGCCCGCACCAGGGTGTCCCGGTCGGCGCCGGACGCGGCCAGCTCCACCGCCTCGCCGAACCCGGCGTCGGCGAAGACGTCGCTGTAGCCCGGCACGGTCAGATATCCGGCGATGCTGCCCAGCACCTGCGCGAGTGACTCCGGCGCCGGATCGACGGCCGCCGGCAGCCAGGCGGCCAGCGTGGGCGGTGTACGGCCCGCCTTCTCTGCCGCCCTGTCGAGCGCGCCGCGCAGTTCGCGCACCTGCTCCGGGGAGACGACGTCCAGCAGCATGCGGTCGGCGTGCGCGGCGGCGGTGGCGATGGCGCGGGGGCCGAACGCGGCCACGGTGAGGAGGCCGCCGGGCGCCGGCAGCCGACGGCGGAAGGCACCGACCTGTGCGCCGGGCAGGGCGTGCAGATGACGTCGTACGGCCTCGGCGCTCTCCTCCAGCACCGCCGCGGGCCGCACCCGGGACCGCCCGTGCACCCCCTCCACCACCCGCTTGCTGGACGTCCCCAGCGCCACGCCGGCCGGGCGACCGATGAGCGCGGCGACCGAGGCGGCGCCCCGGGCGATGGTGTACGGGTCGCGCACGTTCACCGGCACCGGTCCCGCCGTCACGGCGACCCGCTCGGTGGCGCCGCCGATGGCCGCGGCCAGGACGAAGGAGTCCCATGTCGGCCCCTCGCCCGCCCACACCTCCCGGTACCCGAGCCGGTCGGCGGCCACCGCCACCCGCACCGGCTCCTCGACCGGACTGTCGTCCTCCCGTGCCACGGCCACCACGCTGAAGTCCATGCACGCGCGCGTACCCGATCACCCGCGCCCCAACCCGCGACGTCGTCGCCCGGAGATGTGCCCGGGGCGCGGGCGCGGGTAGCGTCCGGCTCATGGACAGCAGATTCGACAGCCAGGGCGCCGGTATCACTGTTCAGCGGGCGCTGGAGCTGCCCGGCCTGCGCAGCGGCCTCCCCGAGATCCTCGCGGGCGCCGACCGGCTGCAGCGGCCGGTGCGCTGGGTGCACGCGGGTGAGGTGCCCAACATCGCCTCCCTGCTGAAGGGTGGCGAACTCCTGCTGACCACGGGCTACGGGCTCGGTACCCGTCCGGCCGAACAGCGTGCGTTCGTCCGCACTCTGGCCGAGCGGGGCATCGCGGCCCTGGTCGTCGAACTCGGCCCGCGCTTCACCCGCCTCCCGGCGGCCCTGGTCGACACGGCCCGCACGACCGGGCTGCCACTGGTCCAACTGCACCGCGAGGTGCCGTTCGTGACGGTGACGGAGGAGATCCACACCGAGATCGTCAACGGCCACTACGCGCTGCTCCAGCGGGCCGAGGAAGTGCATCGCCGCTGTACCGAGGCCCTGTTGGGCGGCGGCGGGGTGCCCCAGGTGCTGGGCATCCTGGCCGACTTCAGCGACAACCCGGTCTTCCTGGAGACGACCGACGGCCAGCTGCTGTACGCCGCCGGGGCGGGCCCCGAGGGCGCGGATCCGCTCCAGGTGTGGGAGGGGCTGCGGAGCCAGCACAAGGACACCCCGCCGGCCGGCTCCGTGCTGGTGGACGTGCCCGGGGGCGGCCCGGGCACGGGTTCGGTGCGAGCCCGGCTGGTCCTGCTCCCCGTGCGCGCTCCGCTCGCCCCTGTGCACCGGATGGCGGCCGAGCGGGCCGCGGGCATCCTCGCCGTGGTGCTGATGCAGGCACGGCAGGAGGAGGAGCTGGCCGCGCGGGGCCGGGGCGACTTCCTGACCGACCTCGCCGAGGGCCGTATCACCGCCGAGGACGCGCCCGCGCAGGCGCGCGTGCTGGGCTTCAAGCCGGGAACCAGTCCGCTGCTGCCCGTGGTGATGCGGCTCGGCGACGCCCTGTCCCCCGGCGGCGGCTGGGCGGTGCTGGCGCGGGCGGTGTCGGAGGAGCTGGCCGCCGTGGGGGTCCCGGTCCTGCTGGGCGTACGACCGGTCGAGGGCCGTGTCCTGGTACTGCTGGGCCTGCGCTCGGAGTCGGAGCGGGCGGCGGTCGCGGACCGGGTCGCGGCGGCGCTGCGGGCGGGGGTGGAGCGGGCCGGGATGCAGCGGCCGGGGGCACAGCCGCCGGTGGTGGTCGTCGGTGTGGCGGGCGGCTGGGCGGCGGCTTCGGCGGGGCTGCGGCACGCCGCGGAGACGGCGACCGCCGCGCAGGGTCTGTCGGACCGGCCCTGGTACGACGCCCGCCGCCTCGACATCGATCTGCTGCTGTGGCGGCTGCGCGACCATCCGGACCTCGCGGCCTTCGTCGACCGTGCGATCGGCCCGGTCCGCGACCACGACCACCGCTCCAAGCCACCGCTGCTGCCCACCCTGGAGACCTACCTCGCGCACGCGGGCCGCAAGGCGGAAACGGCACGCGAACTGCACCTGAACCGGCAGACGCTCTACAACCGCCTCGCTCGCATCGGCGAGTTGCTGGGCACCGACCTCGACGACCCGCAGACGGTACTGGCGTTGAGCCTGGCCCTGAGAGCCCGCAGGCACGTCCTCTAGACGAGGGGCCGTGGCTGCGTCAACTCGTCGTAGACGCTGAGCACCTGGGCTACGGTCTCGTCCTCGGACGGCCAGGTGGCGGCCTGGCGTACGCCCTTCGCCCGCAGCTCCTCGCACCGCTCGGGATCGCCGAGAAGGCGTACGACGGTGTCGGCGAGGGCCTCCGCGTCGCCGTACGGCACGAGTTCGGCGGCGTCGCCCACGAGCTCGGGCATGCTGCCGACGTCGGTCGCGACGAGCGGCACGCGCGCGTGGAGGGCCTCCTGGGCGAGGACGGAACGGGACTCCCAACTGCTCGACAACAGCGCGAGATCGGCGGCCGCGAGCAGCTCGGTCACGTCGTCGCGCCGCCCGATGAGCCGCACCGGCAGCCCCTCGTCCTCGATCCGGCGCTGCAACTCCGTGCGCAGCGGCCCCTCCCCCGCGATCACGACGAGCGGCACGGGGTCGAGCTCCCGCCACGCGCGCGAGGCGTCCAGCAGGGTGTCGTACCCCCGATGGCTGTCGAGGGAGCCGACGGCCATCAGCAACGGGCGCCCGGTGGCGCCGAGTTCGGCCCGCACCTTGGGCCGCGGCCGATCGGGGTCCTCGAGCCGCACGGCCTTGCGGACCCCGGGCAGTGCGACGGCGGCGAGCCGCGCGTCCCGCGCCCCCGTCGCCCGCGCCCGGTCGACCAGTGTCGAACTGGCCCCGAGGACCACGGAGGCGGCCTTCACGACCCGCCGCTCCAGCAGCCGGACCAGATGGGCCCGCGCCCCCTCGGCATGTGCCCGGTCGTGCCACGTGACGACGAGCGGAGTCCGCCGCCCGCTGAGCGCGAGCACCGCGCGGAACGAGGCGTGCAGCCCGTGCGCGTGGACGAGGTCGGCGTCCGCGCAGGCGGCACGCAACGCGGCGACGGCCCCCGGGTCGCTGCTGCGCGGCACGTGCACATGTTCGGCGCCGGCACCGCTGAAGTCGTAGGTGCGATCGGCGTCGACAGGGGCGCATACGGTCACCCGCACGCCCCTCGCGACCAGCCCGGAGGCCAGGGACCGCACATGCGCGCTGCTGCGGGCGTTGCCACCGCCGAGCACCTGAACGGTGCGCAGCGGCGACTGGCCGTGCGGTGAGTGGCTGCTCACGGGGGTCACGTGGCCGGGGCTCCTGGTTCGGGTCGGGCGGTCACGAGGAAACGTACAGAAGGTGTCGAGCGGAGGGGTGTACCGCGCGCTTCCTACGCGTACTGCGTTCTAGGCCAAGGATGCCAGCACGTACGGGTGTTCCGGGAACGCCGGAGGTGTGGGGGTTCTGGGAGGAGAGGGGGTGGGTCACTCACACGGGTGAGAAACGGGGCGTGGCCGGAGCGAACGGGGTCACTCGGGGAGCCCGAGCGGCAGCGATCGCGCGACCTCACTCACCCTGTCCCCGTACACGGCCGCGGCCACGACGGCGGCGGCATGGGCGACCAGCCCCGCCCGCCCGTTGCCGGCCACCGCGGCGGCGCCCAGAGCCGCGCCCAGCGCGTGCGCACCCGTGTCGCCGATCATCGTGCGCTCACCGAGGTCCTCCGGCAGCACGGCAGCGGCGGCGCCCACGACCGCGGCGGCCAACTCTCCCCCGGACCCGTTGCGCAGCATCCCCGGCACCCCGAACGCGACGACCGAACCGGCCGCCCGCCCCGGCCGCACATCCACCAGGTTGACGAAGTGCGCGGCGCCGGCGATGACCACCCCCGCCAGTACCTTGTCGACGACCCGCTCCTTGAGGAACGCCCCCGCGACGAGCCCTGCGGCCGAGATACCGAACAACTTGACGGCGCCGCTGGTGACTTCGCCTTCCCGCAACGCGCGGAGATGCGCACGGAAGCCACGGCGCGGGTCGTCTACACCGGCGACATCGTCGTACGCCCCACAGACCCCGGCGGCCGCCACGGCGAGCCCGGCGACGGGGTGGACGCGAGCGGCGACGAGCGCGGCGCCCGCCGCGGAGGCGGGGCCGGCGTACAACTCGACGGTGCGCCCGGCGTAGTTCTTCCGCTCCCAACGATCACGTCCGCCAGGAGCCTCGGCCCGCAGGGCACCGACGGCGGCGCGGGTGAGGACGGCGGCGAGAGCGAGGGAGACCGGGCGGCTGATCATCCGGCCACCCTAGTCCGCACGTCCCTTGAAGGACCCTGTGCGCGAAACGCCCTGCGCGTGAGGAGCCCTATCCGTGAGGAGCCCTGTGCGTGAGGAGCCCTACGCGTCCGCCCGAGCCGCCTCCAGCAACTCCTCCGCATGCGCCCGCGCGGTCTCCGAGTCCTCCTGCCCGGCGAGCATCCGGGACAACTCCCGTACCCGCTCCTCGCCTTCGAGGACCTTCACACCGGAGCGCGTGACAGAACCGTCGTCGGTCTTCTCGACCAGCAACTGCCGGTCCGCGAAGGCGGCCACCTGCGGCAGATGTGTCACGACCACGACCTGCGCGGACTTCGCCAGCTTGGCGAGCCGTCGCCCGATCTCGACCGCGGCCTTGCCACCGACGCCGGCGTCGACCTCGTCGAAGAGATAGGTCGGCACGGGATCCGTCCCCGCGAACACGACCTCGACGGCCAGCATCACGCGGGAGAGTTCACCACCGGACGCCCCCTTGGCGATGGGCCGCGGCGGCGCCCCGGGATGCGGAGCGAGCAGCAGCTCGACCTCGTCGACACCGGACGGCCCGTACGCGACGGCCCGTCCGCCGACTTCGACACCCTCCGCGTCCTCGGTCTGCCGGATGTCGAAGGACACGCGCGCGTGCGGCATCGCGAGCGAGGCCAGCTCCGCGGTCACGGCGGCGGCGAACCGCGAGGCCGCCTCCGAACGCGCATCCGTCAACGCCTGCGCCAGCCCGCCCAGTTCCGCCCGCAGCGCGTCCCGCTCGGCGGTCAGCTCGTCGATCCGCTCGTCGTCGCCGTCGAGTTCGGTGAGCCGCGCGGCCCCCTGCTCGGCCCAGGCCAGTACGGAGGCGACATCCTCACCGTACTTCCGCGTGAGCGCCGTGAGGGCCGCCCGCCGCTCCTCGACGGCCGCCAGCCGCAGCGGATCGGCGTCGAGGTCGTCGGCGTACCCCGCCAGCTCCCCCGCGACATCGCCCAGCAGGATCCCGATCTCCCCGATCCGGTCGGCGAGCGCGGCCAGCGCCGGGTCGTGCGACCGTACGGCCTCCAGGGCCCGCTGGGCGCCCGCGACGAGCGTGGCGGCGTCGATGCCCTCGGGGTCCTCGGGATTCCCGGCGAGAGCGGCGTGCCCGACCGTGGCGGCGGACGACAGGGCCTCCGCGTGCCCGAGCCGCTCGGCCTCCTCCGCCAGTTCGACGTCCTCCCCGGCACGCGGCTCGACGCCGGCGATCTCGTCGAGGCCGTAGCGCAGCATGTCGGCCTCCTGGGCCCGCTCACGCGCACGTGTGGTGATCTCGTCGAGCTCCACGGCCACGGCCCGCAGCCGCCGATAGGCCTCGGTGTACTTGGCCAGCGGCACGGTGACGGCGTCCCCGGCGTACCGGTCGAGCGCCTGCCGCTGCCGGGACAGCTTCAGCAACCCCTGCTGATCCGTCTGCCCGTGCACCGCCACCAGCTCATCGGCGAGCTCGGCCAGCACCCCGACGGGCACACTCCGCCCACCCACATGCGCCCGGGACCGCCCCTCGGCGGAAACGGTACGGCTGATGAGCAGCGCCCCGTCATCGAGCTCCGCCCCGGCCTCCTCGGCCCGCACCACGACCGCAGAGCCCGCGGGGACGCTGATCCGCCCCTCCACGACCGCCTTGTCGGCCCCGATCCGCACGAGCGCCGGGTCCGCCCGCCCACCGAGCAGCAGCCCCAGGCTGGTGACGACCATGGTCTTGCCCGCACCCGTCTCACCCGTGACAGCGGTGAACCCGGGCGACAGCTCGACGACCGCGTCATCGATGACTCCGAGCGACCGTATCCGCATCTCTTCCAGCACGGTGAAGACCTTACGAGGTAAGAGCAGCCAAGTGCGAGGCACCCTGTCACCCGGGGGAGGGAAGCGCCCCGAAGTGGCGCGGGGAACTGCGCGAGCAACCACGATCCCCCCGCACCCGCCGACGCTCCCCGGACGCCCCCCGCAGCCGCCTAGTGAGGCGCCCCCCGCCACCCGGATACGGGCAACGCGAACTTGGCCACCAGCCGGTCCGTGAACGACGCATGATGCAGCCGAGCCAACCGCACCGGCACAGCCCCCCGCCGCACCTCGACCCTGGCCCCGGGCGGCAGCTCGACGGTCCGCCGCCCGTCACACCACAGAACCCCCGGCGGAATATGTGGCAGAACCTCCACAGCCAACACAGAATCCGGCGATGTCACCAGCGGCTTCGCGAACAGCGCGTGCGCACTGATCGGCACCATCAGCAACGCCTCCACCTCAGGCCACACCACAGGCCCGCCGGCAGAGAAGGCATAGGCGGTGGACCCGGTCGGCGTCGACAGCACGATCCCGTCGCACCCGAACCCCGTCACCGGCCGCCCATCGATCTCCAGGACGACCTCGAGCAACTTCTCCGCGCCGGCCTTCTGCACCGCCGCCTCGTTCAGCGCCCAGTCCGTATGCACGATGTCCCCGTTGCTGTGCACGACGACATCGACGGTCATCCGCTCCTCGACCTCGTACGCCTTCGTCACCACCCGGTCGACGACCTTGTCGAGATCATCCCGCTCGGCCTCGGCGAGGAACCCGACGCGCCCGAGGTTGACGCCCAGCATCGGCACCCCGGAGGCCCGGGCGAACTCGGCCCCCCGCAACAGCGTCCCGTCCCCACCCAGCACGATCAGCAGCTCGCACCCGTCGAGGCACAGCGGAGTCGCCTCCTTGACCAGCTCCACCTCGTCCGGCAACGGCAGATCGGCGGCCTCGTACTCCAGCACCCGTACGCCGATGCCCTCACGCAGCAGCCCCTTCACCACCAGCTCGGCGCTGCGAATGGCCGCAGGCCGGCCGGTGTGGGCGAGCAGGAAAACAGTACGAGCTCGGTTCTGTGTCAACGAGGCCCCTCCGCCACTGCACGGTCAACGTCGGCCGGATCCAGGACAGGCGCCCCGGCACGCAGCCACAGAAAGTATTCGACATTGCCCGAGGGCCCGGGCAACGGACTTGCCGTGACGCCCTTCACCCCGAGCCCGAGTTCCCACGCCTTCTCGGCCACTCCACGCACGGCCTCCGCCCGCAGCTGCGGACTCCGTACGACTCCCCCACTACCCAGTCGTTCCTTCCCCACCTCGAACTGCGGCTTGACCATCATCACCAGATCGGCGTCCGGCTTCACGCACCGCGCCAGGGCGGGCAGCACCAGCCCGAGCGGAATGAAGGACAGATCCCCCACTACAAGATCCACGGGCTCCCCATCGATCGCTTCAAGCGTCAACTCGCGTACGTTCGTACGGTCCTTGACGGTGACGCGTTCATCGCTCCGAAGAGTCCACGCGAGTTGCCCGTACCCGACGTCGACGGCGACGACGTGCGCGGCCCCCGACCGCAGCAGCACATCGGTGAACCCGCCGGTGGACGCACCGGCGTCCAGCGCCCGCCGCCCCTCGACGACGAGCCCCTGCGGCACGAACGCCTGCAGCGCGCCCGCAAGCTTGTGCCCACCCCGGGACACATAGCCGGGATCGCCGTCGTCTTCCGAGACCACGATCGCCGCCGCCGTCTCCACCTGCGTGGCCGGCTTGGTCGCGACGGTCTTGCCGACACTGACCCGCCCGGCGGCGATCAGCTGGCTGGCGTGCTCGCGCGAGCGCGCGAGCTTCCGCCGGACCAGCTCCGCGTCGAGACGTTGGCGTGCGACTCCTGCCACGTTCGGTTCAGCTCCTATTGCCATACGAGGGTGAAGGCGCCCTCTGCTCATACGACGACGGGGGCGCCGGAGGTCCCGGGCGGGCGTCGAGCTCGGTGAGCGCGTCGCGCAGCCCCCGGTGTACATCCTCGTACACCTCGACGTGTCCGTCGGTGGCGAGGTGGTCGGCGTCGCCGAGCCGCTCCAGGTGGGCGTCCACCTCGGCGTTGCCGGTGGGGGTGCGGGAGACGTTCAGCGGGGCCGGGGCGGCGGGTTCGCGCTCCGGCCCCACCGCCTCCTCGAGGTTCTGCGTCTCCGGGGCTGCGTCGCTCATGCCCAGACGCTACCCCGAAGGGCTGGGGTACCGTCGATCTCGATGGCCACGATCGAGGAGTGCCGCGCCGCACTCGAAAAGCTCTCCGACACCATGCAGCGCGCCGAGGGGGACGTCCGCACGGCGGCGACCATGGACCGCTCGGTCAGCTGCCGGATCACCGACCTCGACACCACCTTCGTCGGCCGGATGACGGGCGGCCGGATCGTGGTGCACGACACGGTCCAGGGCCCTCCTCCCGAGAAGGCCCAGATCAGGCTGACCATGAAGGGCGACGATCTGGTCGCCCTGGTCGACGGCGAGCTGAACTTCGCCAAGGCCTGGGGCTCGGGCCGGGTCAAGCTGGAGGCGGGCCTGCGCGACCTGCTCCAGCTGCGCAAGCTCCTGTAGCTCAGGAGGCCTTGGCGGCAGCCACCTTCTTCACGTCCGTCTTCCTGTCCTCCACCCGCGCCTTCCGCGCCGCCGGCACCACCAGCGGCGTCGCCGTCTCCGGGTCGTCGATGACCTGGCAGCGCAGCCCGAAGACCTCCTCGACCAGCTCGGCCGTGACGATGTCGTTCGGCGCCCCCTCGGCGATGACACTGCCGTCCTTCAGGGCGATCAGATGCGTGGCGTACCGGGCGGCGTGATTGAGGTCGTGCAGGACGGCCACCAGCGTGCGCCCCTGCTCCTCGTGCAGTTCGGCGCAGAGATCCAGTACGTCGATCTGGTGCTGGATGTCGAGGTAGGTCGTCGGCTCGTCCAGGAGCAGCAGCGGGGTCTGCTGGGCGAGCGCCATGGCGATCCACACACGCTGGCGCTGACCGCCGGACAGCTCGTCGACGTACCGGTCCGCGAGCTCCGCGACCCCGGTCTGCGCCATCGACTCCTGCACGACCCGCTCGTCCTCGGTCGACCACTGGCGCAGGATGCCCTGGTGCGGGTAGCGGCCACGGCCCACCAGGTCGGCGACGGTGATCCCGTCGGGCGCGATGGACGACTGCGGCAGCAGACCCAGCGTCCGCGCGACCTTCTTCGCGGGCATCGACTGGATGACCTGCCCGTCGAGCAGCACCCGGCCCTGGTTCGGCTTCAGCATCCGCGACAACGCCCTCAGCAGCGTGGACTTGCCGCACGCGTTCGGGCCGACGATCACGGTGAAGGAGTTGTCGGGGATCTCCACCGACAACTGCTCGGCGATGACGCGCTGGTCGTAGGCGAGGGTGACGTTCTCGGCGGAGAGGCGGTTCACGGTGCTCCTTCGGGTGTTCTGGTTCGCCCGGGTGTTGTTCGCCGAGCCGCTCATGTCCGGCTTCCGCGAGCCGCTCATATCCGGCCCGCCTTCCGTTCGGTGACCAGCAGCCACAGCAGATAGACACCGCCGAGCACACCGGTGACCACGCCCACCGGCATCTGGTCGGCGCCGAAGACCTTCTGCGAGATCCAGTCGGCGCTGACCAGCAGGGCGGCCCCCATGCACAGCGAGGGCAGCAGGTTCGGTCCGGGCGAGCGGGTCAGTCGTCTGGCGAGCTGCGGCGCGGTGAGCGCCACGAAGCTGACCGGACCGGCGGCGGCGGTCGCGGACGCGGTGAGCAGGACGGCGGCGATCATCAGCAGCCCCCGCACCCGCTCCACGCGCACCCCGAGGGCGTTCGACACGTCGTCGCCCATCTCCATCATCAGCAGCCCGCGCGCGTTGGCGAGGACGAGCGGCACGAGGACGGCGCACAGCCAGAGCAGCGGCCACACCTGGTCCCAGTCACGGCCGCTGAGCGAGCCGGTCATCCAGACCATCGCCCGGGCCGCGTCGACGATGTCGGACACGGTCAGCAGATAGCCGTTTACCGCCGTGAGGATCGCGGACACACCGATGCCGACCAGCACCAGCCGGTATCCGTGCACACCCTGCTTCCACGCGAGCAGATAGATGGAGAGCCCGGCCACCAGACCGCCCACCAACGCCCCGACGGTGACCTCGGCCGCGTTCCCGGAGAACAGCACGATCATCACGAGCGCACCGGCCGTCGCCCCCTGTCCGAGACCGAGGATGTCGGGGCTGCCCAGCGGGTTGCGGGACACGGCCTGGAACAGCGCCCCGCCGAGCCCGAGCGAGGCGCCGACCAGCAGCCCGACGAGGACCCGGGGCAGCCGCAGCTCGTTGACGATGAACTCCTGGCCCGCGTTCCCGTTGCCGAGCAGCGTCTTGAGCACGTCGCCGGCCGGGATCGGGAAGTCGCCGGTGCCGATGAGTACGACACTCGCGGTGAGCGCGGCGGCCAGGAGCAGCAGTACGACGGTGAAGGCACGGACGTCGAGGCGGACCGACAGCCCGCCCGGCGTCCTGATGGCACGGTTGGTCTTCACAGCTGCGCCGTCCTCCGCCGTCGTACGAGAAAGATGAAGACCGGGCCACCGAGGATCGCGGTGACGATGCCGACCTGAAGTTCTGAGGGCCGGGCGACGATCCGGCCGATGACGTCGGCGCCGAGCAGCAGCACGGGCGACAGGACGGTCGCGTACGGCATGATCCAGCGCAGGTCGGGCCCGGTGAAGGAGCGCACGACGTGCGGCACCATCAGGCCGACGAACACGATCGGTCCGCAGGCGGCGGTCGCGGCCCCGCACAGCACGGTGGCGGCGAGCATCGACAGCGCCCGGGTGCGGTTGAGGTCGGCGCCGAGCGCCTTGGCGGTGTCGTCGCCCATCTCCATGGCGTTGAGCGGGCGGGCGAGCGCGAGGGCGAGGACGGTGCCGACCGCGAGGAACGGCAGGACCTGGAGGATGGTCGACTCACTGGCCGAGGAGAGCGAACCCACCGTCCAGAAACGCATCTTGCCGAGCGCGGCCTCGTTCGTGATCATCACGGCCTGGAGATAGCCGTAGAGCGCGGCACTGATCGCCGTGCCGGCGAGCGCGAGCCGCACCGGCGTCGCCCCCCGGCTGCCACCGAGGAACCACACCAGCGCCCCGACCGCGGCCGCGCCGAAGAAGGCGAACCAGACGTAGCCGGTCAGGCTGGTGACACCGAAGTACGTCATGGCGGTGACGACCGCCGCGGACGCACCCGCGTTGATGCCGAGCAGCCCGGGGTCGGCCAACGGATTACGCGTGAGCGCCTGGAGGACCGCGCCGGACAGACCGAGCGCGGCACCGGCCAGCAGACCCAGCAGGGTCCGCCAGAGCCGCTCGGTGACGACGACATCGCCGTATGTCCCCGAGTCCTCGAACAGGCCGTGCCAGACCTGCCCCATCGACAGCTCTTTCGCCCCGATCGCGATGCTCGCCAATGCGACGAGCACCAGGATCGCGACGGACACGAGCAACCCAAGGGCGCGTATCGCCTGGCGGGTTGGGGGCGCGGGGGCGGTCTCCGCGCGCTGTTCGGGAGGACTGTCGACCAACACGCAGTTAGGTTAGCCTACCCTCGGATTCAGCCACGATCCCGCTGCACGGGTTCACAGGGCGGGCACCAAGTGCACCCCTCACAGACCCAACCGCGCGAGCGCCTTCCCTCCGTCCAGCTCGGACGTTCCCGCACCGGCCGCCGTCCACGCCGCCGCACACAGCGCCCGCAGCCCGTCCAGGGCCTCCCCCTCACCGTCCAGTTCCAGCCGCTCGGCACCGGCCGTCGCCGTCCAACCGCCGCACCGGAACCCGCCATCCACCTCGGTGACTTCGGGCTGCCCCGTGAGCATGCCGCGCAGATCAGCGTCGACATACGTCGGCCGGTGCTGCGGCGGCGCGGCCAGCAACTGCGCCCCGTCGGTCACCCCGGTCAGGACGAGCAGCGAGTCGACCTCCCCGTTGAACGCGCCCTCGATGTCCGTGTCCAGCCGGTCCCCGACGACCAGCGGCCGCTCGGCGCCGGTCCGCAGGATCGTCTCCCGGTGCATGGGAGGCAACGGCTTGCCCGCGACCTGCGGCTCGGCCCCGGTCGCGATCCGCACGACCTCCACCGCCGCCCCGTTGCCCGGCGCGATCCCGCGCCCGCTGGGAATCGTCAGATCGGTGTTGGACGCGAACCACGGCACCCCGCGCGCGACAGCGTACGAAGCCTCAGCGAACCGCCCCCACGGCAGATCCGGGCCTCCGAACCCCTGTACCACCGCGGCCGGATCGTCATCGGCCGACTCGACGGGCTCCAGCCCCCGCTCCCGCAGCGCGACCCGCAGCCCCTCCCCGCCGATCACCAGCACCCGCGCCCCCGCGGGCACCTGCTCACTGATGAGCCGCGCGACGGCCTGAGCCGAGGTGATGACGTCACCGGCCTCCGTCGGTATCCCCAGCTCGGTCAGATGCTCGGCGACGGTGTCCGGCGTCCGCAGCGCGTTGTTGGTGACGTACGCGAGATGCATGCCGCCGGCCCGAGCCGTGGCCAGCGACTCGACGGCGTGCACGATCGCGTTCCCGCCCGCGTACACCACCCCGTCGAGGTCGAGCAGCGCGGTGTCGTACGCCTCGCTCAGGGCCTGGCCACTGCCCTCGGGCCTCGTCCTGACGCTCTGGCTCATTCCACATCGCTCCTCGCTCGACGGCTTTCCCCCGATCATCCCTCACACCACTGACACACGTACGATGCCGGGATGAACACCGCAGGTCACTCGGAAGCAATGGCGCGCCGGGGCCTGGAACTCACCCCGTTCCGAGGCCTTCGATACGACCCCGACCGGGTCGGCAGCCTCGCGGCCGTGACGTCCCCGCCGTACGACGTCGTCGTACGCCCCGACGGCGTCGTCCACCTCCAGTCCGCGGACCCGTACAACATCGTCCGACTGATCCTGCCCCAGGCGATCACTCCCACGGCCCGCAACGAACAGGCGGCCGACACCCTGCGCCGCTGGCTCGCGGAGGGCGTCCTGACCGCCGACCCCGATCCCGGCCTGTACGTCTACGAACAGCGCGCAACCGACGGCATGCTCCAACGCGGCGTCATCGGCACCCTGCGTCTGTCGGATCCGTCGGAGGGCGTGGTCCTGCCGCACGAGGACGTCATGCCGCACGTGGTCGCCGACCGCGCGGCCCTCATGCGCGCCACCTCCGCGAACCTGGAGCCCCTGCTCCTCACGTACCGCGGCAACGGCTCTCCGACCGACACGACAGCCGTCGTCGAACGCACGGCCGAGCAGGAGCCGCTCCTGGCCACCACCACCGAGGACGGCTACCGCCACCGCCTCTGGGCGATCACCGACCCCGCCGACGTGGCCGCGATCCAGACCGACCTCGCCGGCCACCAGGCACTCATCGCCGACGGCCATCACCGCTGGGCGACCTCCCTCCGTCTACGCGCGGAGCACCCCTCGCCCAGCCCCTGGGACTTCGGCCTCGTCCTCCTGGTCGACACGGCCCGCTACCCCCTCCGCGTCCGCGCCATCCACCGTCTTCTGCACGGCCTGCCGGTAGCGGACGCCCTGGCTCCACTCGAGGGTCTGTTCCGCATACGCCGCCTCGACCTCCCCTTGGCCGAGGCCCTGGACACCCTCGCCGACGCGGCCTGCGCCGGCAACGCCTTCCTGCTCGCCGGAGACGGCGCCTTCCACCTCATCGACCGCCCGGACCAGGACCTCCTCGCCCGTACGGTCCCCACGGACCGTCCCGCGGCCTGGCGCACCCTGGACGCGACGGTCCTGCACGCCACCCTCCTCGACCACGTCTGGCACGTCCCCGAGGACGACCCGACCCGCATCGCCTACATCCACGACACCGCCGCCACGGTCCGCAAGGCGGAGCGCGACGGCGGTACGGCCGTCCTCATGCACCCGGTCCGCGAGGAGGTCGTCCGCGACCTGGCCCGCCAGGGCGTCACGATGCCCCGCAAGTCGACGTCGTTCGGCCCCAAGCCGGCGTCGGGCCTGGTGCTGCGCGCACTGGAACTCTGAGCCGTCGTAGAACGACAAAGGGCGGGATCCCGTTGAGGGGATCCCGCCCTTTGTCACTTACGGACGTCAGTCCTTGTCGTCCTCGTCCGTTTCCACGTCATCCGCTTCGGTTACGTCCGCTTCCGCTTCCGCTTCCACCTTCTCGGAAACACCCTCGGCCTCGACGTCGCCCTCTTCACCGAGCGCGTCGACGAAGTCGACTCCGTCCATCTCCGCGAGCCGGTCCGAGGCGTCCGTGCTGCCGTCCTTGTCGGACTCCACGGCCTTCGCGAACCACTCCCGTGCCTCGTCCTCCCGGCCGGCGGCGAGCAGGGCGTCGGCGTACGCGTACCGCAGACGCGCCGTCCACGGCTGTACGGAGTTGGAGGCCAGCTCAGGGCTCTGCAGCGTCACGATGGCCGCGTCCAACTGCCCCAGATCACGCCGGGCACCGGCCGCGACGAGCCGCATCTCGACCTGACCGGCCTTGTCCAGCTTGTTCACGTCGGGCGCCCCGGCCATGTCCAGCGCCTTCTCCGGCCGCCCGAGGCCACGCTCGCAGTCAGCCATGATGGGCCACAGCTCCGCACCCCCGGTCATCCGCCGCGCGGCCCGGAACTCGGCGAGCGCCTCGGAGTACTTCTGGTTCGCGTACGCCGCGAATCCGGCCGCCTCCCGTACGGCGGCGACACGCGACGCCAGCCGCAGAGCGATCTTGGAGTAGGCGTACGCGCCCTCGGGGTCCTCGTCGATGAGCCGGGCGACCATCACCAGGTTCTTGGCGACGTCCTCCGCGAGTGTCTTCGGCAGGCTCTGGAGCTCCTGCTTGACGTCCTTGTCGATCTCGTCGCCCGTGACGTCCTCGGCGATCGGCAGCCGCTTGATCGGCTCCCTGTCCCGGTCCCGCTCGTCACGGAAACGGCCGCCACCGCGCCGGTCGTCTCCGCGGTCGTATCCACCACGGCTGTCGTCACGCCGGTCGTCGCGCCCACGGAACCCTCCGGGACGGCCACCGCGGTCGTCCCCACGGGGCCCTCCAGGACGGCCGCCTCGGTCGTCCCGACGCGGTCCGCGGTCACCCCGGTCGTCCCGGCCACGGAAGCCACCACGCTCTCCGCGGCTGTCGCCTCCACGGTTGTCGTCACGGCGGAACGCCGGACGCGGCCCACGGTCGTCACCACGGTTGTCGTCACGACGGAACGCCGGACGCGGCCCACGGTCGTCACCACGGTTGTCGTCACGACGGAACGCCGGACGCGGCCCACGGTCGTCACCACGGTTGTCGTCACGACGGAACGCCGGACGCGGCCCACGGTCGTCACCACGGTTGTCGTCACG